>CAZIXP010000004.1:0-31174 GCA_964543245.1 uncultured Starkeya sp.
CGAGGAGCAGCGGGTGGAAGCGCTGAAACGCGGCAAGCGGCTGGACGAGACCATGCCGGGCTCGGGGCTCGGCCTGTCCATCGTCAGCGAGCTGGTCGGCATCTATGGCGGCCGTTTCACCCTCGCCACCTCGCCCTTCGGCGGGTTGCGCTGTATCGTGCGGCTTCCGGCGGCGTGAAGCCGCTGCAGCCAAGGTTTCGCCCGAATCGTCGGCTTTGTGCCACGGTGACAAAGGCATACCGCCCGTTGGGGAAAGGCTTTCCATGCGCGCCTATCAGTTCGTTGCCGTCGGTCTCGTCGGCGTGGCCCTCGCCGGCTGCTCGTCCACCAATTCCACCATGGGCCCGAAGACCACCGGCGGCGCGGCGATCGGCGCCATCACCGGCGGCGTCATCGGCCAGCTGGCCGGCCACACTGCCACCAGCACGCTGATCGGCGCCGGCGTCGGCGGCCTCATCGGCGGCATGATCGGCAACGCCCTCGACCAGGAGGACCGCAGCCGCGCCGCCCAGGCCGAGCAGCAGGCGCTGGAGAGCGGCGCCCCCGGCGCGCCGGTGAGCTGGCGTGGCGACAGCGGCAATTACGGCACCATCGTCGCCGGCCCGGCCTATGCCCGCGGCCCCTCGCCGCGCTGCCGCGAATTCACCCACACCATCTACATCAACGGCCAGCCGCAGACCGCCCGCGGCACCGCCTGCCGCAACCCGGACGGCACCTGGACCCCGGTTCAGGGCTGATCCCGCCGCGCGCGGCCGGCCCTTGCCCGGCGCGGTACCCAAGGATGCGAACCCCGGCCCCCGTGCGGCCGGGGTTTTCGTTTCAAGGTGCGGCGCTTGCCCGCAGCCCTGTCGGCGCTCGCGCCACTGTGACACTGCGGCGCCCGGTGCGGCGCCCTTGGCGATTGGCGCGGGGCGCTCGGTCGGCTACCTCAGCGCATCAGAGGGATGTCGATGACGCTGTGGTTGATCTTCGCGGTGATGACCGGCGCCGCCGTGCTGGCGGTGCTGTGGCCGTTGCGCACCGGGGCGGCAGGGCCGGCTGCTGACGAGCGGCAGGCCGATCTTGCGGTCTATCGCGACCAGCTCGAGGAGATCGAGCGCGACCGCAGCGCCGGGCTGATCGGCGCGCGCGAGGGCGAGGCGGCGCGCACCGAGATCGCCCGCCGCATGCTCCGCGCGGCCGAGGAGGGCAGGGGCGTCGCCACCGCCTCCGACCGCCGCCGCCGCATCGCCGCCGTGATCGCGCTCATCGGCGTGCCGGCGATCGCCGGCGGGCTCTATCTCGGGCTCGGCTCGCCCTCCCTGCCGGGGCAGCCGCTCTCCGCCCGCCTCTCCGCCGATCCCGCCACGGCCGACATCGCGGTGCTGGTGCGCCGGGTGGAAAGCCATCTGGAAGCCAACCCCGATGACGGGCGCGGCTATGAGGTGGTCGCGCCGATCTACTACCGCGTCGGCCGGCTGGAGGACGCGGTGCGGGCGTGGGAGACCGCGATCCGCCTGCTCGGCCCCAGCGCGCCGCGCGAGACCGGGCTCGGCGAGGCTGAGACCGCGCTGGCGGGCGGCGTCGTCACCGCCGACGCCCAGCAGGCTTTCGAGCGGGCGCTGGCGCTCGATCCCGCTTCGGTGAAGGCCAATTATTATCTCGGGCTTGGTGCCGCGCAGGACGGCCGCCGGCAGGACGCGATCGACCGCTGGAGCCGCCTTGTCGCCGGCGCGCCGGCCGACGCGCCGTGGCTGCCCATGGTGAAGGCCGCGCTCGACCGGCTCTCCCCCGCGCCCGGCGGGCCCACGGCCGCGCCGCCTGCTACGGCGTCGCAGGCCGACGCACCCGCCCCGGCACCGGACGCCGCCCCGGGGCCGGACGCCGCCGACGTCGCCAATGCCGCGGCGCTGACGCCGGAGCAGCGCACCGCCATGGTGCGCGGCATGGTGGAGCGGCTCGCGGCACGGCTTCAGGCCAATGGCGACGACATCGAGGGCTGGCTCCGGCTGGTGCGGGCCTGGAACGTGCTCGGCGAGCCGGAAAAGGCCAGGGCCGCCGCCGGCGAGGCCCGCAGCGCCTTCGCCGGGGACCCCGCCGCAACCCAGCGCATCGATGCGCTGGCGCAGGAACTGGGACTGGGGAGCTGACCATGACCCGCAAGAGCCGCCGCCTGCTGCTGATCTCCTGCGCGCTCGGCGTGCTCGGCATCGCCGCGGGGCTGGTGCTGTTCGCGCTCTCCGACACCATCGTGTTCTTCCGCTCGCCCAGCGACATCGCCGCCCAGCACCCAGCGCCCGGCACCCGCCTGCGGCTCGGCGGCCTGGTGAAGGCCGGCTCGGTGGACCGGCAGGACGGCACCCATGTGCGTTTCGTCGTGACCGATGGCGGCGCCGACGTGGCGGTGTCCTATGTCGGCATCCTTCCCGACCTGTTCCGGGAGGGGCAGGGCGTCGTCGCCGAGGGGGTGCTGGAGCCGGAGGGCGGCTTCAGGGCCGACACGGTCCTCGCCAAGCACGACGAGAAATACATGCCCAAGGAAGTCGTCGAGGCCCTGAAGAAGCAGGGCGTCTGGCAGGAGGGCGAGGGCGGCGCGCCGGCGCGCCCGGCGCCGTCCCCCGCGCCCGGCCCCACCAGCAGCGCACAGTGAGGCGAGCGACATGATCCCCGAAACCGGCCATTACGCCCTCGTCCTCGCCCTCGCCGTGGCGCTGCTGCAGATGGTGCTGCCGATCTGGGGCGCGCGCGCCAACGACGCCGCGCTGATGCGGGTGGGGCCGGCGCTGGCGGTGGCGTTCGCCGGCTTCGTCAGCCTCGCCTTCGCCGCGCTGGTGGCGGCCTATGTCCAGTCCGACTTCTCGGTGCTGAACGTCTACCAGAACTCCCATTCCGACATGCCGATGATCTACAAGGTCACTAGCACCTGGGGGAACCATGAGGGCTCCATGCTGCTCTGGGTGCTGGTGCTGGCGCTGTTCGGGGCGATGGTGGCGCTGTTCGGCACCAACCTGCCGGCCCGGCTGAAGGCCAATGTGCTGGGCGTGCAGGGCTCGATCGGGGTCGCCTTCCTGCTGTTCATCCTGTTGACCTCGAACCCCTTCCTGCGGGTGAGCCCGGCGCCGGTGGAGGGGCAGGACCTCAACCCGATCCTGCAGGATATCGGCCTCGCGGTTCACCCGCCGCTGCTCTATCTCGGCTATGTCGGCTTCTCCATCACCTTCGCCTTCGCCGTCGCGGCCCTGCTGGACGGGCGGATCGACGCGGCCTGGGCGCGCTGGGTGCGGCCCTGGGCGCTGGCGGCCTGGGCCTTCCTCACCGTCGGCATCGCGATGGGCTCCTACTGGGCCTATTACGAACTGGGCTGGGGCGGCTGGTGGTTCTGGGACCCGGTCGAGAACGCCTCGCTGATGCCGTGGTTCGCCGGCACCGCGCTCATCCATTCCGCTGTCGTGATGGAAAAGCGCGACGCGCTGAAGGTGTGGACGGTGCTGCTGGCGATCCTCGCCTTCTCGCTGTCGCTGCTCGGCACCTTCCTGGTGCGGTCCGGCGTGCTGACCTCGGTGCATGCCTTCGCCACCGATCCCGAGCGCGGCGTGTTCATCCTCGCCATCCTGATCGCCTTCATCGGCGGCTCGCTGTTCCTGTTCGCGCTGCGCGCGCCGATGCTGCGGCAGGGCGGCATCTTCGCGCCGGTTTCCCGTGAGGGGGCGCTGGTGCTGAACAACCTGCTGCTGACGGCGGCGGCGGCGGCGGTGTTCGTCGGCACGCTGTACCCGCTGGCGCTGGAGGCGTGGAACGGCGCCAAGATCACGGTGGGCCCGCCCTATTTCAATCTCACCGTCGGGGCGCTGATGCTGCCCGTGGTCTGCGTCATGCCGTTCGGCCCGCTGCTGGCGTGGAAGCGCGGCGACATCGTCGGCGTCGCCCAGCGGCTGATGCTGGCCTTCGGCCTCGCCATCGTGGTCGGCCTTGGCGTCGCCTATGCCGCCTATGGCGGGCCGGCGCTGGCGCCGGTGGGCGTCGGGCTCGCCGCCTTCGTCATCCTCGGCGCGCTGGTCGACCTCGCCGAGCGCGCCGGGCTCGGCCGGGTGCCGGCGGCGACGGCGTGGGCGCGGCTGCGCGGCCTGCCGCGGGCGACCTACGGCACGACGCTCGCCCATGCCGGCGTGGGCATCTGCCTGCTCGGCATCGTCGCCGAGACGAGCTGGAGCTCGGAGCGCATCGCCGGCATCCAGCCGGGCGGCACCGTCTCGGTCGGCCGCTACGAGCTGACGCTGGAGCGGATGGAGCCGCGAACCGGGCCGAATTACCGCGACGTCGCCGGCGTCTTCCGCATCCGCGAGGGCGGGGTGGAGCGGGGAACCATCACCTCCTCCAAGCGCCTCTTCCTCGCCCGCAACATGCCGACCACCGAGGCGGGCATCCGCACCTTCGGCTTCGGCCAGCTCTATGTCAGCCTCGGCGACGAGCTCGCCAATGGCGGCATCGGCATCCGGGCCTACTGGAAGCCGCTGGTGACGCTGATCTGGCTCGGGGCGGTGGTCATGGCGCTGGGCGGCGTGCTCTCGCTGTCCGACCGCCGGCTGCGGGTGGGCGCCCCGCGCCCGGCCAAGGCGCGGCGCGCGCCGGCGCCGAGCCCGGCGGAGTGAGGCGGCGATGCGCATGACGCCCGTTCGCTCCGCCCGTCTCCGCCGCCTCGCTGTGCTGGCGTGGCTGCTGGCTGCCGGCCTGTCCGCCATGCCGGCCTACGCGGTGCAGCCCGACGAGGTGCTGGCCGACCCGGCGCTGGAGGCGCGGGCGCGGGTGCTCTCGAAGGAGCTGCGCTGCATGGTCTGCCAGAACCAGTCCATCGACGATTCCGACGCGCCGCTGGCCCGCGATCTGCGGGTGCTGGTGCGCGAACGCCTGAAGGCCGGGGACAGCGACCAGCAGGTGCTGGACTATCTGGTCGACCGCTATGGCGAGTTCGTGCTGATGCGGCCGACCTGGCACGGCGCCAATGTCGTGCTGTGGATCGCGCCCTTCCTGGTGCTGGCGGCGGGCGGCATTGGCATCATCATGCTGTCGCGGCGGCGGATGCCGGCCCCCACCGTCCCGCTGAGCGGGGAGGAGGAGGCGCGCCTGCGGGCGCTGGTGGCGGCGGAGGCGGGCGCGGAGGCCGGCGAGGCGGGGGCGCCGCGCGACCTTACCAAAGTTTAACCCCCCCGCCAGACTGCGTTAAGGCGCGGCTTTCTAGTTTCCTCGTCAACGCTGCTTGAAACCGATGGCAGCCAGCGACCAACGAGGACCTACCCCATGCCGCGCAACGCGACTTCGCAGACCCCCGCGACCGAGACCTCCTCCACGCTGCGTCGCAGCCGCAACCGGCTGCTCGCCGGTGTCTTCACGCTGGCCCTCGCCGGTGGCGCGGTCGGCGCCCTGGTTCTGCCGGAGACCATCACCCCCGCCTTCGCCCAGATCACCACCAGCCAGCCCACCGGCACCTTCTCCTTCGCCGACATCGTCGAGAAGGTCTCGCCCGCGGTGGTGAGCGTGAAGGTGAAGAAGGACGAGCCGGACCAGATGGCCTCGAATGACGACGAGGCCGGCCCGCAGAACGTGCCCCCGCAGATCGAGCGCTTCATGCGCCGCTTCGGCTTCGGCCCCGGCGGCCCCGGCGCTCCCGGCGGCGAGCGTGGCCCGCGCGGCGGTCATGGCCGTGTCGTCGGCCAGGGCTCCGGCTTCTTCATCTCGGCCGACGGCTATGTCGTGACCAACAACCACGTGGTCGACAGCGCCTCCGAGGTCGACATCACCACCACCGACGGCAAGACCTACACCGCGAAGGTGGTCGGCACCGACCCGCGCACCGACGTCGCCCTGCTGAAGGTGGACGGCAAGTCCGACTTCCCGTGGGTGAAGCTCGCCTCCTCCGCCCCCCGCGTCGGCGACTGGGTGGTTGCGGTCGGCAATCCCTTCGGCCTCGGCGGCACCGTCACCGCGGGCATCGTCTCCGCCCGTGGCCGCGACATCGGCTCGGGCCCCTATGACGACTTCCTGCAGATCGACGCCCCGATCAACCGCGGCAATTCCGGCGGCCCGACCTTCGGCCTCAACGGCGAGGTCATCGGTGTGAACACTGCCATCGTCTCCCCCTCGGGCGGCAATGTCGGCATCGCCTTCGCCATCCCCTCCGAGACCGTCTCGCAGGTGGTGGACGCGCTGAAGTCCGGCGGCTCGGTCGCCCGCGGCTATGTCGGGGTGCAGATCCAGCCGGTCAGCGACGATGTCGCCGAAGCCCTCGGCATCAGCGAGGCCCGCGGCGCGCTGGTGGCGCAGGTCCAGCCGGGAACCCCCGGCGACAAGGCCGGCCTGAAGGCGGGTGACGTCGTGACGGCCATCGACGGCGACCCGGTGAAGGACGCCCGCGAGATGTCGCGGAAGATCGCGCAGAAGAAGCCGGGCACCACGGTGCAGCTCAGCGTGCTGCGCGACGGCAAGCCGACCAATGTCGCGGTGACGCTGGAGCAGCTTCCGACCGACGTCGCCTCCAACGACAGCGGCGAGCGGAGCGGCGGCGCCGAGCAGAAGGCGGACCGCGACGTTCCCCGCCTCGGCCTCTCGCTGGCGCCCGCCAAGGGTGTCGCCGGCGCCGGCAATGAGGGCGTGGTCGTCACCCAGGTCGACCCCGACGGTCCGGCCGCCGACCGCGGCCTGAAGGAAGGCGACGTGATCCTCGATGTCGCCGGCAAGCCGGTCTCGACCCCCGCCGATGTCCGCGCCGGCCTCGCCGAGGCCCGCAAGGAGAACCGCAAGGCGGTGCTGATGCGGGTGAAGTCCGAGCAGGGCACGCGCTTCGTCGCGATCTCGCTCGGCAAGTCGAACGGCTGATCGCCACGACCTCAGGCGACGGGGGGTTGACCCCTCGTCGCCCCGCCTTCTCCCGGCCGCCGCTTCCCCCGGTGGCGGTCGGTGCCGGCCGGCTCCCCCGCCGGCCGGCCTTGCTCCTCGGGTCGCGGCTTTGCCCCTTGCCTGCGTCCCGACGGTCGGTTCCGGCCGCTCCCTGTCCCGTCGCCCCCAGAAGGCTGCGGTCGGTCCGATGGCGCGCGGGGAGTCCCTCGGGGACTCCCCGTGTCGCTGTTGAAAGCCCTGCACGGGTGGTTCCGCCGCCGATAGGCGGCGCGGAGAAAATGGCGTACATGGTCATGACCCAGGAACCCGCCTTTTCGACCCTCACCCTCGACGATTTCCTGTCCGGGCGTGGCGGCGTCGGACCGAACGCCGAAGAACACATCATGCGCCTGCTCGTCGTCGAGGATGATCGCGCCGCTGCCGATTATCTGCGCAAGGCCTTCCGCGAGGCCGGTTATGTCGTCGATCACGCCGCGGATGGCGACGAGGGCCTCGCCCTTGCGCTGGACGGCGGCTACGACGCGCTCATCGTCGACCGCATGCTGCCCCGCCGCGACGGCCTCGCGCTGATCGCCGAGCTCCGGGCGCGCGGCGACAAGACGCCCACCCTCATCCTCTCCGCGCTCGGCCAGGTCGATGACCGGGTGACCGGCCTGCGCGCCGGCGGCGACGACTATCTGCCGAAGCCCTATGCCTTTTCCGAGCTGCTGGCGCGGGTCGAGGCGCTGGTGCGGCGGGGCGGGCCGCAGGCCGCCGACACGCTGTACCGCGTCGCCGATCTCGAACTCGACCGTCTCGCCCACCGGGTGACCCGCGCGGGGCAGGAGATCGTGCTGCAGCCGCGCGAGTTCCGCCTGCTCGAATATCTCATGCGCCATGCCGGCCAGGTGGTGACCCGCACCATGCTGCTGGAGAATGTGTGGGACTATCATTTCGACCCGCAGACCAATGTGATCGACGTTCACGTGTCCCGCCTGCGTTCCAAGATCGACAAGGGTTTCGAACCCCCGCTGCTCCATACGGTGCGCGGCGCCGGGTACATCATCCGTGACGGCGCTCGGTAGGCTGCTGCGCACCACCGCGTTCAAGCTGATCGCGGCCTATCTCCTGGCCTTCGCCATCTTCGCGGCGTCGGTCATCGCCTATCTCGGCTGGCACACCCAGCGCCTCGTCATCAGCCAGGCGACCGAGGCGATCGAGAACGAAGCGCAGATCCTGGCGGAGCAGTATCGGGTCGGCGGCATCAACCGGCTGGCCAACATCGTCGGCCGCCGCTCGCGCCAGCCCGGTGCCGGGCTCTATCTCCTCACCACCTTCACCGGCGAGAACCTGGCGGGCAACGTGCTGAACCTGCCGCTCAGCTTCATGGACAGCGAGGGCTGGAAGGAGATCGACTATGTCCGCTCGGAGGAGTCCGGCGGGCACACCAGCCGGGCGCTGGTGAAGGTGGTGTTCCTTCCCGGCGAGTTCCGCCTGCTGATCGGCCGTGACGTGGTGGAGCGCGAGGAGCTGCGCCGCATCATCATCCGCCCCGCGCTGTGGGGGCTGGTCGTGCTGGTGCTGATGGGCGTCGCGGGCGGGCTGTTCGTCACCCGGCGGGTGCTGAAGCGCATCGACCAGATGACCGCGACGTCGGAGACCATCATGACCGGCGATCTCTCCGGCCGGCTCGCGGTGGCGGGCACCGGCGACGAGTTCGACCGCCTCGCCCTCAGCCTCAACGCCATGCTGGAGCGCATCGAGGCGCTGATGGCGGGGCTGAAGCAGGTGACCGACAATGTCGCCCATGACCTGAAAACCCCGCTGACACGCCTGCGCAACCGCGCCGAGGACGCCCTGCGCACCGCCGGAACCGAGGCGCAGTGGCGCGCCGCCACCGAGCAGACCATCGAGGAATCCGACAACCTCATCCGCATCTTCAACGCGCTGCTGATGATCGCGCGGGCCGAGGCGGGCCAGGCGCGGGCGGGCATGGTGCCGTTCGACCTCGCCGAGACCGCGTCCAGCGTCGCCGAACTGTATGAGCCATTGGCGGAAGAGCAGGGGCTCGGCTTCGTGGTCGAGGCCGAGGGGCCGCTGATGGTGCGCGGGGTGCGCGAGCTGATCGGCCAGGCGCTGTCCAATCTCGTCGACAACGCCATCAAATATTGCTGCCCCGACACGCCGGACGGCATGGCCCGCAGCGTCCGCGTGGTGGCGGAGCGGGCGGGCGACCATGCCCGGATCGTCGTCGCCGATCAGGGCGCCGGCATCCCGGAGGCGGACCGCGCCCGCGTGCTGGAGCGGTTCGTCCGGCTCGAGGCGAGCCGCTCGCGCCCGGGCTCCGGGCTCGGCCTGTCGCTGGTGGCGGCTGTGGTTCACCTGCACGGCGGCAGCATCGCCCTCGAGGACAACGCGCCCGGGCTGCGCGTCGTCATCCTCCTGCCGCTGGAGAATGCCGCCGGGTGAACCGATCCTCTGTGCGCATCGTTGGCGACATACGGCACATGTTTTAAGCAATGTGCCTTATTATTGTGACGTGACGCGAGGAGAATCGATGGCAGAGCGGCAGCGGTCGGGCACGGCAGTGCGGAAACAGGTTGGCACGGCGCTCTCCGGGGCTGCCGAGCCTGCGCCGACGGCTCTCCCGCCCCGCTCGCTCGCCGCCCGGGTTGCAGAAGCCCCGGCCGTGCTGCATCCCCGGCAGGCGGCGCGGCTGCTGAAGGACGCGCTGGCCGGCGGCGATACCGCCAGCCGGGCGGCGCTCGCTGCCCTGCTCAAGACGTCGCCTGCGGTGCGGCGCCTGCTGGAGGGCATCGCCGAGAACGCACCCTTCCTCACCGATCTCATCCGCCTCGATCCATGCCGCCTGCTGCGCCTGCTGGGGGCCGAGCCCGAAGCGGGCCTGGCCGCCGCCCGCGACGCCGCCTTGCGGCAGGTGGAAAGCGCCGGGGACGAGGAGACGGTGATGCGGGCGCTGCGCGCGCTGCGGGCGGAGACGGCGCTCACCGTGGCGCTGGCCGACATTGGCGGGGTGTTCGACCTCGAGGCCGTCACCGGCGCCCTCACCGCCGCCGCCGACACCGCCGTCGACGCGGCGGTCGGGTATCTGCTGCGGCAGGCCCGCGCGGCGGGCAGGCTGCGCCCGGGAGTCGAGAACTCCGGCTATGTTGTGCTCGCCATGGGCAAGCATGGCGCCGGCGAGCTCAACTATTCCTCCGACATCGACCTCATCGTGCTCTACGACGCCGAGCGGGCGCCCCTTGCCGAGGGCGTGGAGGCCGCGCCCTTCTTCGTGCGGCTGACCCGCCAGCTGGTGAAGCTGCTGCAGGAGCGCACCGCCGACGGCTATGTCGCCCGGGTGGACCTGCGGCTGCGGCCCGACCCGGCCTCCACCCAGATCGCGCTCTCCACCAACGCCGCGCTCGACTATTACGAGCGCGAAGGCGCGACCTGGGAGCGCGCGGCCTACATCAAGGCCCGTCCCGTCGCCGGCGATCTCGCTTTGGGCCGGCAGTTCCTGCGCCAGCTCGCCCCCTTCGTCTGGCGGCGCTCGCTGGATTACGCCGCGCTGGCCGATGTGCATGCGATGAAGCAGGAAATCCACGCCTTTCGCGGCCACGCCTCGATCGCGGTGGAAGGCCACAATGTGAAGCTCGGGCGCGGCGGCATCCGCGAGATCGAGTTCTTCGCGCAGACCCAGCAGCTCATCGCCGGTGGCCGCGAGCCCCGGCTGCGCACGCCGAGGACGCTGGAAGCGCTTGCCGTGCTCGCCGGGGCCGGCTGGATCGGCGGCGCGGCGCGGGACGAACTGACGCTGGCCTATCGCCAGCTGCGCCGGGTGGAGCATCGCCTGCAGATGGTGGCGGACGCGCAGACCCATTCACTGCCGGAGGAGTGCGAGTCGCTGGAGCGGTTCGCCCGCTTCATGTTCCACTCAGATATGGCGGCCTTCACCGCCGCGCTGATGCCGCACCTGCTGCGGGTGCAGGAACACTATGCCGGGCTGTTCGAGGACGCGCCGCCGCGGGCCGCGGTCGAAGGGCGTCTCGACTTCCCCGCCGCCGCCGACGATCGGGAGACCCTCGCCACGCTGCACCGCCTCGGCTATGCCGAGCCGGTCGCGGCCAGCGCGGTGGTGCGCGGCTGGCTGTCCGGGCGCTACCACTCGCTGAAGACGCCGGCGGCGCGGGAGCATCTCGCCGGGCTGGTGCCGGCGCTGCTCGACGCGATCGCCCGGGGCGGCGATCCCGACGGTGCGCTGCGCGCGGCCGACCGCTTCTTCCAGGAGCTGCCCGAAGGGCTGCGGCTGCTCTCGGCGCTGGCCCGCCATCCCGATCTCGTCCGGCTGCTGGCGACCATTCTCGGCACCGCGCCGCGGCTCGGCGAGATGCTGGCGCACCGCCCGAGCCTGATCGACGCGCTGCTCGACCCCGCCTTCTTCGGGGCGCTGCCGGATCGGCCGGCGCTGGAGGACCGGCTGGCCCGGTTGCTGGCCGGAGCGGAGAACGAGGAGGACCTGCTCGACCGTGCCCGCCGCTTCCGGCAGGAACACCATGTCCTCATCGGGGTGCGCATCCTCTCCGGCACGCTGCCGGCGGCGCAGGCGGGAGAGGCCTTTGCCCGCCTCGCGGACGTCATCATCCGTGGGCTCGGCGCCGCGGTGCGAGCCCGATTCGAGCACGCGCACGGCACCATCGGCAACGCCGCGGTCGCGGTGCTCGCCATGGGCAAGCTGGGCGGCCGCGAGATGACCGCCGGCTCCGACCTCGATCTCATCGTGCTCTATGATTTCGACGAGGCCGCCCCGGAATCGACCGGCCCGCGCCCGCTCTATGGCGCGCAGTATTTCGCCCGCCTCACCCAGCGCCTCGTCAACGCCTTGACCACGCCGACCAATGCCGGCCAGCTCTATGAGGTCGATCTGCGGCTGCGTCCCTCCGGCCGGTCCGGACCGGTCGCGACCCGGCTGCCGGGCTTCATCGCCTATCAGTCCCAGGAGGCCTGGACCTGGGAGCACATGGCGCTGACCCGCGCCCGGGTGGTGTGGGCACCGCCGGCCTTCCGTGCGGCCGTCGAGGAGGCGATCGGGCAGGTGCTGCGGCGGCACCGCGAGCCCGCGCGCCTTGCCGCCGACATTCTCGACATGCGCCGCGCCATTGCCGACGAGAAGGGAGAGGCCGAGCCCTGGGACCTGAAATACGCCGCGGGCGGGCTGGTCGACATCGAGTTTCTCGCCCAGTTCCTGGTCCTCGCCCACGCCGCCACCCATCCCGACATCCTCGAGACGTCGACCGCCCGCGTCATTGCCGCGGCGACCCATTCCGGCCTGCTCGATGCCCATGACGGCCAGGTTCTGGGCGATGCCTGCCGGCTGATGCACGATCTCACCCAGATCCTGCGGCTGTCGGTGTCCGGCGCGTTCGATCCGGCCGGCGCGAGCCCGGCGCTGCGCCGGCTGCTGGCCCGGGCCGGCGCGCTGCCGGATTTCGCGACGCTGGAGGCGCATCTGTTCGAGACACAGCGGCAGGTGCGGGCGATCTTCGAGCGTCTTCTGGCCATCGAGGCCCCGCTGCGCCGGCGGCGGCGGGCCTGAGCCTATTCCGCGGCGTCCACTTCCAGCGCGCGCTGGTGGCGGCCGGGACGGGCGGAGATCGGCATGCGGATCACCACCGTGGTGCCGGCGCCTTCCGAAGAGCGGATGCGCATCGTGCCGCCATGCAGCTCGACCAGCGACTTGGCGATGGCAAGGCCGAGGCCGGAGCCCTTGTGGGTCTTGGTGAACTGGCTTTCCACCTGTTCGAACGGCTTGCCGATCTTCACCAGTGCGGCACGGGGGATGCCGATGCCGGAATCCTCGATGACCAGCAGGGCGGACTGGTTCGAGAGCCGGGTGCGCACCGCGATGCGGCCGTTCTCCGGGGTGAACTTGATGGCGTTGGAGAGCAGGTTCAGCGTGATCTGCTTCAGCGCCCGCTTGTCCGCCTCGATCTTCACCTCGCCCTCGATGTCCGACACTACGGCGATGCGCTTCTCGTCGGCGCGCACCGACATGACGCGCAGCGCGTCCTTCAGCACCTCGTCGAGCCGGGTCGGCTGCAGCGCCAGACGGACGCGACCGGCTTCGATGCGGGACATGTCGAGAATGTCGTTGATGACGTCGAGCAGATAGCGCCCGCTGTCGCGGATGTCGCGGCAGTATTCGTTGTACTTGTCGGAGCCGAGCGGGCCGAACAGGCCGCTTTCCATCAGCTCGGAGAATCCGATGATGGCGTTGAGCGGCGTGCGCAGCTCGTGGCTCATATTGGCGAGGAATTCGGACTTGGCGCGGTTGGCCTGTTCCGCCCTCGTCTTCTCGTCGGCGTAGTTCTGCGCGAGCTCGGCGAGCTGCTGGGCCTGGAATTCGAGCGTCTGCTGCGATTTACGGAGGTCGGCGACGAGCGCCATCAGGCGCTTCTCGCTCTCCATCAGCCGCTCCTCGTGCCGCTTCAGCGCGGTGATGTCGGTGCCGACCGAGACGAAGCCGCCGTCCTTGGTGCGGCGCTCCGCCACCTTCAGCCAGCGCCCGCCCTCGATCTGCGCCTCGAAGGCGCGGGCGCCTTCCTCGGGCCGGTCTTCCGACTTCAGCGGGATGCGGACCACCGGCTGGCGGGCGAGGGCGGCGACGGTCTCGAACGGGGTGCCGGGCACGACCCGGTCGTCGGGCAGGTTGTAGAGCGTCTGGAACTTCGAGTTGCACATGACGAGATTATTCGCGCTGTCCCACAGCACGAAGGATTCCGAGATGCTCTCGATGGCATCGCGCAGGCGCATGTCGGCGGTGGCCGTGCGTTCGGCGAGGCGCCGCTCCTCGGTGACGTCGACCGCGATGCCGACGAGATGGGGCGCCTCGCCATTGGCCTGCGGCACCACCTCGCAGCGCGCGCGCAGCCAGAGCCATTCGCCGGCGGCGTTCTTCATGCGGAACACCCGGTCGATGCTGCGGCCGGGCTTGTCGGCGATTTCCTTGGCGATGTCGTAGAGGCTGACGTCGTCGGGATGGACGAGGGAGGCCACCTCACCGAAGGAGATCAGTTCGTCGCGCGGGTCGTGGCCCAGCATCTCGAACATGGAATCCGACCAGAACATGCGGCCGCGCCCCATGTCCCAGTCCCACAGCCCGCATCGCCCGCGGTTGAGCGCCGTGTCGATCCGCTCGCGCACCGTGTCGTAGATGCCGTCGGCCTCGCGGGCGCGGCTGGCCTGCCAGTGGAAGGCGAAACCGAGGATCAGCAGTACCCCGCCCGTCGTCGTCAGCAGGGTGACGGTGAGGATCGTGTCCGACCGCCAATTCGCCAGCGCCGCACCGACCGGCTGTACCGCCAGCAATTGTCCCGGGGCGGGGCCGAGATTGCGCACGGTGGCGATGGCGGGGGTGCCGTCGGGCAGGGTGACGTCGAGCACGCCGGCATTCTCGGCAAAGACGACGAGCGCCTGCGCGCTCGCCAGCAGCGCCGCGGCGGCCTCTGCGCTTTCCGGCGCTCCATCGTCGGTCGCGAGGATGCGTCCGTTGCGGTCGGCGAGGGCATAGCGCCGTCCGGCCTCGCCGGCGCGGGGCGGCAGGCCGTCGCGCAGCATCGCGGCGGCGGCGGCGGGGAAATTGGTGGCGGAGATGCCGTTGGCGGTGGCGAGGGCGAACAGGCCGAGCTGGTCCTTGGCGTCGGCGAGCGACTGGGTGCGATAGGCGCGGATCTGCACCACCGACGCGACCGCGACGATGGCGATGAAGGCGACAATAAGCGCCGGAACGGCGCGCCGCAGAAACGGCTCCGCTTCCACCAGCCTTTGATAGGCAGGCTTGGCTACCGAGCGAGCCAGGCCTCTCATGGCCTGAACGCGCGCGGACGCGTCAGCAGCGTTGGCGCGTGCCATCGCCGGCCTCCCCTCGAAGTCCTGAATGCCCCGATACGAACGGAGGGACGTGCCGCATCTCTCCGAATCGGGCCGATTTGAATCGAATCGGAGGGTGCGTGTCCAGAGTCCTAGGGGAGTCAAGTTAAGGATCTGGTAACGTCCGGTAGTGCCCGCGGAGTCGCGATGCCCGCCCGATCAAGGGGTTGCGGGAAGGGAGGCGTGGCGGAGATTTTTTTGCGTTGCGCCATGCGCGAATGACGCGCCTCGGGCGGTGGACGCGGCGCAGAACGGGATGCTATGCGCTGGGCTCCATCAGGAGAGCAGCACATGACCGACATCTGGTTCCGCACCGGTGAAGCCACCGTTCTGGCCGCCGAAGGGCAGTACACCGACGCCATGCCGGAGGTGCTGATCGGCTCCGTCCGCGGCCCGGCGGGCCATGCCTTCGCGGCGATGATGGGTCAGGTGCAGGGGCATACCCGCATGTTCGTGGTGCGCGACCTCAACCAGATGGTGCGGCCCGCCACGATGATGACCACCAAGGTCACCATCCAGAGCGCGGAGTATGTCAATCTGCTCGGCGGCGTCGTGCAGGGCGCGATCGGCGACGCCATCGTCGACTGCCTCGCGGAAGGCATCCTGCCGAAGGAGCTGGCGGACGACATCTGCATGATCGTGATGGTGTGGCTCGACCCCCGCTGCGCGGAAGACCCCAATCTCGACCAGGCCGATCTCTACCGCACCCAGTATGAGGCGATGAAGATCGCGATCGATCGCGCGCTCAAGGGCGAACCGACGGTCGACCAGCTGATCGCCAACCGCAAGACCATCAAGCACTACGCGCTGGACGGCGTCGTCGAGTACTGAGTCAGGCGACCCCGGCGGGCGGCTCCACCACGATGAGCCCCTGCTGGGCGTTGTCGCTGTCGTGCCGCCAGAGCGCGATCCGGTCGCGCCCGGCGGCCTTCGCCGCGTAGAGCGCCCGGTCGGCCAGCTCGACCAGGCGCTGCGGCGAGCCGGCGCTGCGCCGGTTCTCCAGCCGCAACAGCGTCATGCCCACGCAGATCGTGACATGCCCGCCCGGGCTGGCGGCGTGCGGCAGCGCCAGCGCGCGGATGGCGCGTATCATGCGGCGCGCGGTGTCGAGCGCGGCCTCTTCCTCGATATTGACCAGGATGCTGGCGAACTCCTCGCCGCCATAGCGGGTGATGAGCCCCTTCACCGGGTTGACCGCGGCCTGCAGTTCCTCGGCGACGGTGCGCAGGCAGTCGTCGCCGGCGGGATGGCCGTAAAGGTCGTTGAATGCCTTGAAGTGATCGACGTCGATCATCAGCAAGGCGAGGGAGGGCGCGGCGCGGCGGACCCGGCGGAATTCCTGTTCGAGCACCCGGTCGAATTTCCGCCGGTTGGGCAGCTCGGTCAGGCTGTCGATGTCGGCCAGCACGCGCAGCCGCCGGTTGGCCTGCACCAGCTGCTGCTCCAGCAGCCGGCGCGAGCGGATGGTGGCGGCGAGCTCGTGCTCGGTCTGCTTCTGGCGGGTGATGTCGGTGCTGGTGGCCAGCACCCGGGACGGCCGGCCATCGGGCCCGTGGGCGACGACCTTGCCGCGGCTGAGAATCCAGCGCCAGCTTCCATCCCTGTGCTTCAGCCGGTAGGTCGCCTCGAAGCTGGTGTCTTCGCCCGACATGATGCGGCGCATCGCCTCGTCGATGATCTTGCGGTCGGACGGGCGCACGATGCTCCAGGGCTCGTCATGGTCTTCTAATTCCCCGGGTGCGAAGCCGAGGGCGCGCTTCCACTGCTGCGAGCGCCAGACCTTGCCGGCGGGAATGTCGAGATCCCACACCCATTGTCCCGCACTCTCCAGCGCGAAGGCGGAGCGTTCCGCCGAACGGGCGAGTTCGGCCGCGGCCGGGGCGGTGTGGCTGACATCCACGAAGGTGAGGCCCCGCAGCGGCCCGGCACCCGCGGCCAGTACCGTGAGGAAGCGCACATCCGGGGGCGAGCCGAGCGTCACCGTGGCGCTGAAGGGCTCCGGCGAGGCTTCGAGCTGCCGGACAAGATCGCCCAGTTCCGGCGCCAGCGCCTCGAGCCGTTCGCCCACCACATCAACCCGGTCGCGGCCGAAGAGGGCCGCCAGCCGATCATTGGCGAGACGCAGCCGGACCCCGGCGTCGACGGCGCACATGGCCAGCGGCGCGGCGAGATACACGGCCTCGAACGGGTTGGTGTCGTCGGGACGAGACGGACTCATGATGCGGGGGAGGGCTCGTGAAGGCTTGGTACCCCGAGCAGGAACCATGCCGGCCTCGCCGTCAACCGCCGAGGGATCGGGTGACGATGTCCGACACGTCCGGCGACAGCCCCTCCTGCTCGGCGATGCGGTTCAGCGCCGCCTCGGCAGAGGCGCGCCGGGTCGGCTCCAGCGAGCGCCAGCTCTTGAAGGCCGCAAGGATTCGGGCGGCCAGCTGGGGGTTGCGGCGGTCCAGCGTCAGCACGGCGTCGGCGACAAAGGCGTGGCCGGCGCCGTCCGGCCGGTGCATCTGGGTGAGGTTCGCGGTGGCGAAGCTGCCGATCAGCGCCCGCACCCGGTTCGGATTGCCCATGGAAAAGGCAGGATGGGTGGTGAGGTTCCGCACCCGTTCCAGCGTCTCGGCCTCGGCGATCTGCGCCTGCAGCGCCAGCCACTTGTCGATGATCAGCGGGTCGCCGCGATAGCGCTCATAGAAGTCGGCCAGGGCCGGCTCGCGCTCGTTCGGGGCGGCGTGGGCCAGGATGGAGAGGGCGAAGAAGCGGTCGGTCATATTGTCCGCGGCGCGGTAGAGCGCCTCGGTGCGGGCGATGCCGTCCCCGGCCTGCGCTTCGGCCAGGAGGTCGAGGCAGGTGTTCTTGAGCGCGCGCCGCCCGGCGGAAGCGGCATCCGGCGCGTAGGGGCCGGGAATGGCGAGCCGCTCATAGGTGGCGATCAGGACGGGCGCGAGCGCCGTGCCGAGTGCGCGGCGCAGGCCGCGCCGGGCGGCGTGGACGGCGTCGGGATCAACGTCGCGGCCGATCTCGCGCGAGATGTCGCTTTCGGAGGGCACCGACAGCGCCTGGGCCATGAAGGCGGGATCGAGCGAGGGATCGGCCAGCACCGAACGCGCCGCCTCGATGAGCGTGCCGGGCTCCGAGGCCGCCTCGCCATCCCGCACCGCGCGGGTTGCGGCGACGAGGTGGCCCAGCGCCAGCGTCTGGGCGGCATCGAAGCGGTTGAAGGGATCGCTGTCGTGGCGGGCAAGGAACATGAGCTCGTCGGCGCTGAGGCTGGTCGAGAGCCGCACCGGTGCGGAAAAGCCGCGATTCACCGAGGCCACCGGCCGCGCGGGAAGGCCGTGATAGGCGAAGCGGCGCGCCTTCTCCCTGAGGACCAGCACCCCGGGTGCGGCAGGGCCGGCGCTGCCGTCCTGCGGCATGGCATCGATATCGGCGCCGTCGGGGCCGACGAGGCCGACCGCAAGGGGTATCACCATCGGCTGCTTCACCGGCTGCCCCGGGGTGGCCGGCACAGTCTGCGCCACGTCCAGCTCGAAGATGCCCCGTTCGTCATCCCAGTGTGTCTCCACGCTCACCTCCGGCGTGCCGGCCTGGGCGTACCACAGGGCGAACTGGCGGAGATCGGCGCCCGTCGCATCGGCGAAGCAGGCGAGGAAATCCTCGACCGTGGCAGCGTCGCCGTCATGGCGCTCGAAATAGAGGTCCATGCCGGCGCGGAAGCCGTCTGCTCCCAGCAGCGTCTTCAGCATCCGCACCACCTCCGCGCCCTTCTCGTAGACGGTGGCGGTGTAGAAGTTGTTGATCTCGCGATAGGTGTCGGGCCGCACCGGGTGGGCGAGCGGGCCGCCATCCTCCGGGAACTGGTGGCTCTTCAGCAGGCGGACATCGGCGATGCGCTTCACCGCGCGCGAGCGCTGATCGGAGGAGAATTCCTGGTCGCGGAAGACGGTGAGGCCCTCCTTGAGGCAGAGCTGGAACCAGTCCCGGCAGGTGATCCGGTTTCCGGTCCAGTTGTGGAAATATTCATGGGCGATGATCGCCTCGATATTGGCATAGTCGGCGTCCGTCGCCGTCTCCGAGCTCGCCAGAACGTACTTGTCGTTGAAGACGTTGAGCCCCTTGTTCTCCATCGCGCCCATGTTGAAGTCGGCCACGGCGACGATGTTGAAGACGTCGAGATCGTATTCGCAGCCGAAAGCTTCCTCGTCCCAGCGCATCGAGCGCTTCAGGGAATCCATGGCATAGGCGGTGCGATCGGCCTTGCCGGGCTCGACATAGATGCCGAGTTCGACGGTGCGGCCCGAGGCGGTCACGAAGGGTTCGGTGACGCGGTCCAGTCTGCCGCCGACCAGGGCGAAGAGATAGCAGGGCTTCGGCCAGGGATCGTGCCACACCGCATAGTGCCGGCTGGTGCCGGGCACCGGCCCGGCCTCGACCGGATTACCGTTGCCGAGTAGCACGGGCGCGTCCTCCACCTCCGCCTCGATGCGGGTGGTGTAGACGGCGAGGACATCCGGCCGGTCGGGGAAATAGGTGATGCGGCGGAAGCCCTCCGCTTCGCACTGGGTGCAGTAGGTGCCGCTGGAGCGGTACAGACCCATCAGCTTGGTGTTGGCGGAGGGATCGATGACCGTCTCCACCTCCAGCGTCAGCGGCCGCGGTGGCGGGGCATGGAGTGTGAGACGCGACGGCGTGACGTCATAGGCGCCGGCATCGAGGGCGGCGCCGTCGAGCGTCAGCCGCTCCAGCGTCAGCTCGTCGCCGTCGAGGATCAGCGGGGCGTGCGGCCGCCCGGCGGGGTTGGGTCGCAGCGCGAGCCGGCAGATGATGCGGGTGCGCGTCGGGTCCAGCCGCACGTCGAGATCCACCGTGTCGACCAGCCAATCGGGCGGGCGGTATTCGGCGAGGCGGACGGGTTGGGGCTCGGCTTCGCGCGGCATCGGCTCACTCCCACGACATCTTCTGACCCTTAGTGGCTGCAGGCGGCGGCGTGAAGGGCACGTGCGCGCCAGCCGCCCTCTTTCTCCCGGGCTCCCCCCGCCGCGGCATGTCCTGCTGCGCCGGGCATGGAACCGCTCGCCGCAGGGATCGTTAGGCAGACGCCGCGTCCTGCAACACGTGGCGCAATCATGGCGACAGAAACCCGGGTAACGTCGATGCGGCCGGTTGCTGAACGGTTTGAAGCTCTCGATTCATGGCGCGGTCTTTGTGCGCTGCTCGTCGTTGTTTATCATTTCTGCTTCCTGATCAACGCCGAACAACTGAGAAATGCGTTCACCGAGAACGCCTATCTCTTCGTCGACTTTTTCTTCGTCCTGTCGGGCTTCGTCGTCGCCCACGCCTATCGCGGCCGGCTCGACAGCCCGCGTGCGGTGGGCGGCTTCATCCTGCGGCGTTTCGGCCGGCTCTGGCCCCTTCACGGTGCCGTGCTCTTCGCCATGATGCTCGGCGTGATGGCAATGAATCTGGTCGGGCTCCACCCCGAGACCTTCGCGGCCCGGGCGGATCAGGGCAATTATTCCCTGTTGGCGCTGCTGCTCCACGCGCTGCTGCTCAACTCGGTGGGGCTGTACGGCAACGCCTGGAACAGCCCGGCGTGGAGCATCGGGTCGGAGTTCTACACCTACATCCTGTTCGCAGTCGTGGTGGCGCTCGCCGGCCGTCGGCTGCTGGGGGCGGCGCTGGTTCTGGTCCTCGCCGCGCTCCTCGTGCTTCTGCTGGCGGCGCCGGCCTATATGAACTCCACAGCCGATTTCGGTCTGGTGCGCTGCATCGCCGGCTTCTTCGCGGGCGTGGTGGTGCAGCATGTCCACGCCGCCATGCGCGGCAAGCCGCTGCCGGCGGCGGGCCTGGTCGAGCTCGGCACGCTGGTCGTCGTCGCGGTGTTCGTCGTGATGGCCGGCGACGGGCCGGATGAGGTTCGGGCCACGAGCCTGCTGGCGCCGCTGGTGTTCGGCGGGGCGGTGCTGGTTTTCGCCCGCGAAGGCGGCGCGATCTCGCGGCTGCTGAAGGTCGAGCCGCTCCGCGCGCTGGGGCGGTGGTCCTATTCCATCTACATGGTCCACATGCCGGTTCTGCTGCTGACCGGCTATGGCCTGTGGCTCTATGGCGACGCGACGGGTTCTTCGCTGCGGCGGGAGGTGCTGGTCGGCGGTCACGCCAAGCAGCTCTACGATCTCGGCCACCCCGTCGCCTGGGGCCTTGTGCTCGCGGCGGTGCTGCTGGCGACGCTGGCGCTGGCCGCGCTGACCTGTCGGGTTATCGAACAGCCCTGGCGCGGCCGCTTCGGCCGGATCGCCAAGCGGTTCGAGGCGCAGGCCGGCCGCGCCCCGCGCCCCATCGGCGCGCTCGTTCCGGTTCCGGTGACGCGGGAGCGCCGGCGCGGCTGATCCTCGGCTCGCGCCGAGGGCGGCTGTGTCACCAGCCGCTGTCGGCCGCCCGCCACTTGGCGAGGGTGCCGAGCGAGACGGGTGGCGTTTCGAGATCGGGCACTACCGCCATCGCGCCGGGAAAGGTCTGGTGGCGGGTGTAGAGGCTGGGGGTCACGAGCGTGGGCAGGCCGGCCGCTCGCGCGGCGTCGAGGCCGTTGCGGGAGTCCTCGATAGCCACACAGGCAAAGGTCGGCATGTGCAGCGCGTCGAGAACGTAGCGGTAAATGTCAGGCGCCGGCTTCTTGGCCGGCACCATATCCCCGGCGCCGATCACCTCGAACAGCCGCGCCGACCCTGTGCCCAGGGCCGCGTCCAGCAGCGCCTCCACATTCGGCAGGCTCGTGGTGGTGGCGATGGCGAGGCGCACGCCGCCGGAGCGCGCCTCCTCGATCAGCCGGGCGATGCCGGGGCGCAGCCGGGCGGCGCCGCCGGCCACGAGTTCGGCATAGCGCGCATTCTTGGCGGCATGGAGTTCGGCCACCAAATCGAGCGCGCGGGCGCCGTCGGGCGGGTCGTCGCTCGCGATATAGGCACGGATGCGCTCCTTGCCGCCGGTCACGTCGAGGAGACGGCGATAGAGCGGCTGATCCCAGTACCAGCGCAGGCCGAAGCGGGCGAAGGTCTCGTTGAATGCCTGCCGATGCACCTCCTCGGTCTCGGCGAGGGTGCCGTCGACGTCGAAGATGATGCCCTCCGCCCGCATGGTCAGGCCGCCTTTTTCCGGGCCTGCTCACCGGCGGCGCGAATGGCCGCGATGTTGGCGCGATAGCCCTCGATGCCGCCCTTGAACACCGCCGAGCCCGCCACCAGCACATCGGCGCCGGCCGCCACGCAGCGCGCCCCGGTCTCGGGATTGACGCCGCCGTCGATCTCGAGATGGATCGGCCGGTTGCCGATCATGGCGCGCAGGCGCTCCACCTTGGGCAGAACGTCGGCGATGAAGGCTTGCCCGCCGAAGCCGGGATTGACGGTCATGGGCAGGATGAGGTCGACCTTGTCGAGCACATAGGCGACGACGCTTTCCGGCGTCGCAGGGTTCAGCGCCACGCCCGCCTTCTTGCCCAGCCCGCGGATGACCTGGAGGCAGCGGTCGAGATGGTCGGTCGCCTCGGCCTGCACGGTGATGATGTCGGCGCCGGCCTTGGCGAAGGCCTCGAGATAGGGCTCCACCGGCGAGATCATCAGGTGAACGTCGAACACCTTGTCGGTGTGGCGGCGCATCGCCTTGATGACGTCGGGGCCGAAGGTGATGTTCGGAACGAAATGGCCGTCCATCACGTCGAGATGGATCCAGTCGGCGCCGGCGGCCACCACGTCGCGCACCTCCTCGCCGAGGCGGGAGAAGTCGCTGGCCAGCATCGAGGGGGCGATCAGGGGGAAGGTCATGCGGCACTCTCCGTGCGGATCGGCGGGTAGCTGTCGATGCCGCCGGAGAACACCCGGCTGGCGAGGATGTCCTCGGCGGCGATGGTTGTGAGGTCTTCGACGGTGACCGGGCGGCCGCTGGCGAACAGCCGGTTGGCCTGGCGCAGCCGGGCACGGTCGAGGGCGTTGCGGATCGAGCGGCCATTGGCGAAATGCGGCTGCTTCGCGCGGATGGCGATGTAGCGGGTCAGCGCCGCCTCGGCTTCCGGGCTCAGCCTGTAGTTCATCCCCTCGAGGATGCGGCCGCCAATGGCGTAGAGCTCGCGTTCGGAATAGTCGGGGAAGTCGATGTGGTGGGCGACCCGGGAGCGGAACCCGGGATTGGCGGTGAAGAAGCGCTCCATCCGGTCGCCATAGCCGGCGAGGATGACGACGAGGTCGTCGCGCTGGTTCTCCATCACCTGCAGCAGGATCTCGATCGCCTCCTGGCCGTAGTCGCGCTCGTTTTCCGGGCGGTAGAGATAGTAGGCCTCGTCGATGAACAGCACGCCGCCCATCGCCTTCTTGAGGATTTCCTTCGTCTTTGGCGCGGTGTGGCCGATATACTGGCCAACCAGATCGTCACGGGTGACGGTGACGAGGTGGCCCTTGCGGACATAGCCGAGGCGGTGAAGGATCTCGGCCATCCGCAGCGCCACCGTCGTCTTGCCGGTGCCGGGATTGCCGGTGAAGCTCATGTGCAGCGTCGGGCTGATGGCCGAGAGGCCGAACCGCGCGCGGGCGCGGTCCACGAGAAGCAGCGCCGCGATCTCGCGCAGCCGCAGCTTGACGGGGACAAGGCCGACCAGGTCGCGGTCGAGCTCGTCGAACACATCCGACAGGCCCGACGCGGTGAATTCCGCCTGCAGGTCGACGGCGTCGTTAGCGGTCGTGGTGGGGGCGTCCATGGCATCGGCTCCCGTGGGTGAAGAAAAAAGGACCGGTCCGGGGCGCGGTTCCCGGACCGGTCCGTTCGCTGCCGGGGAGGAACGGGTCGGCGAGCGAACCAGTGGGGTCATGAAGAGGCGGGCGCCGGAGGAGGGGCGCCCACCGCCTCAGTAGCGGGCGCCCTCGGGGCGGGACATGGCGGCGTAGGAACGGGTGGTGTAGCGCACGTTGCGGCCGTCCACTTCCTGGCGGTCCAGCGCAAAGCCGGGTTCCTCGGCGGGGCGGTCGGTGATGAAGGACAGCCGCACCGACTCCCAGGTGTGGGTGGAGTCGAAGGCGGTGATGCGGATGTAGTTCCGCCCGCCATAGGCCTTGCGGCACTCGTTCAGCTCGAACAGCACGCCGGCGGCGTCCTTCACGTCGAACATCGGCATGCCCCACATCTCCCAATAGGTGTTGCGGGGATGCGGGTCGTCGGTGAACTCGACGTTCACGGCCCAGCCCTTGTCGATGCAGTACTGGACCTGCTTGGCGATCTGCTCGTCGGTGAGGTCGGGCAGGAAGGAGAAGGCGCCCTGGGTGATACGCATGGTGGTGTCTCGCTCTCGTCATCCCCGGAAAGCCGGCGGCCGCGTCGGGGTTCGGTTGCAGGTAAGGTCGCTCGGGGCGGCGTCCCGGACCGTGGAGGCGGTCCGGGAGCCGGGATCACTCGGCCGCGGTGACCTGCGGCACGAAGTCGGGGGTGTCGGTCGAGCTGTAGTTGAAGGTGACGTCCTTCCACGTATCGAGCGCCTGCTTCAGCGGCAGGCAGTGGCGGGAGGCCGCCTTCAGGATTTCCGGGCCTTCGGCGAGGATGTCGCGACCCTCGTTACGGGCGAAGATCATCGCTTCGAGCGCGACGCGGTTGGCCTGCGCGCCGGCCTGGATGCCCATCGGGTGGCCGATGGTGCCGCCGCCGAACTGCAGAACCACGTCTTCGCCCAGCAGGTCGATGAGCTGGTGCATCTGGCCGGCATGGATGCCGCCGGAGGCGACCGGCATCAGCTTGCGGGTCGAGGCCCAGGGCTGGTCGAAGAAGATGCCGTGCGCCAGGTTCTGCGGTACGAAGTCCTCGCGGCACAGATCGTAGTAGCCCTTGGTGGTGTAGGGGTCGCCCTCGAGCTTGCCCACGACGGTGCCGGCGTGGATGTGGTCGACGCCGGCGAGGCGCATCCACTTGGTGATGACGCGGAACGACACGCCGTGCGACTTCTGCCGGGTGTAGGTGGAGTGGCCCGCACGGTGGAGGTGCAGGATCATGTCGTTCTTGCGGGCCCACTTCGCCATCGACTGGATGGCGGTGTAGCCGATCACGAGGTCGATCATGATGATGTTGGAGCCGAGCTCCTTGGCGAACTGGGCGCGCTCGTACATGTCCTCCATCGTGCCGGCGGTCACGTTGAGGTAGGTGCCCTTCACCTCGCCGGTGGCGGCCTGCGCCTTGTTCACCGCCTCCATGCAGTAGAGGAAGCGCTCGCGCCAGTGCATGAAGGGCTGCGAGTTGATGTTCTCGTCGTCCTTGGTGAAGTCGAGGCCGCCCTTGAGCGCCTCATAGACCACGCGGCCATAGTTGCGGCCGGAGAGGCCGAGCTTCGGCTTCACGGTGGCGCCCAGCAGCGGGCGGCCGAACTTGTCGAGCCGCTCGCGCTCCACGACGATGCCGGTGGCGGGGCCGTCGAAGGTCTTCACATAGGCGACCGGCAGCCGCATGTCCTCGAGGCGCAGGGCCTTGAGCGGCTTGAAGCCGAACACATTGCCGATGATCGAGGCCGAAAGGTTGGCGATCGAGCCGTTCTCGAAGAGGTCGAGATCATAGGCGATATAGGCGAACCAGGAGCCGGGGGTGTTCGGCACCGGGTCGACCCGGTAGCACTTGGCGCGGTACTTGTCGTGGGCGGTGAGGCGGTCGGTCCAGACGACAGTCCAGGTCGCGGTGGAGCTTTCGCCGGCCACCGCCGCCGAGGCCTCGATCGGGTCGACGCCGTCCTGGGGGGTCACGCGGAACAGCGCGATGATGTCCGT
Source organism: uncultured Starkeya sp. (assembly GCA_964543245.1). GTDB lineage: Bacteria > Pseudomonadota > Alphaproteobacteria > Rhizobiales > Xanthobacteraceae > Ancylobacter. Next base: position 25,560 of record CAZIXP010000004.1, read on the forward strand.
GTCCTTCGGCTCGTAGTCGGGCTGCCAGTAGCCCATCTTGCGGTATTCCATCACGCCGGCGCTGTAGCGGTCGCGCTTCTTCTCGGCGGTCTTGGTCTCGAGGGTCGTGGTGGTCATCGTTCAGCTCCCATGGCTTTCCCGTTGACGCACAGCCATGCTGGCGCCTCGGTCTGCTTCGGCGTTTCATGTCGTTCGTTGGTGTCCCCTCGCGTGGAGGGGCTCAGCTCATTCCGCCGCTGCGCGCGTGCCGCCGATCACCGGATCGAGCGCGCCGCTGGCATAGCGCTTGGCCATCGCCGCGAGCGGCAGGACCTTGATCTTCGAAGCCTGCCCGGCGGTTCCGAACTGCTCGAAGCGTTCCCGGCACAGGTCGCGCATCGCGTCCATGGCGGGCTTGAGGAATTTCCGCGGGTCGAATTCGGCCTTGTTCGCCTGCGCGACCTTGCGGAACTGGGCGGTCATGGCGAGGCGGCAGTCGGTGTCGATGTTCACCTTGCGCACGCCGTGGCGGATGCCGCGGACGATCTCCTCCACCGGCACCCCCCAGGTCTGGGGCATCTCGCCGCCGGAGGCGTTGAAGAGGTCCTGCAGCGCCTGGGGCACCGAGGAGGAGCCGTGCATGACGAGATGCACGCTGGGCAGGCGGCGGTGGATCTCCTCGATCACGTTCATGGCGAGGATGTCGCCGTCCGGCTTGCGGGAGAATTTGTAGGCGCCGTGCGAGGTGCCCATCGCGATGGCGAGCGCGTCGACCTTGGTGCGGGCGACGAAGTCCACCGCCTGGTCGGGGTCGGTGAGAAGCTGGTCGTGGGAGAGCGCGCCCTCCGCACCGTGGCCGTCTTCCTGCTCGCCGGCGCCGTGCTCCAGCGAGCCGAGCACGCCGAGTTCGCCCTCGACCGAGGCGCCGACCCAGTGCGCGGCGTCGACCACGCGGCGGGTGATGGCGACGTTGTAGTCGTAGTCCGCCGGGGTCTTGGCGTCCTCCTTCAGCGAGCCGTCCATCATCACCGAGGTGAAGCCGTGCTGGATCGCCGAGAGGCAGGTCGCCTCGTTGTTCCCGTGGTCCTGATGCATGCACAGCGGGATGTGCGGGTACATCTCGGACAGCGCCTCGATCATCTTGGCGAGCATGATGTCGTTGGCATAGGAGCGGGCGCCGCGGCTGGCCTGCATGATCACGGGGGCGTCGACCGCATGGGCCGCCTCCATGATTGCGAGGCCCTGCTCCATGTTGTTGATGTTGAAGGCGGGGACGCCATAGCCCTGCTCGGCCGCGTGGTCGAGGAGCTGGCGAAGGGTGATGCGGGCCATGTTCGTGTCTCCTCAGGCGCAGGTCAGCAGGTCACAGGTGGCATCGACCACCCCTTCCGGGGTGATGCCGAAATGGGCGTAGAGTTCGGGCGCGGGCGCGGAGGCGCCGAAGCCCAGCATGCCGACGAAGCGGCCGCGCTCGCCGATCCAGCGGTCCCAGCCCATCCGGGCCGCCGCTTCCACCGCGACGCGGGGGGCGGTGCCGAGAATCTGGCGGCGGTACTCGTCGCTCTGCTGCTCGAACAGCTCCCAGCAGGGCATGGAGACCACCGCGGCATCCACCCCGCGCTCGGCCAGCAGGTCGGCGGCCTTCAGCGCGATCTCGACCTCCGAGCCGGTGCCGATCAGCGTGACGTCGCGCCGGCGGGCCGGCTTGCGCACGACATAGGCGCCGCGGGCGGTGAGGTTCTCGTCGGTGTGCTCGGTGCGGAAGGTCGGCAGGTTCTGGCGCGAGAGCGCCAGCACTGAGGGGGTGCGTTCGGACTGCAGCGCGAGCTGCCAGGCCTCCAGCGTCTCGACCGCGTCGGCGGGGCGGAACACGTTGAGGTTCGGCGTCGCCCGCAGCATGGCGAGGTGTTCGATCGGCTGGTGGGTCGGCCCGTCCTCGCCGAGACCGATCGAGTCGTGCGTCAGCACATAGACGACGCGCTGGCCCATGAGGGCGGAGAGGCGAATTCCGCCGCGGGCATAGTCGGAGAAGACCATGAACGTGCCGCCATAGGGGATGAAGCCCTTGTGCAGCGCGATCCCGTTCATCACCGCGCTCATCGCGTGTTCGCGGATACCGTAGTGGATGTAGCGCCCGCCGAACTTGCCCGGGGCCACCGAGCCGAGGCCCTTGGTGATGGTCAGGTTCGAGTGGGTGAGATCGGCGGAGCCGCCGACGGTGAGTTCGGTCGCGGTGTTGATGACGCCGAGCGCCATCTCGGAGGACTTGCGGGTGGCGACCTTCGGCGCCGTCTCCGAAAGGCTGCGCTTATAGGCGAGAAGCGCCTCGTCGAACGCCGCCGGCAGCTGCCCGGAGACCGCGTCGCGGAACGCGTCGCGCTTCTCCGAGATGGCGAGGCGGTCTTCCCAGGCTTCGCGGGCGAGGCGGCCGCGCTCGGCGATCTTCTGCCAGGCGGCGCGGACGCCGGTGGGAATCTCGAAGGGGGGATAATGCCAGCCGAGCCGGTCGCGCGCGCCATCGATCTCGGCGGCACCCAGCGGGGCGCCATGCACAGCTTCGGACCCGGCCTTGGTCGGCGCGCCATAGCCGATGGTGGTGCGGCAGGCGATCAGCGAGGGCCGCTTGGAGTTGCGGGCCTTGGCGATGGCGTCGATCAGCGCGTGATGGGCGTGGCCGTCGATGCGGAACACGTCCCAGCCGGCGGCTTCGAAGCGCCCGAGCTGGTCCATCGAGGTCGAGATCGAGGTCGAGCCGTCGATGGAAATGCCGTTGTCGTCCCACAGCACGATCAGCTTGCCGAGCTTCAGGTGCCCCGCGAGGTCGATGGCCTCGTGGCTGATGCCTTCCATCAGGCAGCCGTCGCCGGCGATCACATAGGTGAAGTGATCGACGATTTCGTCGCCGAAGCGGGCGTTCATCATGCGCTCGGCCAGCGCCATGCCGACCGCGGTGGTGAGGCCCTGGCCCAGCGGGCCCGTCGTGGTCTCGACGCCCAGCGTGTGGCCATATTCGGGATGGCCCGCCGTGGAGGAGCCGAACTGGCGGAAGCGCTTGATCTGCTCGATGTCCATGTCGGCATAGCCGAGCAGGTGGTGGATCGAATAGAGCAGCATCGAGCCATGGCCCGCGGAGAGCACGAAGCGGTCGCGATCGGCCCAGTCCGGGCGCGAGGGATCGATCTTCATGAAGCGGGTGAAGAGCACGGTCGCGGCATCGGCCATGCCCATCGGCATGCCGGGATGGCCGGACTTGGCCTTCTCGACGGCGTCCATGGTGAGCGCGCGCAGCGCATTGGCCATGTCGCCATAGGGGATTTCGGTTGCGCCGTCCTGCGGGCACAGGACCGGAACGGTGGTCTTGGTCAGCATGGTGTCCTCCGGGCTCACGCGGCGCGCCGCTTCTTTTCGACGAGATTGAGGATCATCGGCGTCAGGATCAGCTGCATCGCGATGTCGAGCTTGCCGCCCGGAATGACGATGGAGTTGGCGCGGGACATCCAGCTGCCCTGGATCATCGAGAGCAGGTAGGGAAAGTCGATGCCACGCGGGCTCTTGAAGCGGATGACCACGATCGATTCGTCGGCCGTCGGGATCCAGCGGGCGATGAACGGGTTCGACGTGTCGACCGTCGGGACGCGCTGGAAGTTGATGTCGGTCTGCGCGAATTGCGGGCAGATATAGTTCACGTAGTCCGGCATGCGGCGCAGGATGGTGTCGGTCACCGCCTCCGTCGAATAGCCGCGATGGGCCCGGTCGCGATGGATCTTCTGGATCCATTCGAGATTGATGACCGGCACGACGCCGATCTTCAGGTCGGCATAGCGGGCGACGTCGACATTGCCGCTCATCACCGCGCCATGCAGGCCTTCGTAGAAGAGAAGGTCGGTCGGCGAGGGGATCATCTCCCACTCGGTGAAGGTGCCCGGCGCGCTGCCGAATTCCTGCGCCTCCTTGTCGTCGTGGATGTAGTGCCGGGTCCGGCCGGTGCCGGTCGCGGCATAGGAGCGGAAGGTCTCCTCCAGCTCTTCGAACAGGTTCGAGTCCGGCCCGAAATGGCTGTAGTGGTTGTTGCCGCGCGAGGACTCCTCGGACATGACGCGCTTCATCTCGAAGCGGTCGTAGCGATGGAAGGCGTCGCCCTCGATATAGGCGGCGACGACTTCCTCACGCCGGAAGATCTGCTCGAAGATGCGGCGCACCGAGGTCGTGCCCGCACCGGACGAGCCGGTGACGGAGATGATCGGATGATGGATCGACATGGAACCGCTTTCCCTCAGGCGCGCAGCAGGCCGCGCTTGCCGAACAGGGGCGAGCGCTCGGGAAGGCCGGCGGAGTTGATCTGGTAGCGGGCGATGCGCTCGACCTCCGCCCGCGAGCCGAACACGAGCGGGATGCGCTGGTGCAGCTTGCTGGGGATGATCTCAAGGATGCGCCGGTGGCCGTCGGTCGCGCGCCCGTCCGCCTGTTCGACGATGAAGGCGATCGGGTTGGCCTCGTAGACCAGGCGCAGCCGGCCATTGGCGTAGCCCTTGCGGGCGTCGCCGGGATAGAGATACACGCCGCTGCGCATCAGGATGCGGTAGGCCTCGGCCACCATCGAGGCGACCCAGCGGGTGTTGAAGTCCTTGCCCCGCGGGCCGTCGGCGCCGGCCTGGCAATCCTCGACATAGCTGCGGATCGCGCCGTCCCAGTGCCGCAGGTTCGAGCCGTTGATCGCGTATTCGGCGGTCTCGGCCGCGATCACGACCCGCTCGTGCGTCAGCACGAACTTGCGGGAGACGCGGTCGAGCACGAAGACCTGGGTGCCCTCGCCCGCGGTCATCACCAGGCTGGTCTGCGGCCCGTAGACGAAGAAGCCGGCGGCGAGCTGGCGGTTGCCCGGCTGCAGCAGCGAGTTCGGGCCGTTATGCGGCAGGATCGAGAAGATCGTGCCGACGGAGATGTTGGTGTCGATGTTGGACGAGCCGTCCAGCGGGTCGACCGCCACGGCAAGGATGCCGTTGGGCGAGAGCGCCAGAGGCTCGTCGGCCTCTTCGGAGCCCAACACCGCGACCGGCGCCAGACGCAGCGCGTCGGCGACGAGCTGGTCGGCGACGGCGTCCAGTTCCTTCTGGCTGTCGCCGTCCTCATGATAACCGCGCACCTTGGCCATCGAGCCGGCCAGCGGGCCGGCGGCGATGAGCTCGGCGATAGTGACGGCGGCGCCGGCCAGAGCCTGGACGGTCTCGGCAACTCCCTGGCGCAGGGAGTCGGCACCGGCCCACCTCGTGAGGTGGTCCTGCAATGTTGTGTGTGTCACGGCGTTTCCCCAGATGTGGAGGTCTTTGACCTTCTGGCGTGTCGTTTCCGTAACCTTCGGGAGGGGACCCGAAGCGGCGGACGCCTTTTATTGACGCTACTGTGCCCGACTTGGCTGCGTAAGGAAATTCGAATATTCTTTTGTAAATTTTAAGGTGAGCTGAAGGGTCCGCCATGCGCAATGTCACGCTCAAGCAGCTCCGGGCGCTCGCCGCCGTGATCGACACCGGCACCGTCACGGCCGCTGCCAAGGTGCTCAACGTCACCCCGCCCGCGGTGACGATGCAGGTGCAGCTGCTCGAGGAACAGCTCGGCCTGCCGCTGCTCGACCGCGCCGG
>CAZIXP010000004.1:31198-60861 GCA_964543245.1 uncultured Starkeya sp.
CAGCCGAGCGATGCCGGACGGGAGGTGCTGGCCGCCGTCGCCCGCATGGAGCGCGCGCTGGCCGATTGCAACGCCGCGCTCGATGCAATGAAGGGGCTCGATGCCGGCCGCGTCTCGGTCGGCATCGTGTCCACCGCCAAATATTTCGCACCCAATGCTCTCGGCGTGTTCGCGCGGCTGCACCCGGGCGTCGACGTCGCGCTGGTGGTCGGCAACCGCGAGGACATCATCTCCGCCCTGCGCAACGACGCGATCGACGTCGCCATCATGGGGCGGCCGCCGGTCGACATCGAGGTCGACAAGACGCTGCTCGGCGCCCACCCCCATGTGATGATCGCGCCGGTCACGCACCCGCTGCTGGGGCGGCGGATCGTCGCGGCCGACCTCGCCGGCTCGACCTTCCTCGTCCGCGAGCCGGGCTCGGGTACCCGCAACCTGATGGAGCGCTTCTTTCAGGAGGCCGGCGTGCCGACGCGAATCGGCATGGAGATCGGCTCGAACGAGACCATCAAGCAGGCGGTCATGGCCGGCCTCGGCCTCTCCTTCATCTCGGCCCACACCGTGGCGCATGAGGTGACGAACGGCCGGCTGGCGCTGCTGGATGTCGAGGGGCTGCCCGTGGTGCGGCAGTGGTTCGTGGTCAAGCGCTCGGCCAAGCGGCTGACGCCGCCGGCGCTGGCGCTCAATGAATTCCTCGCCCGGCGCGGGTCGGAATTCCTGCCCAAGCCGCTGGCGCCCACCTCGCGCCTCGCCGTCGAAGCCGAGGGCAGCGAGGACCCGCCGGTGCCGCGGCGGCGGGCGGCAAAGAGCTGAACTGCCGGCCGCCCGTGCCCGGCTCAGCCGCGGGTGCGGGTGATCTCCACCCCGACGTCGCGGAAAACGCCGGGAATGGGCGCGCCCGGCTTGTGTACCTCGACCCGCACCTTCTCCACCCGCGCGAACCGGGCCAGCACGGCCGCCGCTATGGCCTCGGCGAACGCCTCCAGAATGTGGAAGCGGTGCTCGCCCGACACCCGCGTCACCGTCTCGAACACGTCCTGATAGCCCACCGTCTCGTCGTAGTCGTCGTGCTCGGCCGCGGGATGGGCGTCCAGCCACCAGTCGATGTCGACGACGAAGCGCTGCCCCAGCTTGGCCTCTTCCGGGTAGAGGCCGTGATGGGCGAAGAGCTCGATGCCGCGAAGGAAGACACGGTCTGACATTCAGGTTCACTCGCTGGGAAAATCAGGAAGACAGGGCGGCGGACAGCAGGCCGACCGCGACGGCGGGCGCGCAGTCCGCCGCGTCCCGGCCGAGCGTGGCGTCGTCGGTGAGCACCTCGCCGAGGTCGAGATAGGTCAGGTCGCGCCGCTCGGCGAGCTTGCGGGCGAGAAAGCGCCCGACGCCGGCGCCCACGATCAGTTCCGGCTCGAAGGCGATGGCCGACAGCACGCAGTCCAGAGCCCTGCCGATTCGCCCGGTCTGGGTCTCCGCCAGATGCCGGGCCAGCCGCACCGCCCGCGGCTGCGTGGCGGGGGAAAGGTCCTGCGCCACCATGCGCAGCAGCCGCCGCGCGCTGGCCTCCGCGGTCTTGGGTCCGCCATCGGCGGTCGGGTGCAGGTCGGCTTCCTCGGCAAGGTCGCCGGTGAGGCGGTGCACATCGGCGCTGGTGGCGAAAAGTTCGGCGGCGAGCGGGGTCCAGCGTCCCGCGAACGGGGCCTCCGCCGCCATCGCCATCACTGGGGTGCGCACCACGCCGGTATAGATCAGTTCGTTGTTCGCCAGCCGCTCGGCATCGGTGAAGCCGCGCGCCGCCACCCGGCCCTCGCCGAAGGGGATGAGATCGGTGGTGGTCGATCCGATGTCGAGCAGCACCCCCTCCGGCAGCAGATGGCCGAGCACGGCGGCAGTGGCGTACCAGTTCGCCGAGGCGATGCTCGCGGAATGCGCGGCCGCGGTCTCCGGCGGCACGAAGCCCTCGGGGCCGGCGAAGATCGCCAGCGGCGCGCCGGCGAGTTCGCGCATCAGCAGGGCGGTGGTGCCGACGACGCCCGCATGCCGGTCCGGCCAGAGATCGGCGACCTCCGACGTCATGGTGACGGCCGAGGCGACGCCGGGTTCGAATTCCGCGCGCAGGCTGCGCAGCGCGCCGGCAAGATGCTCCTCGCCCCGCCAGACCGGGCAGGGGGCGATGCGGATCGCCTTGAGGCGGCCATCCTTGCCGAAGGCAGCCAGCTTCACATGGGCACCGCCGACATCCCAGCCCAGCCGGACGACGCCCTTCACAGCGTCACCTCGACCGGCCGGGGCAGGGGGAGATGCGGCAGGTCCGGCACCACCCCATCGCGAATCAGTTCGGCGACGAAGGCCAGCGGGTTGATGGCGAGCGCGCGGTGCAGGCCGACATAGGAGGTCGTCAGCCGCGGATTGATTTCCAGCACGACAGGTCCCTTGGGTGTTTCGATGTAGTCGATGCCGACCAGCCCATGCAGACCCGGCAGGGCGGCGAAGATATGGGCGGTCAGCGCTTCAAGCCCGGAATCGGGCGGCTTCACCCCGACGGTGACGCCATGGAACATGAACCGGTCCTCGGTGCGGGCGACATTCTGCCGGTTGACGCTGAGCACATGGCTGCGCCCGCCCTGGAACAGCGCGCACAGGCTCGACGCCTCCCCCTCGATCAGCGGCTGGACCACGCCGGCGGTGAAGCTCGACCGCGGCGGCGCGGCGACCACGAAGGTGAACAGGCTGCCCGCGCCGTCCTCCGGCTTGACCACGAAGGGGCCGGGATGGTCGGCCGGCACCTCGCCGGGCCGCCAGCTCGGCACCACCGGCACGCCGGCGGCCGCAAGTACGCGCGATGTCTCCAGCTTGCTGGCGCAGATATCAAGCGTCGCCGCGTCGCAGGCCACGACCCGCGGATTCACCGTGCGCATCAACGCCACCAGCGCGGCCAGCTCTCCCTCGGTTTCGGGCGCGATCGGCCAGCAGCAATGCGCTTCGGCAGAGAGTTCGGCCCAGACCTCCCAGGCGGGGCGGCCCGCCGTCACCGGCCGGCTTTCGCCGCGCGGCGGGGGCGGCAGGCGCTCGTCATGCGTCGTCACGACGCGCACGCCGGGCAGGTCTTCCAGATCCCCGATCAGCGCATCGCGCATCAGCGCGCCTTCGGCTATCAGGGACGCCGGCAGCTCGGCGCCGCCAAAACCGCCGCCGGTCACCGTCTCGCACACAAAGACGAGCATCGGATCATCCATTCAGGAGAGGAAACAAGGGCGTGGAACTTATACCTGTGCTCGACCTGATGGGAGGGGTCGTGGTTCATGCCCGCCGCGGCGAGCGGGACAGCTACCGGCCGATCGAGACACCGCTCTGCGCCGGCGCCGAGCCGACGGCTGTGGCGGCGGCGCTGCTGGCGCTGGCCCCGTTCCGAACGCTCTACATCGCCGATCTCGACGCCATCCGCGGCACCGGCGGGCATGATGCCGTGATCGACGAGCTGCGCCGCCGCTTCCCGGCGGTGCGCCTTATGGTCGATGCTGGCGAGGCGACGCCGCAGCGCGTCGCCCGGCGCCGTGCCGAGGGGCTGGGGCAGCCGGTCGTCGGCACCGAGGCGCTGGCCGATATCGCCGCGGCCCGCGCCGTGTTGGCGGAAACGGGCGTGATTCTCTCCCTCGACCACGACGCCGCCGGCCGGATGGGGCCGGAGGCGGTGCACGAGACACCCTCGCTGTGGCCGGACGAGCTGATCGTGATGACGCTCGCCCGGGTCGGCTCGCAGGACGGCCCCGATCACGCCCGGCTGGCCCAGGTGATGGCGAAAGCGGGCCAGCGCAGGGTCCACGCCGCCGGCGGCGTGCGCACCGCGGCCGATCTCGACCGCCTCGCCGAAGCCGGCGCCGCCGGTGTGCTGCTGGCGAGCGCGCTTCACGACGGCCGGCTCGACGCGGCGACGCTGCGCCGCTTCACGGGCTGATCAGCCCGGTAAGGCGGCCGGCGAACAGGCTGGCCACGGTGAGGTCGGCGCTGGTGCCGGGGTTCAGCCCGCGGCTCTTCAGCGCGCTGTCGAAGGCGGCGAGCGGCGCGCGCCGCTGCTCGGCGGAAGCATGCCAAGGGACGGCGGCCTCGACGCGGGCGGCCTCGTCCTGAACGTCGCCGGCGACCTCCGGTCCGAATTTCCGCAGGATATGGCTGTCGGGAAACGCCGCCATGAACCGGAGATGCACGGCCTCCGCCCGCGCATCGGGGGGAACGGCGGCGAGACGGGGCAGCCCGATCTCGAAGATGTCGTCGAAGCCGCCGGCATATTGCCGCGCGATCCGGTCGCGCGCCGCCGCAGCCGCCATGGCTTCGCGCAGGGTGACGGTGGGCGGCGCGGCAACGTCGTGCTCCGCGGCGCGGCCGAGCCCGCCGGGACTGGCACGGGTGATGGCGCGGAAGGTGCTGGCGGCATCCGCCTGGGTCAGGCCGTCGAGCACCGCCTGCAGCGCCGGCCGCAGCGCGCCGCCACGCTCGGCCGCCGCCGCCAGCGGCGCGCAGAGCAGCAGGATGCCGAGATTGGTGTTCAGGCCGGTGGCGGCGACGGAAGCCTCCACCGCCGCCTCGATCCGCTCCCCGACCCTTGCCCCCGCGGCGCAGAGCCGCGGCGCCGCCGCGGCCGCTGCGGCCTCGAAATGGGCGACCTCCATGCCGTGGCCGGCGCTGAAGCGATGGACGTTGCCGGCCTTCAGCGCGTCGAGCTCCTCGTGGCAGGAGGCGAGGAACCAAGCCTCGATCGCGGCGGCGTCCATCGGCGGGCGCGGTCGGGTCACGCGACCGGCGCGTGGCGGAGCGTCGCCGCGAGGTGGCGGGCCATGGTGGCGGCGACATCGACCTCCGTCGTGCGCTGGAGGCCCTTCCACGCCGGCATGGAGTTCACCTCCAGCACGGAAAGGCCGCCCGTCGCGTCCTCGATGAGGTCGACCCCGGCATAATCGGCCCCCACCGCCGCGGTGGCGCGCACCGCATAGGCGGCGGCGAGGCCGTCGATCGGCGCCGGCTCGCCGGCGGCACCCTGGTGGATATTGGTGATCCAGCGCTCGGAGCGGCGGATCATGGCCGCCACGGCCCGGCCGCCGACGACATAGACCCGCCAGTCCTGGTACATCCCCCCGGTCCGGCGCCCCTCCACGAAGTCCTGGAGGTAATAGACCCCGCCGACCTTCTCCGGCTCCGGCAGCGGCTGACGCGGCTCGATGCGGCGAATGCCCTTGCCCTGCGCGCCAAACAGCGGCTTCAGCACGCTGTCGGCCGGGGCTTCGTCCACCAGCGCCTGCATGGCGGCGCGATCCTCGCGGACGAAGGTGCGCGGCGTCGGCAGCCCGGCCCGGCCGATGAGGAAGCTGGTCATGCTCTTGTCGACGCAGCGCTCGATGGCGCGGGCGTCGTTCATCACCTTCACCCCCAGTTCGCGCAGCGCGTGGAGCACGCCGAGCCGCATGGTGATCTGCTCGGTTGTGCCCTTCGCGATCACGCGGATGAAGGCCGCCGCGGGCAAGCGCCCGTCGAGGCCGGGGATGAGCAGCCCGTGCGGGGTTTCGCCGATCGCGAAGCCGCAGTCGTTCAGCGAGAGCACGAGCACGTCGAGGCCCTCGCGCTCGATGGCGCGGCGCAGGGTGCGGGTGTGCCAGTCGGCATCCTCGGTGAAGATGACGACGGTATCGTCGCGGCGCGCGAGGGGCGAAGGGCTCATGCGAAGGACCGTTCCAGAATGTCGTCGTGGAAGGCGCCGAAGGTGAAGCTGCGCCCCGTCTCCAGCGCTGTCACCGTGACCCGGGCCGGGCTGAACAGCATCGGGTCCATGGCGTAGAAGTCGCCATTATACGCGGTGAAGATCTCGGCGAAGGTGCGGCCGTGGTCCCGCGAGGACGAGCTCGGCAGGCCCTCGGCGAGCTCGCGGGCCTCGCTTTCCGGGCCGGTGACGAAAAGCTGGACGTCGCCGCCATAGAGGGTCGCGTCATTGGTGCGGCCCATGGCGGCGACGAAGTCCGGCGCCGGCGGCGGCAGGGGCGAGCTGCCGATGCCGTCGACGACGCGGTCGAGCGGGAAGTGCAGCGCGTGGGTCTTGTGCAGGGCGACCTCCAGCACGCGCGCGACGATCTGCACCGTGCCGGACAGGCTGCAGGTGGGGGTCAGGATCAGCGTCAGCTTCTCCGGGGCGATGCCGCATTCCTCCGCGATCCGGGCGACGAGGCTGTCCGGCGGCGTCTTGTCCACTTCCAGCACGAGCCCGGCATGGTCGGCGCTGTCCTTGTAGGCGAGTTCCTCGAACAGCTTCTCCTTCGCCCAGAGCGCGCGGCCGGGACCGGAGCCGAGTGCGAAGAAGTCGCCTTCGGACAAGCTCCAGCCGGCATATTGGCTGCCGAGACAGGCGAGGACGGGATCGGCGGTGGTGACCGTCACCATGGTGCCCCAGCGCGCGAAGCGCCCGCTCGTGGCGATGCCGACGGAACCGAGGCCGCCGAGGCAGATCTCGGCGATGCGTCGCCCCGCCTCGATGCCGCCACGGGCCTCGACGCCAGCATCGACGATGCGGGCGCCGCAGGGGCTGCGGCTCACGCCCAGCCGCAGCGGCCCGGCCTCCGCGACGAGGGCATCGATGAGAGGCGCGGAAAGCGCAGCAACACTCGGGCGGTGGTCGCTCATGGGTCAGGTCTCCTGGTCTGTGGCGGTGCGGCGGCTGCGCAGGAGCGCACGCCACAGTTCGTCCATCTGTTCGGTTACGGCGGCGCGCGCGGCTTCGGCGGTGTCGGCCGAGGCGCGCACGGTGCATAGCGGGTCGTTCGCCTCGATGCGCGTGCCCGGCATCGGCCGGTCGGCGGTCCAGGCGGGCAGAGGCTCGGCGCTGATCTCGATCGCCTCCGGCGCATAGAGCACGGCCGCGGCGTGGGCGGAGATGCCGGCGCCCGGCACCAGCGGCGCGATATCCGGCAACACGCCGCGACAGGCGTCGAGATGAAGCTGCAGCAGCGGCGGCAGCGGCGGATGGTCGAAGATGTCCAGCGTGGCACCCGGCCGGGGGTTGATCTCGATCAGGCTCCAGCCCGGCGCGGTCAGCAGCAGGTCGGCGCTCATCAGCCCGACCGTGCCGGTCGCGGCGACCAGCGCGTCGAGCGCCTGCGCCACCTCGCGGGCGATCGCGGCCGGCACCGCGATCGGCCCGGCGGCGCCGCCATAGCGGAACGGCGCGTCCGCGGTCGGCGAGGCCCATTGCAGCGATAAGGCCACCAGCCGCGCCCGCCGACCATTGCCCCGGAACAGGACGGAAACCGGGTCGCCGGCGAGCCGCTCCTGAAGATACCAGCCCGGCCCGCGCGCCCGCGCCGCCGGCGTCACATGCCAGCCGCCGGAGCCGCCGATCCTCTTTTCGAGTGCGGCCGTTCCCGCGGGAGCCGCGCCCGGGAACAGCCGGGGGTGCGGGATCGCGAGCGCGGTGAGCAGCGCGTCGAGGGCCGCAGGGTCCTTCAGGCGGCGGAGCTGATCGGCGCCGTTGCCGATCACCTCGAAGTCCCGCGCGATCCGCCCGGCCAGCTCCGGCGCGTCCTCGAAGCCGGAGCCGAGCACGACCGGCAGCCCGCGCGCGGCATGCGCCGTCAGCTGCTGCATGAAATCGTTGGAATCGAACGAAAACCCGCCGCGGCGGCGCACCATGGCGGCCGCCGCGGCGAGTTCACGCGTGTCCTGGTCGCAGAACAGATCCAGCGCCACGGGGCGATACCCCGCGCGGCAGGCCGCACCGGCGAGGCCGCGGGCAGAGATGCCCGCGACGACGAGGGTGCGAAAGCCGTCCGGCGCCGGAGCCTCACGCGGCGAGGAGCGACCTTGCAAGCCTGAAGGCATCCTCGAACCCGATGTTCAGCGCCGTATCCGTGACGCGCATCTGCTTCAGCAGCTCGTGCTGGACCCGGTACTTCACATGGCCGATGGCCAGCGCCCCGATGCCGACGGCCTGGCCGCTGATCGGCTTGCCGTCGTCATGGGCCTCTACCCCGGCGATGCCCGGCGGGGGAACGGCATTGACGTCGGCCGCCACCAACAGGCGGTCGGCGGAGGCGAGGTGGTCTTCGGTCAGGATCTGGACGCCGGCCTTGCCGCAGGCGAGCACGACCTCGGCCTCGGGGAGGATGGCGTGCTTCTCCGCGTCGTTGCGCGCGGTGGCGCTGGAAAGGTCGACGCCGAAGCGCACCTTGAAGTCCGCCGCCTTCAGGCGGACGCCGTCGAGGTCGCGATGGCTCACCAGCGTGACATCGGCGCCGGCCTGCGCCGCGATCACCGCGGCGATGCCGCCGACGACGCCGGTGGCGCCATAGACCTGGAGCTTGGCGCCCTTCAGCCCGCCTTCACGGCGGGTGGCGATCTTCTCCTCGACCTTGGCGATCATCGCCGCCGCGGTGGTGAACGAACCGGCGGGATCGACGAAGACCGAGATCTGGAACGGCGGGAACAGCGCGTTCGTGGCTTCCTTGGCCATGTCGAGGGCAAGGCTGGCGTCCTTGCCGCCGATGAACAGGCCGGTGCGGGAGGCGTGGTCCGGCGGGCGCGAGAACATCATGTCCTGCGTCAGGTCCATCATCTCCTCCAGCTTCACGCGGGAATAGGGGAGGATGGTGGCGTATCCGGCGTCGACGGCCATGTTCACGTCGAAGGGGCTGACGTGGGCAAGCGGCGTGACGATGTGGAGGATCGGAGCTTTGTCCGCCATGTCGTTTCATTCTCCTAGGTAGATTCGGGCCGTTGCGGCCTCGTTGGCGGGAGAAGGATAGCGACGCGGGCTTTCGCCAAACCGCCGCTCAGCGCTGCGCGTAGCAGGCAAGCCGTTCGATCCGCGCGCCGGCGTTGCTGCCGCGAACGCAGTCGAAAGCCAGGTGAGGCAACGCGCCGAAACGGGCGCGCGCCTCGCCGATCAGTCGCTCCGCCTCGTCGGGCGAGCCGACGATGGCAAAGCCGGTGGGACCCCAGGAGCTCTGGCCGACGCCGCAAACGCCGGCCGCCTCGATCCACTCCATGACCTCGGCGACATCGGGGCTCGTATAGCGGCCCCCCTGTGCGCCCGCATAGTGGTCACCGAGCAATCTCTGCATTTCGCCCACGGCTTCGCCGAAATGTCGCACCTGCCCCTCCGCCAGCGCCGGCAGCGCCTTCATGACGGTGAGGCGGGCGAGATGGCCGGCGAGGGTGTCGGCGAAGGGAGGAAGCTGCTCCATCGCCTGCACCTCGGCACTGCCGCTGAGGCCGCGATGGGCGTGGTCATAGACCAGCAGGATACGCCAGTCTTCCGGGAAGGCCAGCCGCGAGAGGATGGGCGGCGGAGCGTCGCCCGCACCGGTTCCCACCGCCTTGCCGCCGTCGAGGATCACGCCGCCCTGGGTGAACGCGCCGATTCCGATGGAGGAGCGGGCGCCGCGTGCCAGCGCCTGGCCGATCTCGCGGGCGGAAAGCGCGCGTCCCTGCAGGATCGCGAGGGCGGTGGCGACGGCGAGGCCGAGCTGGGTGCCGGAGCCGAGACCGGCATGGGGTGGCAGCGCCGCTTCCACCGTCACCCGCACCGCGGGATCGAGGCCGAACGCACGTGCGGCTTTTTCGACCGCGGCCCGCGCCCGGTCGGCGTCCGGCCCGTCGGCCTCCAGCCGCTCGGCCTTCTGCACGCACACGATGGTCGCCGGCCGCTCCAGCGTGACGCCGAGGCTACCGAAACGGCGGCCGAGCGTGCCGGAGAGGTCGAGAAATCCAAGATGCAGGCGGCCCGGCGCGGTGATGCGGACCGCACTGGGGCCGCCATCGTCGCGGGCCGCGTCGAGTTGAAGTCTTGTGCTGTTCACGGGCGTTTCCTCGCCGCCATGGTAAGGCCAGCGCGGTTGCGCGGACAAGCGGTTGCCGGCCGGCCGGGTCGCGCCGTTTGCGGTGGCGGCGGGGGCCGTGCTACCGAATCCCTCGACACCGCCCGCGCCAGAACGGGCGAGGACCTGTGGGAGGAGGTGGCGCCGTGGCGGTCGATCCCAAAAAGACGTTCAGTGACGAGGAGATAGCCGCGCGTCTGGCGGCTGAGCTGCCGAAGTGGCGGCTGGAGGACGGCTGGATCCGCCGCACCTGGCGCACCTCCAGCTGGAAGGGTACGCTGATGGTGATAAACGCCGTCGGCCACCTCGCCGAGGCAGCCTGGCACCATCCCGACATCACAGCCTCCTATGCCTGGGTCGAGGTGCGGCTGATCTCGCACGACGTGAAGGGCGTGACCGAGCGGGATTTCCAGCTCGCGAAAAAGATAGAAGACGTCGTGGGTTGGCAGCCGGGCGAGGAGCCCGGCAGCGCGCTCGAGGGAACACCGCGCGGGGATCTGCGCTTTGCTTACATCAAGTATGATTGACCGCCATGACCGAGATTGAGAGCGCTCCCCACATCGTCCGCGATGTCGTCTGCGGGTTCTGCGGCCTCGGCTGCGACGACCTGACGGTCGAGACCGACGGCAGCGCCGTGCGGGCGCGGGACACCGTCTGCCCGGAGGCGGCCCGGCTGTTCCTGCGCCGCGCCGACGCCCGCGATCCGCAGTGCAGTCAGTGCGGTGAGGTGACCGGTCAGGCCGAAGCGGTCGCGGCGGCGCGGGCGATTCTGGCCGGCGCCCGCGCGCCGCTCTTCGCCGGGCTCGGCGTCGACATCGACGGCGGCCGCGCCGTGCTGGACCTCGCCGCCCGCTTCGGCGGGGTGCTGGACCACGCCGCTTCCGAGGGGCTGTTCCGCAACTATGCCGCGGTCCAGCGCACCGGCTGGCTGGCCACCACCCTCGCCGAGGTCCGCAACCGCTGCGACGTGCTGCTGGTGGTGGGGGAGGACCCCACCGCGAGCTTCGGCCGGCTGTTCGAGCGGCTGCTGCCGGCGTCCCCGCTCTTCGCCGGCTCGCGCAAGGTGATCTTCCTCGGCGGGGTGCCGGGCGAGAAGGCGCGCGCCCAGCTCGGCGGCGTCGAGACGGTGCATCTTGCCGCCGACGACCTCGTCGCGGCGCTGGAGGCGATCGTCGGGCTCGCCCGCGGCCGCGCGCTGTCCGGCGCACCGGTCGGCGGCGTGGCGGCGGAGGACCTCACGGCGGCCGCCGCTGCTCTCGCCGGCGCGGCCTATGCCGTCGTCACCTGGAACGGGGCGACCCTCGATGACGGCGCGCTCATCGCCGAGCGTGCCACTGCGCTGGTGGACGCGCTGAACCTCACCACCCGGGCCGGGGTGTTCCCGCTCGGCGGCCGTGACAACATCATCGGCGTGAACCAGCTGCTGCTGTGGCGGCTCGGCTACCCCCTGCGCACCGCCATCCGCGGCCAGGTGTCGGAACACGACCCCGCGCTGTTTTCGACCGAGGCGGCGCTGCGGGATGCCGACGTGCTGGTGTGGGTTTCCGCCTTCCGGCCGGAGCCGCCGCCGGACTTCGCCGGCAAGGTCATCGCCTTCGCCCATCCGGAGACCCGCTTCGCGCGGCCGCCGGAGGTCTTCATTCCCGTGGGCACCCCCGGCATCGACCATGCCGGCACGGTGTACCGCATGGATTCCATTGTGAGCCTGCCGCTCGGCGCCTTGCGCGTCGCGACGCTGCCCAGCGTCGCCGAGGCTGTGCGCCTTGTTGCAGGAGATGCGGCATGAGAGTTCGGCTGACCGGCGGGCGGGTGCTCGATCCGGCCACGGGCGAGAACGGGGTGGCGACCGGCGCCACCCGCACCGTGGAAATCCATGACGGGCGGCTCGTCGCGCCGACCGATCTGCCCGCCGAGGAATATGACCTCGGCGGCGACATCGTGCTGGCGGGCGGCATTGACCTGCACAGCCACATCGCCGGCGGCAAGATGAACCTCGCCCGCCTGCTGATGCAGGAGGACCGCCGCGCCTATCCCGAATTGCCCGGCGCCTTCTGCGGCTGCGGCGGCGGGCGGGCCTCGCCCAGCGCCCACGCCACCGGCTGCCGCTATTCCGAGCTCGGCTACACCACCGTGTTCGAGCCGGCCATGGTCGGCGCCAATGCCCGCGGTGCCCATCTCGAGATGGCGGACATCCCCAATCTCGACACCGGCGCCTATCTCGTGCTCGGCAATGACGACTACCTGCTGCGGCTGATGGCGGCGGGGGCGCAGCAGGAGCAGATCAACGCCTATGTCGGCTGGATGATCGAGGCCACCCAGGCCTTCGCCATCAAGATCGTCAATCCCGGCGGTATCAACGCCTTCAAGTTCAACGCCCGGCGGATGAACCTCGACGAGGGCAACCCCCATTACGGCGTGACGCCCCGCACCGTGCTGCAGACGCTGATCCGGGCGGTGACCGAGCTCGGCCTGCCGCACCCGATCCACCTGCACGGCTGCAATCTCGGCATTCCCGGCAATGACGAGACCACTCTCGCCACCATCCTTGCCGCCGAGGGCCGCCGGCTGCACCTGACGCACCTCCAGTTCCATTCCTACGGCACCGAGGGCGACCGCCGCTTCTCCTCCTCGGCCGCGCGCATCGCCGAGATGGTGAACGCCCACCCCAACATCTCGGTGGATGTGGGGCAGGTGATGTTCGGCCAGACCATCACCGCCTCGGCCGACTACATGTCGCAGTACCGCAACCGCGCCTTCGCCTCGCCGAAGAAGTCGATCGGCATGGATATCGAGCTGGATGCCGCCTGTGGCGTCGTGCCGTTCGAATATCGCGACCGCAACTTCGTCAATGCGCTGCAATGGGCGATCGGGCTGGAGCTGTTCCTGCTGGTGGAAGACCCGTGGCGGATCTTCCTCACCACCGATCACCCCAATGGTGGGCCCTTCACCACCTATCCCCACCTGATGCGGCTGCTGATGGACCGGGATTTCCGCAACGCCCAGCTCGCCACCCTGCACAAGGCGGCGCGCAGCCACACCATCCTCGAAAGCATCACCCGCGAATACACGCTGGAGGAGATGGCGATTCTCACCCGCGCCGCCCCCGCCCGCATTCTCGGGCTGACCGACAAGGGCCACCTCGCCCCCGGAGGCGTCGGCGACGTGGTGGTCCACACCGAGGATTCCGACCGGGAGAAGATGTTCTCCAAGGCGCGCTACGTCTTCAAGAACGGCCGGCTGGTGGTGAAGGACGGCGAGATCGTCGAGACGGTGGCCGGCACCACCCATGTCGCCCGGCCGGACTTCGACCGCGGCATCGAAAAGGACATGGAGCGCTGGTTCGACGAGGCGGTGGGGCTGAAGGCGAAGCATTTCCGCATCGCCGACGGCGAGCTGCGCGGCGGCGCCGGGCCGACCATCCTGACATGCGAGGGGACGAGCCTGTGAGCCCGCGCCCCGTTTTCCTCTCCCAGCCCGCGCCCCGCCACCGGGCCGCGACGGAATCCGCCCGATGATCATCAACGGCGTCGACATCCGCGACAGCTTCGCCGAAGCCTTTCCCATGGTCGGCACCCGGCTGATCATCACCGCCGACACGCCGGAATGGGCGCTGATCGCCGGGCGCACCACCACCGGCTTCGCCACCTCCGTCATCGGCTGCGGCTGCGAGGCCGCGGTGGAGCGGATCGTGCCGGCCGAGGAAACGCCTGACGGGCGCCCCGGCGTCGCCATCCTCATCTTCGCGATGGATTTCGGCTCGCTGAAGAAGGTGGTGCCGCTGCGGCTCGGCCAGTGCGTGCTCACCTGCCCGACCACGGCCTGCTTCGCCGGCATCGAGACCGGCAAGCGGGTGCCGCTGGCCAAGACGATCCGCTATTTCGGCGACGGCCATCAGATCTCGAAGAAGATCGACAGCAAGCGCTTCTGGCGCGTGCCGGTGATGGAGGGCGAGTTCGTCTGCGACGAGGACACCGGCTCGGTGGAGGGCGTCGGCGGTGGCAATTTCCTCATCCTCGCCCGCTCCCGCGGCGAGGCGCTGAAGGCGGCCGAGGCGGCGGTGGCGGCGATGAGCCGGGTCGAGGGCAACATCCTGCCCTTCCCGGGCGGGGTGGTACGCTCCGGCTCCAAGGTCGGCTCGAAATACAAGGGGCTGTTCGCCTCCACCAACCACCATTACTGCCCCACGCTCTACGGCACGGTGGACAGCGCGCTGACCCCCGAGGTCGGCTCGGTGATGGAGATCGTGATCGACGGGGTGAGCTTCGAGGCGGTGGCGGACTGCACCCGCGCCGGCATCGAGGCGGTGTGCCGCATCGGCGCGGAGGGCGGGGTCATCGCCATCGACGCCGGCAATTACGGCGGCAATCTCGGCCCCTTCCACTTCAAGCTGCGCGAGATCATGGCGGGCTCCCCCCTCGTGACGGAGGCTCTGTGATGGCCGGACTTCACCTCAAGCCGCGGGCGCCGCTGGCGGCCCGGGCCGACCTTTCCGGCGTGACGCCCGCCGCGCTCGGCACGCTGTCGCTGCGCGAGGCCGAGCAGCTCGCCGTGCCCTATGGCGGCGGCCGGGTGCCGCTGGCGGAGCTGTTCTTCGTCGAGGGCGGGCCGGAGGGCGTGCTGCTGATCGAGATCGGCGACGAGCGGCTGGACCATGTCGGCGCCGGGCTGGCCGCGGGCGAGATCATCGTCGACGGCGTGGTCGGCGCCTGGGCCGGGCTCGGCATGAGCGGGGGCGTGCTGCGCATCTCCGGCGCGGCCGGCGCCTTTCTCGGCGCGGAGATGTCGGGCGGGCGGATCGAGCTGAACGGGGCGGCCGGCGACCACGCCGGCGCGGCCTCCTCCGGCTCGCGGCGCGGCATGTCGGGCGGGGTGCTCGCCATCCATGGCTCCGCCGGCGCCCGGCTCGGCGAGCGCCAGCGCGGCGGGCTGATCGTGGTGGCGGGCGATGCCGGCGAGGGGCTGGCGACCGACATGATCGCCGGCACCATCGCGGTCGGCGGCAGCATCGGCCCGCGCCTTGGCCGCGGCATGAAGCGCGGCACGGTGTTCGCCCACGCCACGCCGGAACTGCCGGCGGGCTTCGCCGACACCGGCACCCACGACCTCGTGGCCCTGCGGGTGATGAGCCGCCGGGTGCCCGAACTCGGCGCCTTCATCGGCCCCGCCACCCACGCCCGCCGCCTCGTCGGCGACACGCTGATGGGCGGGCAGGGCGAGGTGCTGGTGGTGTGACACGAGAAGGCCCGGCGGCGCCGGGCCGTCTGTGAGATGAAGGCCCGGGACCGGGCCTTCATGGCCGGCGGCTACAGCAGCGTGCCGCCGAGGATGGCCAGCGCGACGCTGAAATAGATGACGAGGCCGGTGACATCCACCAGCGTCGCCACGAAGGGCGCCGAGGCGCTGGCGGGATCGAAGCCCAGCCGGCGCAGGATGAAGGGCAGCATCGAGCCGACGAAGGAGCCGAAGGTCACGATGCCGACCAGCGCCGCGCCGATGGTGCAGGCCACCAGCACCCAGTGCGGGCCATAGTCGAAAATGCCGATCTGCTGCCACACCACCAGCCGCACCATGCCGAGCAGGCCGAGGATGCTGCCGAGCGCCAGGCCCGCGGGAATCTCCCGCAGCGCCACCCGCCACCAGTCGGACAGCTCCACCTCGCGCAGCGCCAGCGCCCGGATGATGAGTGAGGTCGCCTGCGAGCCGGAATTGCCGCCCGAGCTCATGATGAGCGGGATGAAGAGCGTCAGCACGATCGCCTTCTCCAGCTCGTCCTCGAAATGCTGCATCGCGCTGGCGGTCAGCATCTCGCCGATGAACAGCACGCACAGCCAGCCCGCCCGCTTCTTCAGCATGCTGAAGAAGCCGATCTCCATATAGGGCTCGTCCAGCGCCTCCATGCCGCCGAACTTCTGCACGTCCTCGGTGGTCTCCTCGATCATCACGTCGATCATGTCGTCGACGGTGACGATGCCGAGCACATGGTCGCCGGCGTCCACCACCGGCACGGCGAGCAGGTCGTATTTCGAGATCAGCCGCGCCACCTCCTCGCGGTCCATCAGCGGGTCGCAGGTGATGGGGTCGTGCGAGGGTGCGGCCCAGAGGATGGGCTGCTGCGGGTCGGCGATGATGAGGCGGCGCAGCGTCACCGCCTTCAGCAGGCGATGGTTGACGGGATCGAGCACATAGATGGCGTAGATCGTCTCGCGGGTGCGCTCGATGGCGCGGATATGGGCGAGGGTGTCGCCCACCGTCCAGCTCGCCGGCACGGTGACGAACTCGGTCGTCATCAGGCTGCCGGCGGTGTGCGGGGGGTAGGACAGCAGGCGCGAGAGCTCGGCCTGGGTCTCCGGCGGCAGCCGCGCGAACAGGTGGGAGCGCGCCGGCTCCTCCATCCAGCGGAACAGGTCGGCGGCGCGGTCGGCGGACATGGCGGCGACGAGGTGCACCGCCTCCTCGACCGGCAGCGCCTCGATGAGGTCGCTGGAGAGGTCGAAGTCCGGCAGGTCGAGCACCTCGACCTGGCGCTCGCGCGGCAGGCTGGCGAGCACGGCGGAGGCGGTCTCCGGCTCCTGCTCGTCCAGCGCTTCGGCGATGTCGGCGGGGTGTTCCTCGGCCAGCTCGGCGGCAAGGGCGGCGGCATCCACCGGCTCGTCGCGATCGCGGAGGGTGTCCTCCGGGTCCCGGATCTCTTCCATCTCGGCTCTCCTTCCGTCCCTGCCGTGGCGGCGGGGACGCGGCGAGCCGAGGCCTCAGGTCTGCCCTGACGCTCGACGCACGGCGCCCGCGGCCGGCGGCCGGGACAATCGACTGGTACTGTCGCTGGGCATTGGGGTTGAGGGGCTTTTCGGTCTGAGGAAACGGCGGACATCGCCCGGTGGCGGCGCCGTCGCGGGCGTTCACTGAACCCGGGCGGCGGCGGTGTCAAGCGGGGGATGCGTCACGTGTGGCGGCGCCGCCGCGCGCGTGGCGCGGGTATCACGATGACGCAGCGGCGGCCGTGCCGAGCGCCCGGCGGACCAGCGGCGCGACCCGGGTGCCGAACAGCTCGATGGCGCGCAGCGCCTCCCGGTGCGGCAGCGGGCCGAGGCTCGACTGCAGCATGAAGCGGTCGTGACGGAAGAAGGCGTGCTGCGCCACGATCTTCTCCGCGACCTGCTCCGGGGTGCCGAGCAGCAGGTGGCCTTCCGGCCCGGTACCGGCGTCGAACTGGGCGCGCGTCAGCGGCGGCCAGCCGCGCTCGCGGCCGATCCGCCCCATCACCTCGGCATAGGCCGGGAACAGCGCGTCGGCGGCCGCCTGCGCCGATTCGCCGACGAAGCCGTGGCTGTTGATGGAGAGCTTCAGCCGCGCCGGATCCTGCCCGGCGCGGCGTCCCGCCTCGCGGTAGAGCTCCGCCAGCGGGGCGAAGCGGCGGGGCTGGCCGCCGATGATGGCGATGGCGAGCGGCAGCCCGAGCGCGCCGGCGCGCGCCACCGATTGCGGCGTGCCGCCGACCGCGATCCACACCGGCAGCTCGCGCTCCGGCTGCGGGTAGACCGTGACGTTGTCGAGCCCGGCGCGGTGCCGGCCCTGCCAGCTCACCGGCGCCCCGGCGAGCCCGGCGGCGCGCAGCTTCAGCAGCAGCTCCAGCTTCTCGCTGAAGAGTTCGTCGTAGTCGTCGAGGTCGTAGCCGAACAGCGGGAACGACTCGATGAAGGAGCCGCGCCCCACCATGATCTCGGCGCGCCCGCCCGACAGCAGGTCCAGCGTGGTGAATTCCTGGAACACCCGCACCGGGTCGTCCGAGGAGAGCACCGTCACCGCGCTGGTGAGGTGGATCGAGCGGGTGCGTGCGGCGGCGGCGGCCAGCACGACGGCGGGGGTGGAAAGGGCGTAGTCGGCGCGGTGGTGCTCGCCGAGGCCGAACACGTCGAGCCCGACCTGGTCGGCCAGCTCGATTTCCTCCATCAGATTCGCCAGCCGCTTGGAGGGCAGCATGGCCCGCCCGGTGGCGGGATCGGTGCCGATGTCGGCGAAGGTATAGACGCCCAGTTCCATGAAAGCCTCCCGGGGTGTGGCGGTCGGGTGCGCGGCCGGGCGCGCGGTTGCTGCCTGATCTAGGCGGTCGCGCCATCCGCGCAAAGCCGCCGGCGTCGGCATCGCCGCGCGGCCTCGCGTGCGCTTTTGCAAGGGCGAGTGCCGAAGGGGGCAGGAGGAAGGCGGCGATGTGCGGCCGGGCCGCGCCGGAACAGGTTGCAGCCTTTGGCCGCCGCCCCGCGCGCCGGCGATGCCGACGGGCAGGGCCCCGCGCTTGTCCGGGATGCGGGTGGATGCTTCGGTGCAGGCCGCCCGGCGCGCCCTGGCGCACGTGGCGCGAGCCCAGCTCAGTGAAGAGTGGCGCGAGCGCAGCGCGTCGGGCCGCGGTTCGATGCCGGGCAGGGGGAGATCGCTCCCGTTGCCCGCATCCTGTCGGCCGCTTCGGCTCCGCCACGCCGGGCCATCCCCGCGCGCCCTGCATCAGCCGACTGAGGCGGAGGGCGCCTGCCGGATGGCGTGGTCGGCCTCGCTGCGCCGCCCCCCGGCGCAGGTCAGATAGCCATTGCCACCGGTCCCTCCGGTCACGGCGCGCGGCCGCATGGCGCGCAATCCCAAGCGGCTTTCTCAGGCGTGCGGCCTCTTCCCTTGCGCCCTCGTCCGCCCCGCTCGCCCGCCGCTGTCCGGGGGCCGTTAACCTTTGGCGTCTTTCCGCGACGCCCCGGCAGCCGTGCCGCCCGTCATGGACGCTCCGCCGATAACTCCCCGCCGGCCGGCGTCACGGCGCTGGCGGGCGCGGGGCGGTCGGCACGCGGCCAGGCGCAGGCCGGATCGCGCCCGCCACCTTCCGGTGCTCACGACCGCCGCGCCGGCTTCCGGGGACGTCGCGGCCGGGTCATCAGTCCCGCGCCTCGCCCTCGGGCGTGGTGGCGAGCCGGGTGCGCACCTCCAGCAGCCGGGCCGGGTCCAGCGCGCCGGTGCGCCCGCCGCGGCACAGCGCGCCGCGAAAGCCGTGATAGTCCGCCCCGATCGCCGCCTGCGGGGCGATGTCGTCGACCTGCAGCGAACCGGCAACGCCGGTGAGCAGGCCGTCGCGGCGCGCCTCGCCGACGAACTGCGACAGCGTCAGCGCGTCAAGGTGTTGCGTCAGCCGGCCGAGCCGCTTGTCGGCGGTGTCGAGCATCACCCCGGCGAAGCCGCAGCGGCCGAGCAGCGCGATCAGCCCGAAATCCGGCGACTGGTCGGCGAACAGCACCGCCACCAGCCGCGTGGTGGCGGCGAGCGGGGCCAGCGCGTCGATGCAGTCGGCGGCGCGGGGCGAATCGAAGATGCCGACCTTCACCATCGGCACCCCGGTGCGGGCGATGCCGAGGGCGGCCTCGCGGAGGATGGCGGGCACCATGGGCTGGTCGCCGGCGGTGGCGCTCAGCATCGGGCGGGTCTCGCCCCAGGCCGACCACAGCGTCACCGCCGCGGTGAGGGCATCCGCGCCCCAGGCGCCCAGCGCGCCGAAGGCGGGCTGCTTGAGGTCGACGATGTCGGCGCCGCCGAGGCGGGCGACCTCCATCTCGGCGAGGTCGGCGACGCTGGCCAGCAGGCGGTTGCGCGCGCTCACGAGGCCCGCCTCCGGCGATGCTCGGCCACCGCTTCCTTCAGCCAGTGCCACGCCTCCCACTCCTCCTCGCCGGCGGTCTTCTCGATGGCGATGGCGAGATAGGCCATCTCGCGGTCGATCTTCTCGTCCGGCAGCAGGGAGAGCCGGCTCACCAGCACCGCGCCTTCCAGCACCGCGGCGCGGGCGCGGTTGAGGCCCTTGAACGGGGCGTGGTTGGCGCTGGCGACAGTGCGGCAGAAGAACTTCACCCGCTGCGCATCGTCCTCGCTGCGCTCCACCACCACCTCGTCATGGGCGAGTGCGGCGCCGAGCCGCGGGCAGTCGATCTCGCGTGCGGGGGCGAGGGCGAAATCGGTCCAGCGCCTGGTGACGCAGCCGGCGAACATGCGGGCGTCGTCGGTGAAATTGACCGCCGCCACCCCGGTCGCGGCCAGATTGTCGAGCGTGCGGGAGGGACGGAAGGGCTGCAGGAGGTAGCCGCCCGCGATCACCGTCGCCCCCCTGGGCGCGATATGGGCTTCCCCGGCTGCCGAGCGGGTGGTGACGATGGTCTCGCGGATCACGTCTCTTCGGCCTTCCTGCGTGCGGCGCGGAGCGTCGCGCCCGCGTCCTTGAACGTCAAACGGTGCGCCTCCTCGGCGCTGGCGGCGGTGGCGCCGGCGACGCCCCAGCGCAGCGGCTCGTCCTGCGCGTAGCGCTTGCCGAGCAGATGCGCGATCTCCGCCCGCGCCAGCTCCACCCCGAGATAGAAGGCGTGGGAGCCGTCAGCCTCCACCCCGAGCTTCGGGAACAGGTCGAACGGGTCGGTGGCGAGGTGGTGGCCGTCGCGATTGTAGATGTGAACGCCGGCCTCGGTCACGTCGATGCGGAAATTGCGGTCGCGCACCTCGCCGGCCAGCCGCGCCACATCCTCCGGCGTGCTGGCGTAGGGCTTGCGCTCCCGCAGCGCCATCAGCCCGCCGCCGAAGCCCTGCGGCAGCGCGCCGGCCTCGCGGGCGGCGAAGAACTCGCGCCGCGCCCGGTCGAACTCGCGCACCGCGCTGCGGCAGTGCGGGCTTACCTGCACCGCCAGCACCGCGTTCAGCCGCAGCTCGGAGATGATGCCCATGAGGATGGCGTTGATGCCGGTGGTGTCGGCGTCGGTCAGCTCGGTCACATTGCCGATGCCCATCAGGATCGGGATGTCCGGCTCGCGCCGGCGCAGCTCGGCATAGCGTTCGATCGAGGCGGTGAAGCCGAAATGGATCGGCTCGAGGATGGGGTCGGCATAGAAGGCCCGCCCCTTGGCGCGGCAGGCGGCGATGGCCCGCAGCAGCGACTCGAGGTCGGCGGGCCGGGTGGGGATGAGCACCGGCACCGCCGGCCCCTCGTCGACGATGTCGAGCGTTGTCTCGTTGAGGCTGAGCAGGAAGTCCGCCCCGGCGCGGGTGGCCCGCACCAGCTCCTCCGGCTCCAGCGAATCGACGCTCGCCTTCAGCCCCTCGGCATGGAGCGCGGCGATGGCTTCCTCCATGTGGGGGAAGGGGGTGGCGGGCAGGCAGCCGAGGTCGATCACGTCGGCGCCGTCGGCGGCGAGGGCGCGGGCCTTGGCGAGGATGCCCGGCACGTCCAGCACCGTGGCGTCGACGATCTCGGCGAAGATCACCGCGTCCTGCCGGCTGAGGTCGACGGCGCGGCGCTGCTGGCCGAAATAATCCGGCAGGTCGGCCATCTCCTCCGGCCCGCGGGCGAAGGGCACGCCGAAGAAGGCGGCGAGCCGCTCGATGTCGCCCTTGAAGCGGCCGGGCAGCAGCACCCGGTCGGTGCCCGCCGGCAGCTTGAGCCGGCGCTCGACGATCTCCGGCGTCATCAGCGCCGCGACCTTGACCCCGACATTGACGACCACCGGCTCCAGCCGCTCGTCGGCCAGTTCCTCGGCGATGCGGCTGAGGCGCGGCTCCGCCAGCGAGCCGGTGACGAAGGCCACCTTCTCCCGCGGCGGGTTGGCACCGTCTTCCCCCGCCATCAGCCGGGACCCCGGCCGGAGACGACCAGCTGGCGCGCGGCGATGGCGGCGCGCAGCTCCTCCACCGATTCGACCACGGTGGTGTCGTCGAACGTCTTCAGCCGCGCGGTGTTCTCGAGGTCGATGCGGCGGGGATAGACCGGCACCGGCCCCTTGGGCGCGGTGGTGATCATCTCCGGCGCGGTGTCGCAGGCGAAGACGATGCAGTGGACCCGGCACTTGCCGGCCTGCGCGAAGCAGTTGGTCACCAGCGTATCGGAAATGCCGTAGACGCACTTCGCCACCGTGTTCGCCGAGGCCGGCGAGACGATGAGCGTGTGGTAGAGCCCCTCATAGAACCGGCCGACCGGCGCCGAGCTGGCGGTGGTCTCCTTGAACAGGCGGGTGCCGGCAGGCAGGGTCTGCTTGTACATGCGCAGCACCTCGTCGGCGGCGCGGGAGACGAACAGGTCCACCGCGTCGAGCTGCTGGATCAGCTCGATCGATTCGGTGAAGAAGTGGCCCGACCCGGTGAGCGCCCAGCTCCAGCGGGGTTGGGGGGTGTCTGAGGCTTTCGACATGGCTGTTCCGTTATGACGCGGCCCCGGCCGCATAATGCGCCAGCGCGTCGCCGATGGAGAGCGCGCGCAGCGTGCCCGCGAAATCCCGCGTGACGACCGGAAGATAGGTATCAACCAGGCCGGCCGCCGCCCAGTCCTCCGCCGGTCCTTCGGGCAATTCGACGCGCGCCGCCTTCACCAGGGTCAGCCGCGCCGCGCCGAGCCGCACCGCGAGCCAGGCGGCGAGGCTGTCGGACGTCACCTCCCAGCTCGCCGGCACCGGCGCCGCCAGCGCCAGCGCGGCGGGCCGCCACAGCGCGGCGCGGCCGGCGGCGTGGGCGGCGGCGATGGCCGCCGCATCGGCGGCGGGAACGAGGTCCGGTGCGAGGTCCGCCAGCGCCACCGCGGTCTGCTCCATGGCGAGGATCGCCATTTCGTGCGCCGCCCGCTCGGACAGGCCGAGCCGCGGCTGCAGCGCCCGCACCGCATCCGCCAGCGCGCCGCCGCCGCCGACCACCACAAGCGGCGCGCCGGCGCGGGCGAGGGCGGCCAGCAGCGGGCGCAGCCCGGGGTGGACCCCGCCGCTGCCCATCAGGCTGCCGCCGAGCTTCACGATCTCGATGCCGCGGCCGGGCGCGGCGTGGGATAACAGGGCCATTCCGACCTCATAGCGCGGGCAGGGCGGCGGGGCGACGCGATCGCGCGGGCAAACGCCCCGTTTCGACGGGGAATCCGCCTCGTGACGCGATGACGCACCTTGGAAACCGTTCAAGCCGGTGGGAAAGCAGGCAAAGTTGAACGCGATGCCCCGATCTTGGACCTTTCACCGTCTAGGATCGTTCTAACACTGGCGCTATGGTGCGCCCGGTTTCAAGCGCCGCGCTGACGGTGCCACGCAACGACCCTGCCCTAGGAAGGACCCGATGAACCGCATCCTGCTCTCCGCCGCTCTGCTCGCCCTCGGCACCACCGTCGCGCTCGCCGATGGCGACCCGACCAAGGGCGCCACCGTCTTCAAGAAGTGCATGGCCTGCCATGCCATCGGCGAAGGCGCCAAGAACAAGGTCGGCCCGGAGCTGAACGGCATCGTCGGCCGCAAGATGGGCGCGGTTCCGGACTTCGCCTATTCCGACACGCTGAAGGAGCACAACGCCAAGGGCGATGTGTGGACCGCCGACATCCTGTCGCAGTACCTCGCCAACCCGAAGGGCTTCATGCCCGGCGTGAAGATGGTGTTCGCGGGCCTGCCGAAGGACACCGACCGCGCCGACCTGATCGCCTTCCTCTCGCAGTATGACGAGACCGGCGCCAAGAAGCCCTGAGGAGCTGCCAAGCCCTGAGGAGCTTCCAAGCCCTGAGGCGTCGGGACGCCTTGGGGCTTCCGCGGCACGGTATGAAGGTCCTGCGCCTCGGGTGACGCCCCGGGGCGGCGGCCCTTCCCGGCGCCGCGCTACGCCTGAGCGGCGGGTCCCCTCCGGGAGCTGCCCGGATGTCGGCTCGGTCTGACCTGCAGCCCCGGCTCCCCGCGCGGTTCCGGTCTCTCGCGGCATGGCGCTCGCTCGGGCGCGGGCCGTCGGCGGAGGTGTCCGTCGATCGGCGCGGCCGGCCCCCGACCGCCCGTCTGCCGGCTCGCGCGCCGCGCCGGCATTATTCCTGAACTGCGTCCTGTCGGCCTGTTCGTGGACTCGGAGGCGAGATGCCCCGGATGCTGCCACCTCTCAGCCGGCGCGCTGCGCTGGCCTTCGCCGCCGTCGCCACCGGGGCGCTGGCGGCCGAACGCTTCGGCGTGCCCTGCGGCTGCGCCTTCGCCGCCCAGCCCGCCGGCATGGCGCTGGAGGAGGTCGGCCCCGGCATCCATGTGTATCGCGCTCCGTATGAACTGATCGGGCCGGGCAATGGCGGGGCGATCGCCAACATGTCGGTGGTGGTCGGCCGCGAGGCCGCCGCGATCATCGACACCGGCAACAGCCACCTTGCCGGGGCGCGGCTGCGCGCGGCGGCGGCCGGGGTGACCGACCGGCCGCTGCGCTATGTCATCAACACCCACATGCATCCCGACCATGTCCTCGGCAACTCCGCCTTTGCCGGGGAGGGGGTACGCTTTGTCGGCCACCGCAAGCTGCCGCGCGCGCTCTCGGTGCGGGCCGACACCTATCTCGCCCAGGCCGAACGCCTGCTCGGGCCGGAGGCGGAAGGCACCCGAATCGTGCTGCCGGACCTGCTGGTGGAGACGACGCTGACGCTCGATCTCGGCGGACGGACGCTGGAACTGGAAGCCCATCCCACCGCCCACACCGACAATGACCTGTCCGTGCGCGACAGCGCCACCGGGCTGTGGTTCCTCGGCGACCTGCTGTTCGTCGGCCATGTGCCGACGCTCGACGGCAGCCTGCTGGGCTGGATCGGCCAGCTCGACACGCTGGAGCGGCAGGCGGCGCCGGGGGTGATTCCCGGCCACGGACCCGCCCGTGTCGCCTGGCCGGAGGCTGCCACGCCGGAGCGCCGCTATCTCGAAGCGCTGCGCGACGACGTGCGGCGCCTGATCGCAGGGGGCGTTCCCATGGGGCAGGCGGCGACCGAGGCCGGTCGCGCGCAGGCGGCGGGCTGGGCGCTTTTCGACGAGTTCGCCGCCCGCAACGCCACCGCGGCCTATCACGAGCTGGAATGGGAGTGACGCGCCAACGCAGCTGCACAATGAGCATAACGCAGCAGGAACGGAGTGATTCCGCAGTAATTCGCTCTGGTATACAAAATGTCAATTCGCAACTGCAGCAAAATCATAATAAGAGCGGAAAGCCGCCGTGGTTCTTATTGCGCGCTGCTAAAAATCGGTCTAGGGTCGCTTCATCTTCGGCTTCAACGTTTTTCGAGGCGAAAAAGCCCCGGAACTCGGTTCGTAGACCAGCTTGGGGCAGGATGGCCCCCGTGAAGTCCGGCTGCTTCTCCCCAGTCGGTCGTGACACGCTGCTGAAGATGAACGTCAAATGACAAAAATAAACCGACGCGGGACGACGGTAAACTGTCGGCTGCGCCCGGAGGAACGCGTTCAGGAGGAGATAGATAATGCGCAAGCTTGCTTATGCGGCTGTGCTGCTGGCGACTGCCGCCTATGCTTGGCCCGCCGCGGCCAATGATGGGCTGACCAACATCATCAAGGACCCCAAGCAGTGGGGCATCCAGACCGGGGACTACGCCAACACCCGGTACTCGAAACTCGATCAGATCACGGCTGCCAATGTGGGCAAGCTTCAGGTAGCCTGGAGCTTCTCCACCGGCGTGCTCCGTGGCCATGAGGGCGGTCCGCTCATCATCGGCGACGTGATGTATGTCCACACGCCCTTCCCGAACATCGTCTATGCCCTCGATCTCAATGACGACGGCCGGATCATCTGGAAGTACGAGCCCAAGCAGGACCCGAACGTCATCCCGGTGATGTGCTGCGATACCGTGAACCGCGGTCTCGCCTATTCCGACGGCTTGATCTACCTGCATCAGGCTGACACCACCCTGGTCGCTCTCGACGCCAAGACCGGCGAGAAGAAGTGGTCGGTGGTGAACGGCGACCCGACCAAGGGCGAGACCAACACCGCCACCGTGCTGCCGGTGAAGGACAAGGTCATCGTCGGCATCTCGGGTGGTGAGTTCGGCGTGCGCTGCCACGTGACCGCCTATGACAGCAAGACCGGCAAGCAGGTGTGGCGCGGCTACTCCATGGGCCCGGACAGCGACATCCTGGTCGACCCGGAGAAGACCACCGCGCTCGGCAAGCCGGTCGGCAAGGACTCCTCGCTGAAGACCTGGGAAGGCGATCAGTGGAAGATCGGCGGCGGCTGCACCTGGGGCTGGTATTCCTACGACCCGGAAACCAACCTGGTGTATTACGGCTCGGGCAACCCCTCGACCTGGAACCCGGCCCAGCGCCCGGGCGACAACAAGTGGTCGATGACCGTGTGGGCGCGTGACGCCGACACCGGCATGGCCAAGTGGGTCTACCAGATGACCCCCCACGACGAGTGGGACTATGACGGCATCAACGAGATGATCCTCACGGATCAGCAGTTCAACGGCGCGCCCCGCAAGCTGCTCACCCATTTCGACCGTAACGGCTTCGGCTATACGCTCGATCGCGTGACCGGCGAACTGCTCGTCGCCGAGAAGTACGATCCGGCGGTGAACTGGGCCACCAAGGTCGACATGGACAAGAACAGCCCGACCTATGGTCGTCCGCTGGTCGTGTCTCAGTATTCGACCCAGCAGAGCGGCGAAGACGTGAACACCAAGGGCATCTGCCCGGCGGCTCTCGGCTCGAAGGACCAGCAGCCGGCGGCCTTCTCGCCCAAGACCAACCTGTTCTACGTTCCGACCAACCACGTCTGCATGGACTACGAGCCGTTCCGCGTGAGCTACACCGCGGGCCAGCCCTATGTCGGTGCCACCCTGTCGATGTATCCGGCGCCGAACAGCCATGGCGGCATGGGCAACTTCATCGCCTGGGACAACACCAAGGGCAAGATCGTCTGGTCGCTGAAGGAGCCCTTCTCGGTGTGGTCGGGTGCGCTCGCCACCGCCGGCGACGTGGTCTTCTACGGCACGCTGGAAGGCTACCTGAAGGCCGTCGACGCCAAGTCGGGCAAGGAACTCTACAAGTTCAAGACCCCGTCGGGCATCATCGGCAACGTCACCACCTATGAGCACAAGGGCAAGCAGTACATCGCCGTGCTCTCCGGTGTCGGCGGCTGGGCGGGCATCGGCCTCGCCGCGGGCCTGACCGATCCGAATGCGGGTCTGGGTGCGGTCGGTGGCTATGCCGCCCTCAGCAACTACACCAACCTCGGCGGCCAGCTCACCGTCTTCAGCCTGCCCAACTGACGAGCCCTCCGCGCCGCCCGGTCCTGCCGGGCGGCGTCCGGCTCTTCACGGAACCCACGGGGCCCGCCGCCTGCCCGCAACGGGCGGCTCCTCCCCTGACGGACGCAACTGACGGGGCCTGGCCATCGGACACCGGTGCGCCAGGCCCCGCCATATCGAGAAGCCGCCCTTTATAAGATTCTTAGAATTGTTCCAGGCCGTGCGCGGGTCCGCCCGCCGCGGACCTCGATTCCAACTGTGGCCTGGTGCCCCCCGGGAGTGACCCTATGACGAACGACGCCTTCGGACGGTCGATCCTCAGCTCGGTGCAGACGCGCCGGCTCCGGATCGTGCCGGCCGCCCTCCTCGCCGCCTGCCTCATCCTTCCCGCCGCCGGCGCGAAGGCCCAGGAACAGCCCGCCGCCCAGCCGGCTCCGGCCGCGCCGGCCGCCTCCGGCGCCGGGGTTTCGCCGGATGGGGCGAAGACGGTCGGCGGCGAGGCCGCGACCAAGGACGAGCTCGGCAAGTACACCCTTCCCGACGGGAATCCGACCTATCATATCGCCCCGGACGGGACGATGGACTGGTACACCTATTCCGGCTACCGCCGCTATCACGCGGAATGCCATGTCTGCCACGGCCCGGACGGCATGGGCTCGTCCTACGCCCCCGCGCTCGCCAACTCGCTCAAGACCATGACCTATGAGCAGTTCACCGAGACCGTGGTGAACGGCAAGCGCAATGTCGGCCACGGCACCGCCGACCAGGTGATGCCAGCCTTCGGCGAGAACCTGAACGTGATGTGCTACCTCGACGACCTCTACATCTACCTCAAGGCGCGTGCCGACGGCGCACTCGGCCGGGAGCGTCCCTCCAAGCGCGAGGACAAGACGAAGGCGTATGGGGCCAATGAAAACCAGTGCTTCGGCCGGGCTAACTGATCCGCGCCGCCGGGCCGGCGCCGCGCGCGCGGTGCTGCTCGGCCTCGCGCTCCTGCTGCCGGCCGGGCTTGTCCCGGCCCGCGCGCAGGTGTCGGATCTCGTCGATCGCTCCACGCTGCGCGTGTGTGCCGATCCCGCCAACATGCCCTTCACCGACGAGAAGGGCGAGGGCTTCGAGAACAAGGTGGCGGAACTGCTGGCCGGCAAGCTCGGGCTGGCGCTCGACTACACCTGGTTCCCGCAGGCCACCGGCTTCTACCGCATGACGCTCGGCGCCAAGCGGTGCGACATCGTGATGGGCTATGTCGCGGGCGCCGACCCCGTGCTCAACACCAACCCCTATTACAAGTCGGCCTGGGTGCTGATCTACCGCAAGGGCGGCCCGCTCGACGGGGTCGACGCCCTCAGCGACCCCCGGCTGAAGGGGATGCATATCGGCGTCGTCGCCGGTTCCCCGCCGGGAGACGCGCTGCAGCGCAACGGGCTGATGGGCTTTGCCCGCCCCTATGCGCTGATGGTCGACCGCCGCTATGAGAGCCCGGCGGAGAAGATGATCGCCGACATCAATGCCGGCACCATCGACGCCGGCATTCTGTGGGGGCCGATCGGCGGCTATTTCGCCAAGCGCTCGGAAGCGCCGCTGGCGGTGGTGCCGCTGGTGAAGGAGCGGGGCGACCCGCAGATGGTCTACCGCATCACCTTCGGCATCCGGCCCGGCGAGCTGAACTGGAAACACCAGCTCAACGACTTCATCAGCGCCAACCAGGGCGAGATCAACACGATCCTTCAGGGTTACGGCGTGCCGCTGCTGAACGACCGCAACGAGCCGATCCCGCCGGTCAACTGAACCCTCCCGGCGGGGGCCGCCGCCTGACGCTCGCGCTCCCGCCGCGTCCGTCATGCGCCCGTGCGGTGGATGCGACCTTGCCGTGGCAGGTGCCGGCGTCGCGTCAGCCGGACGGCGACCCTCGCGCGGGGGCATCGTGCGGGGATCTGGCGACAGGCTCGCGCCAGCAGCACGCGCTATCGAGGAGGACGAGCCATGACCGCCCGTGTAACGAGCGCCAACGCCGTGCCGTCTCACCCCGTGTCGCCTCGGCCCGTACCGGCACGACCCTTCCCGGCGCGGGCGGCGCTGCGCGTGGCCGGCGCCCACGCCATGGGCATCCGGGCGGCGTTCCTCGACCCGCCGCCGGTGCGGGGGCTGCGTTTCCTCTCCCTGCTGCCGTGGCTGGCGCCATCGGGTGCGGCAAGATCCGCCGCGGCCCAGTCGGGTGCGGCGAGCCTGTACCGCAGCCATGCGGCCGCGACGCCGGCCGGGTCAGGCCGCGGCGACCTGCGGGCGATGGCGGCGGGCATCGCGGCCGGCGCCGGCAGGGCGGTGCGCGGCCCGTTCGGGCGGAGCGACGCGCGGCTTTGCTCCCACCGCTGGCGCGAGGCGCTCGCCGTGGCGGGCTCGCCGCTCACCCGGCTGGCGTGGCTCGGCATGGCCGGCCTCGCGCTGCTGCTGCTGGCGCTGGTGCCGGCCCACGCCGCCGACGGCGGCGTGGCTGAGCCGGACGACTACCGGATGGAGAATTTCAAGGCGCCGACCCCGCCGACGCTGAAGGGCGCGCGCGTCGTCGACACCGCCGCGGCCGAGGCGCTATGGCGGCAGAAGGGCGCGCTGTTTGTTGACGTGCTGCCGCGCGATGTGAAACCGGCCAATCTCGCCCCCGGCACCGTGTGGCGGGACAAGCCGCGGGACGATATTCCCGGCAGCGTCTGGCTCGCCAATGTCGGCTATGGCGTATTGAACGCGGAGATGGACGGCTATTTCCGCCGCAGCCTCGAGGAGATCACCGGCGGACG
>CAZIXP010000004.1:60871-75431 GCA_964543245.1 uncultured Starkeya sp.
TACTGCCTCACCGATTGCTGGATGTCGTGGAACGCGGCGCGGCGCGCCCTGACCTATGGCTACACCGCGGTGATCTGGTATCCCGCCGGCAGCGACGGCTGGGCCGCGGCCGGGCTGCCGCTGGAGCGGGCGACGCCGCGACCCTAAAGCGTACCCGGTGAACTCACCTTCACCGGGTACGCTCCAGGTTGTTGTTTTGCCGCATTTTCCTCACGCGAACCGGAATCCACGTCGCTCGAAAAGGCTCTAGGCGCGGCCGCCCGGTGGAGACGCGGGCGGCGGGGCGGCAGCGGCCGGGCCGCGGCGCCACGGCCAAGCGGGTCCGCCGCGGCCAGCGTCGGCGGACGCGTCCCGGCGGTCCGCTCCTGTGCGCCGGCGACGGCGGAACGGGGCCGCGCAGGCTTTCCGGGCCCAACTGGCCGCGGTGAAGGGCTGCGCCGCACGCCGTTTCGTGCTGAGATGCGCCTTGCCGCAACGGCAGGCCGCCGCCCGAGCGACTACGGCCCGAGCGGCCATGGCCCGACCGACCGCGGCGGCAAGCTCGGCAGCGGAGGGCATCGTCTCATGAACGCGACAGACGCCGCCTTGCGATGGCGCTGGCTGTCCCACCTCGCGTGGCTCGCTTCCCATTGGGTCACGGGAGCCGGCTTCATGGCCGCCGCGCTGCTGGCGCTGGCGCCGGCCCTGGCAGTGGCGCTGCCGGGCGCGACCTTCCTCGTCCTGCTGCACAGCCCGGCCTATATGGTGCATCAGGTGGAGGAACATGCCGGCGACCGATTCCGCCGCTTCGTCAACGGGCGGCTGTTCGGCGGCCGGGACGGCCTGAGCGTCGCCGCCGTCCTCGTTATCAACCTGCCGCTGGTGTGGGGGCTGAACCTCGCCGCGTTTTATGCCGCGCTGGTCGCCGGCCCGGCAGCCGGGCTCGTGGCGCCCTATGCGGTGCTGGTGAACGGGGCGATCCACCTTGCCGCCGCGCTGCGGCTGCGGGCTTATAACCCCGGCCTTGTCACCGCGGTCCTGCTCTTCCTGCCGCTCGGGGCGCTGACCTTGTGGCATGTCGGCGCCGCCGCCGGGGCGGCGGCACATCTGGCCGGGCTCGGCCTCGCGGTGGGCCTGCACGCCGCGATCGTGCTCCATATCGGCCGGCGGCTGGCGCGGCTGGCGCGGCTGGGGGCGCCCGCCGCCTGAGGCGTCAGTCCATCGCGCCGCGAATCGTGCGGGCCAGCGCGAAGGCGCGCTGCTCGAGGATCACCGGGCTTTCGCACACCGCGGTGACCGACTGGCTGCGGGTGTCGTAGATCCGGGTGTCCCAGAGGATCGCCTTCTCCAGCTCGGCGGCCTTGGCCTTCTCGGCGTCGGTGGCGGCACCCTTCTTGGCCTGCGCCAGCTTCAGGCTTTCGTCCTTGATGCGGGTGGAAAGGTCGATCTGGTGCTGGGCGTAGCGCTCGATGCCGGCGAGGATGCGGCTGCGCAGGCTGTTGATCTGGTCGAACACCCCGGCGAACAGCAAAGTGAGCCGCTGGTTCTTGTCCGGCCCCGCCTCGCGGGCGAACGTCTCCACCAGCTTGTCGGCGTCCTCGATCGGGGTGCGGCGGGCGGCGAGCACCGGCACCAGCTCGGCGACGCGGGCGTCGTCGCGCCAGGCCAGCCCTTCCACCGGCGGGCCGTCCCACATCTGGGCGGCGGCGAGATTGTCCACCCGCGGCTGGATGCAGGGCCACAGGCTGCCGGTCGGCGCCGCGGCCTGCGCGGCCGGCGCGGCCAGCAGCGGCGCGAGAAGGGCGAGAGCGAGAAGGTGCGGGGCGAGAAGGCGCGAACCGAGAAGGCGCGGGGCGAACGCGCACGGGTGCGCAGGGCTGGCGAGCGCGCGGTTGCGCGCGTGGCGGGCGAAGGCAGGCATGGGCGTCTCCGGGGCAGTTCTTGTCATTTGGCCGCGTCGGGTCCGCCGCGGCGGCCCATCAGTCCGGCAG
The DNA here is from genome assembly GCA_964543245.1 of uncultured Starkeya sp. Lineage (GTDB taxonomy): Bacteria > Pseudomonadota > Alphaproteobacteria > Rhizobiales > Xanthobacteraceae > Ancylobacter. The sequence goes on from CAZIXP010000004.1 coordinate 62,842, forward strand.
AGGGATCATAGGCGATGATGGCGGCGATCAGGAAGACGGCGGCGCAGCCGGCGACCACCAGCGCCGAGACCGGGTCGAACTGGCCGTAAAGAGCGAAGCGGATCAGCTCCACCGCATAGGTGAAGGGGTTGAACAGGCAGAGGTAATAAAGCGGCAGGCTGCTCTCCTGCACCTTCCACAGCGGGTAGAGCGCCGACGAGGTGAAGAACATCGGGAAGATGACGAAGTTCATGACGCTGGCGAAGTTCTCGAGCTGGCGGAACAGCGAGGACATCAGCAGCCCCATCGCCCCCAGCATCAGCCCGCTCAGCAGCAGCGCCGGCAGGATGGTGAGATAGCCCACCGGCGGGGCCTCCACCTCCCAGAACCAGGCGATGGCGAGGAAGGCATAGACCTGCAGCAGCGAGACGCAGATGCCCGCCACCAACTTCGACAGCAGCAGGAACCAGCGGGGATAGGGGCTCACCAGCAGGATGCGCATGGCCCCGACCTCGCGGTCATAGACCATGGACAGCGAGGATTGCAGCCCGTTGAAAAGCTGGATCATCGCGATCAGCCCGGGCGCGACATACACCTCATAGAGGATATAGGTGTCGTAAGGCGGGATGATCGACACGCCCAGCACCGAGCGGAAGCCGGCGGCGAAGATGAACAGCCACACCAGCGGGCGCACCAGCGCCGAGAGGAAGCGGCCGCGCTGGTTGAGGAAGCGCAGCGCCTCGCGCCAGCAGATGCCGGCCATGCAGACGGCATAGCCGCGCAGCGTCAGGCGGTGAGGGGGCTCTTCGGGCACGAAGCTCATGGCTCGCCTCCCCCGGTCGCGCCGCCCGGCGGGGAGGGCTCCTCGCCGACCAGAGTGAGGAAGGCGCTGGAAAGGTCCGGCGCGCCGCCGGCGAGCAGGCTCTCATGCGAGCCTTCCGCCCGGATCCGGCCCTTGTGCAGCACCACGATGCGGTCGCCGGGCCGGATTTCCTCGATGATGTGGGTGGCCCACAGCACGCCGATGCCCTCGCTGGCGATGAGCCGGCGCACCTCTTCCACCAGTGCGGCGCGCGAGCCGATGTCGAGGCCGACGGTGGGTTCGTCCAGCAGCAGCAGCTCCGGCCGGTGCATCAGCGCGCGGGCGATCTCGACCCGCCGCATCTGGCCGCCGGAGAGCTGGCGCACCTTGTCCTTCGCCCGGTCGGCGAGGCCGACGCTGGCGAGCACCTCCAGCGCCCGCTGCCGCGCCCGCCCGAAGCCGATGCCGTGGAGGGTGGCGTGGTAGAGCAGGTTCTGCTGCACGGTGAGGTCGAGGTCGAGGGTGCGGGCCTGGAACACCACGCCGAGCCGCGACAGCGCCGCCGCCGGCTCGCCGCGCACATTGTGCCCCAGCACGCGGATGGCGCCGCTGCGGTTGTCGTAGAGCCGGGTGATCAGCGAGAAAAGCGTGGTCTTGCCGGCGCCGTTGGGGCCGAGCAGCGCGGTGAAGCTGCCGCGCGGCACGGTGAGGCTCACATCGTCCAGCGCGAGGCGCTCGCCGAAGCGGTGGGTGACGTTCTCCACCGCCAGCGCCGGCGGGCCGTCGGGCGGGCGAAGGGCGGAACGCCGGGTGCCGGCGAGGTCGGTCTGCATGGGCGGCGTCCGCAATGGGCCTTCGGGGAAGATGGCGCCCGCCCCGCCGGCCGGCAAGGCGGCGGAGGGGCGGGGAAGGGCGTGGCGGGGGAGGGCGAGAGGTGGGCAGCGGGGCGCGGGACAGCGCGGCGCCGGCCCGCCATGATCAGGGAACCACCACCACGCCCCAGGGCAGGCGGCCGACGGCGATCGACTTCGTCACCTTCTCCGAGGCGACGTCGATGACGGAGATGTCGTTCGAGTTGCCATTGGTGGAGATCAGCAGCTTCTCGTCCGGGCTGAAGGCGAGCTGCCAGACCCGCTGGCCGACGAGCAGATATTTCTCCACCTCCAGCGTCTTGGTGTCGACCACCGCGACGCGGTTTGCCGGGCCCAGCGCGACGAAGGCCTTGGTGCCGTCCTTGGTGATGCGGATGCCGACCGGCTGGATCGCGTCCTTGTTCACGCCCGGAATGGCGAAGCTGATCTTCTTGATGATCTTCCACGTCGCGGGATCGATCACCGAAACCGTGCCGCCCACCTCGGAGGAGACCCAGAGCTGCTTGCCGTCATGGTTGAACTGGGCGTAGCGCGGGCGGGAATCCACCAGCACGTTCTCGATCACCTCGTTGGTGGTGGTGTCGATGACGTGGGCCATGTTGGTGGTTTCGGAGGTGTTGACGAGGTAGCGGCCATCCGGGCTGACGCCCATGCCCTCCGGCTCCACGCCGACCGCGATCTCGGCGACCAGCTCGTTGTTCTCCACGTTCACCGCGGTGACCATGTTGTCGTCTTCATTGGCGATGTAGAGCGGGTTGCCCGAGGGGGCGAGCACGAACAGCTCGGGGTCGGGGCCGGAGCGCAGCGTCTTCACCAGCTTGAAGGTCTGGGCGTCGTAGACCTCCACCCGGTTGTCGTCGGAGGCGCAGAGATAGATCAGCTTGCCGTCGGGGCTGGCGGTGATGCCGCGCGGGCGGCGGCCGGTCTTGATGGTCTCGATCAGCGTCATGCTCGTCAGGTCGACGACGCTGACCGTGTGATCGCGCTCGTTGGAGACGAAGGCGCGGCCATCGGCCAGCGCCGGGGCGGCCTCCAGCCCAACCAGCAGCCCGGCGAGGGCGAGGCCGGCGCTGAGCGTGATACGGCGTGTCATCGTGTCCTCCTTGGATGCCGCGTCGTCGGCGCGCGGCGGATGTCGGTCGTTCGGCCGGTGCGGCCCGGGTGTCAGTTCAGCTTGCAGCGGCTCTCGGGCTGGTCGAAGCCCATCGTGTCCAGCGGGGTGCGCTGGTGCAGGTAGCCCTGCTGCGGGGAAAGGGTGACGGTGTTGGTGGCGTGGGTCAGCAGGATCGGCTGGCGCAGCTGGTGGTCCCAGGGCCGGAAGCTGGCGGCGACGCCCTTGAACACCGGCAGGTCGTAATCCGCCGAGAGCATCTGCGCCCGCACCTTGGCGGTCTCGCTGGAGCGGGTCTTCATGCCCGCGGAGCCGATGGCGAAGACGCCGGCCCACATCTGGAAATCCAGCGGCTGCATCATGCGCTGGTGCTGCTTGAAGAACCGGCTCTGGAGCTGCGAAGCGCCCCAGTTCTCCATGGTCGAGTGCCAGGAGAGCGGCATCAGCCCCTGGGTGCCGGCGGTGGGGCGGGCGAGCCAGGTGTTGTAGGGCAGGATGTCGCCGAATTCGCCGAGTTCGTCGGCGGTGATGAGGATGTCGTAGTCGCTCACCTGCGTCGCCCGCGGCACCTCGGACTGGGCGGTGGCGCGGGCGTCGGGGCCATAGTCCCATGTCTTCTCCGCGACGATCTTGGCGCCGAACTTCTTCGCCGAGTTGCGCACCGCCTCGGCATAGAGCCGGTCGCCCTCGGTGCGCCCGATCATGAGGAACCAGTTGCGCCAGCGCTTGGTCATCAGGAACTGCGCCAGCGCGTCGGTGAGCATGGCGCGGTTGGGCGCGACGTGGAACACATTGGCGCGGCAGTCCTGCTGGCGCAGGCTGTCGTCGGGGGCGCCGGCATTGATGAGGAGCACGTCCTTGTCCTTCAGCGCGTCGGCGATGCGCAGCAGCTGGTCCGCCGGCACGTCGAGCAGCAGGAAGTTGACGCCGCCTTCCACCAGCTTCTGCGCCGCCGCCAGCGTGTCGCCGTCGGTCGGCACGATCTCGGTGACGAGGGTATAGTCCAGCTTGAGGAAGCGCCCGCTGGCGAGGCTGTCGCGGATGCCGAGATCGGCCCCGGCGATGCCGAGATTTTCCGGCGGGGCGCTGAGCGGGGCGATCCACGGCGGCTGCGGCGGCACCTGCCGCACCACTCCGATGCGGAAGGTCTGCTCGGGCGCAATGGCCGGCTTCGCGGCGGGTGCGGCGGCGGGGTTGGTCGCGGGAGCCTGTTCCTGCGCCAGCGCCGGCGCGAAGGTGGCGGCGGAAGCGACCGTCATCGTCATCGCTGCGGCAAGCGCCGCTGCGTGAACCATCCGTCTCATGGGCGTCCGTCCCGTTGGTTTCTTTGCTGGTCAGGCGTCGTTTCAGCCTGACCTGACGTTATTTGTCGAAGAAGATTAGCAAACGTCAGGAAGTGTTCAACAGATGAGATCGCATAAGAATTTAATAAGCGCGGAAATATTCCCGAGGCACCCGTGAAGTTCAGCCCGTCGCTGACGGGAAAGTGAACCCCGAGTCTTGCCGCGGTCGGGCCTGCGGGTATGATCCCGGCAACGAGACAACAATGCCGGGAGGCCCGCCGATGCCCCGTATTCGCCGTCTGCCGCGGTCCGCTGCGCTCGCGCTGGCCGCCGCGCTGGCGCTGCCGGCTCTCCTTCCCGGCGCGGCCGACGCCGCGGCGACGCGGGTCGCGGTGTTCGATTTCGAGATGCTGGACACCAGCGGCGATCGCACACCCGCCACGCTGGACGCGCAGGACCGCCGGCTCGGCCTCATCACCGCGGAGATGCGCCAGCGGCTCGCCGCGGCAGGCTACGACGTGGTCGATCTCGCCCCGCAGAAGGCGGCGATCGAGCGGGAATCGCCGTTCCGCAACTGCAACAGCTGCGAGGTGCCGATCGCCCGCGCGGCCGGCGCCGACATCGAGGTGGTCGGGCTGGTGCAGAAGGTGTCGAACCTCATTCTCAACATCAATTTCCAGGTGCGTGACGTCGCCACCGGCAAGGTGCTGCGGGCCGGCAGCGCCGACATCCGCAACAACACCGACGAATCCTGGGTGCGCGGCGTTTCCTATCTCGTGCGCAACCGGCTGCTCGACCCGCCTCTGACCGGCAAGGCCGCGGTGCAGGCCAACCCGTGATGCCGACCATGACCCTGTCCTCCGCCGTGCCGTCCCTCGTCCGGCTGGACCGCGCCGCGCTCGGCCGCCGCGCTTTTCTCGCCGGCGCCGCTGCCTCGGTGCTGCTGCCGACCCTGCGTGGCGCCGCGGCCGCAGCGGACCCGCCGGCGCTGCGCATCGGTTCGCTGAAGTTCGGCACGCTGAACTGGCTGGTCGAGACCATCAAGGCCGAGGGCCTGGCAGCCCGGCTGGGGCTGCAGCTGGAAAGCGTCGACTTCGCCTCCGGCCAGGCCACCACGGTGGCGCTGCAGGCGGGCGATGTCGACCTCATCGTCACCGACTGGCTGTGGGCGCTGCGGCTGCGCAACGAAGGCCGCGACTTCCGCTTCGCGCCGTTCTCCAACGCGCTGGGCGCGCTGATGGTGGCGGCCAACGGGCCGGTGCGCGGTCTCTCCGATCTCGCCGGCCGCAAGATCGGGGTGGCGGGCGGCGCGCTCGACAAGAGCTGGCTGCTGCTGCGGGCCTATGCGCAGGAGCGCGCCGGCATCGACCTCGCCACCGCCGCCGAGGCGGTGTATGGCGCGCCGCCGCTGGTCAACCAGCAGCTCGCGCTCGGGCGCGTCGACGCGGCGCTCGCCTTCTGGCCCTTCGCCGCCCGGCTGGACGCGGCGGGTTTCCAGCGCCTGCTCGACGTGAAGGATGTCATCGCCGGCCTCGGCATCTCGCCAACGCCGCCGCTGGTCGGCTTCGTGTGGCGCGGCGGCATTGAGGCGGAGAAGGCGGCGGCGCTGGCCGGCTTCTTCCAGGCCGCCGCCGCGGCGAACCGGGTGCTGGCGACCTCCGACGCGGCGTGGGAGCGGCTGCGGCCGCTGATGCAGGCCGCGGACGAGGCGGAGTTCGTGAAGCTGCGCGACTATTTCCGCGCCGGCATTCCCGGCGGCTTCGGCGAAGCCGAGCTCGCCGCCTGCGCCCGGCTCTACGAGGTGCTGGCCCGCATCGGCGGGGCCGAGCTGGTGGGGCCCAAGCCCGGCTTCGATCCCGCGCTCTTCGCGCCGCTCAAGGTGTGAGGCCATGGCCGAGGCGGCACGGGATGAGCGGTCGCCGCCCGCGGCGGCGCGCGATGAGGTATTGCCGCCCGCGGCAGCCTATGAGGCGTCCGCCGCGGGCGCCGGTACCCGCCGCGGCCATGCTGCCGGCCGGCTGGCGGTGACGCTGGGCTCGCTGGTGCTGCTGGTGGGGCTGTGGCAGATGGCGGCGCTGATCGCCGCCTCGCCGCTGCTGCCGGGCCCGCTCGCGGTGCTGCACGCCTTCCTGCGCGCCAGCGAGACCGGGACGCTGCCGCGCAACGTCGCCATCACGCTGGCCCGCGTCGCCGCCAGCTTCGCCATCGCCATGGCGATCGGCGCGGCGATCGGCATCCTGCTCGGCCGCTCGCCGGCGCTGGACCGGGTGTTCGGGCCGTGGCTCATCGTGCTGCTGAACCTGCCGGCGCTGGTCATCATCATCCTCTGCTATGTCTGGTTCGGCCTCACCGAGGCGGCGGCGGTGACGGCGGTGTCGATCAACAAGATTCCCAATGTCGCGGTCACGCTGCGCGAGGGGGCGGCGGCGCTGTCGCGCGATCTCGACGAGATGGCGCGGGTGTTCCGCTTCGGCCGCAGCCGCACGCTGCGCCACGTGGTGCTGCCGCAGCTCGCCCCCTTCTTCGCCGCGGCGGCCCGCTCCGGCCTCGCGCTCACCTGGAAGATCGTGCTGGTGGTGGAGCTGCTCGGCCGCTCCAACGGGGTGGGATTCGAGCTGCAGACCGCGTTCCAGCTTTTCGACGTCGCCACCGTGCTGGCCTATGCGCTGGCCTTCACGGTGGTGGTGCAGATCATCGAGATCGCCATCATCCAGCCCTGGGAGCGGCACGCCAACCGCTGGCGGCGATGACCGGGGTCGACATCCTCATCCGCGCCAAGCGCTTTCCTGACCCGGCCGGGGGCGAGGCGCGCGTGATCTACCGCGATTTCAGCTTCGTGGTGGCGCCGCTGTCTGTCGTGGTGCTGCTGGCGCCCTCCGGCCTCGGCAAGACCACGCTGCTCAACATGATCGCCGGGCTCGACCGCGACTATGACGGGCGCATCGGCTTCGGTACCGCCGGGGCGCCGCGCATCGCCTATGCCTTCCAGAGCCCGCGCCTGCTGCCCTGGCGCACCGTCGTCGAGAATGTTGCGCTGCCGCTCGGCGAGGACGCGGCGGCGCTGGCGGCGGCGCGCGCCATGCTGGAGGAGGTGGGGCTGGCCGAACAGGCGCAGGCCTATCCCGAGCGGCTTTCTCTGGGCCAGCAGCGCCGGGTGGCGCTGGCGCGGGCCTTCGCGCTGGAGCCGGACCTGCTGCTGATGGACGAACCCTTCGTCTCGCTGGACGAGGCCGGGGCCGCCCGGCTGCGCGACCTGCTGCGCCGGCTGCTGGCGCGGCGGCCGGCGACCGTGATCTTCGTCACCCATGACAGCCGCGAGGCGGTGGAGCTCGGCAGCCGCATCGTCCGGCTGGACGGGCCGCCGGCGCGCATCCTGCGCGACGTCGCGATCGATCTCGACCTTGCGGCGCGGCGCGGCGCGGCGGGCGAGGCGCTGCGCGCCGAGCTGATGGCGCCCTGAGCGGGCGGGCGGCGAGGGTCCTGTCTCCGTAGAAGGTGCTGTTCCCGTACCGGAGCCGCGGCACGGCGGACCCATGAAAAAGGCCCGGAACACGGGGTTCCGGGCCTTTGGAGTGGCACGCGCGAAGGCGGTCACGCCGCCCCCGCTTCTTTCGGAAGCGAGGGCGGAAGACGCCCTCACTTGTTGAGAAAGATCGCCGCTAACCGCTGGAGCAGGCCCTTCGGCGGGGCCGCGGGCGGAGGTGTTTTCTGCCCAGGGTTGCTTCGGATCTACGCCGCGAAGGGGTGCTTCGCGGAGGAGGCCTGCGCGAGGACGTCCTTCGCCTTGGGCTCGCCGTTGACGGCGCGCTTCAGGGCTTCCTTGGTGGCTTCGTAGTTGAACTGCTGGATCTTCGCGTCGTCCGCGGCTTCCCAGTGGATGAACACGCCGACCGAGATGAACAGGTCGTCGGCTTCGTCTTCCGGGATTGTGCCGTCGGCCACGCTGTCGACCACGGCCTTCGCCACCGCATACTGGGCGGGGCCGAACATCTGGACGGCCTGACGGGCGTCCTTGATGGTTACCTTGTTGAACAGGATGGTGTTCGGCTTGGCGAGCAGGTTCGGGGTCACGACCGCGAGAAGCGACGTGAAGCCGTCCTTGTTGTTGGTGAGGGCGTTCACGAACGCGCTCTCGGCCGCGCTGCCGCGCGGTCCGATGATGAGGTCGATATGCGCGACTTCGTTGCCGTCGCCCACGAGCGACTCACCGATCAGAACCTTGTTGATCTTGGCCATCTAAATCCTCCCAAACGGGGTTGCTCACTCGAGAGACAGGAAGCGTCCCTCTTTGATGTCCCGGCTATCTTTGTTGCAGCGTTTGAAGCACCAAACCGGTTGGCCCGATAGCTCGACCGACACGTCACGGGCGGGAGACTAGTTCCGGTTCACGGCTCCCTGCAAGGGAATCTTCGTTGCGGACGCTGCTTTTGTCGACGTTCTTCACGGGTTCGACGAAGGGCCGGCGAAGGCCGGCGCCGGTATCGGGACGGCTTCGCGACGTTCGGCCGCGCCTTCGCGGGATGGTCACGGGATAGTCATGGCCGGGCCGTGCCCGCCTATTCCTTGACCGGTGCGGCCCTTTCCATGTTGCAGTGCCGTCATGGACGCCCGCCCGGGAGGGCGGGGCACGGCCCTCGCGGCCCGATCCGCGGCCCGATCCGCGGTCCTTGCCGGCGCGTATCGGGAGCGCCGGCTTGGCATACCAATTGCTCTCATCCGTTCGTCTAGGGAAGAACGCTCAGGTAGCCAGGTCCACTCTAAAAGGATCCAGCCATGGAGCTTATCCTGTCTATCTGCCTGATTGCTTCTCCCGGCGTATGCAAGGAGGAGGCGGTTTCCCTCAACCTCGAACAGGTCGGGCTGCCGGTGCAGTGCCTCATGGGCGCCCAGCCCATCATAGCGGAATGGTCCGAGAGCCACCCGAAATGGCGGGTCACGCGGTGGCGCTGCGGTCGGCCCGGCGACGCCGGCAAGGACATCTGACCCCCGGCGAAAGGCTGGACCCGGAGCGGGCGGTGGCCGGTTCGGCTCCGCTCCCGATACGCGCTGCGGCAAGCGCGGTGCGATAGCGCCGCCGCAAGCCCGGCGCGCCGTGCTGGGCCGCGGATCCCGTTGCGGATGAACTGGCGCCGCATGGCGCGTGCCCGAGGGGCGATGGCCGCCGGGATGATAAAATATTCATAAGAATCAATTCAGTAGACACCGTATTCCGGCCCTCCTAGGCTTCCTCCGGGACCAAGTCCCCGCGTGGAATGGCATGCTCCCGGCGCTGTCCGGGGCCGCCGCCTTCCACCGGTAAGCGTCAGACACAAGACGCCGACAGACGCCAAGGAGAAGCGCATGACGAGAGGCCATCACCGTCTTCGCACGGGCCTGATCTTCACCGTCCTCTTGGGCGCCGCCGTAGTGTTCGGCGCGCCCTCGCAGGCCATCGACCTCGCCAAGGGACGGCAGGACTTGCCGGAAATTGTGCTCGGCGACACCAACGGCAATGACTTTGCCGTGCCGGTGAAGGACATCACCATGGAGGGCGGCAAGTCCTACCGCCTCAACATCACCTCCAATGGCGGCAAGGAATACAAGTTCATGGCGCCGGAATTCTTCCGGAACGTCTGGCTGAATCAGCTCGTCATCAATCATCTGGAAATCCATCCCTACGGCCCGCCGCATCACCTCGAATTCGACGATGCCGGCACGATCTCGGTCGAGTTCGTCCCCATCCGCACCGGCACCTTCAAATGGTGGATCGAGGGGCTGGAGGAAAAAGGCATGGTCGGCACCCTGACCGTGAAGTGAACGGCCGGGTTCGGCGGCGGGAAGGGCGGGCGAGGGCTCGGGCCTGCCGCGCCGCCCGCTCAGGCTTCCGCACCGCCGGGCAGGGCAGGCCCGCGAAGACGATCACACGCACCGGCGAAGCCGGGCATCGGAGGAAACAATGGTACGCACATTCGCCGCGGCGGCAGCCGTGCTCGTTCTCGGCCTCGGCACCGCGGCCTTCGCCGACGACGCCAAGCAGTGCAGCGACGGCATCGCGCTGCTGAAGGCCGAGGCCGCCAAGAACCCGCCCAAGGCGACGCTCGACAAGATCAAGAAGGCGCTGAAGGGCGCCGAGCGCGAACTGGGCGAGAAGGAATATGACGAGTGCCTCGACTATGTGAACGACGGCAAGAAGGCGGTCTCGGGCTGAGCCGGCGCCGGCCGGCCTGACCTCGCCGCCCGTTCGTGCTGCGGTGCAGCGTGCGCGGCCGGGCGGGACGTGAAATCATCGTCGCCCGCCGGGGGAGGCGGGGCCGGGACCGCTTTTGCATGCTGCGCGACTTTCTTTCTTCCTTGCGGGGGCGCATGGCGCTGCTGCTGGCGGTTGCCGTGCTCGTCACGGCGGTGTCGGCGGCGGTGCTCGTCCTCGTGCTCGGCCGGGCCAATGCGGAGGTGGATCGCCTCGCCTCGGCGCAGACGCGGCTGGAGCTGCTGTCGAGCCTGTCCGGGCGGATCGGCGACTATGCCCTGATCGCGCTGCAGGCCGCCCAGCAGCCGGACGGGCTGGGCAACCTGCCCAAGGCGCGGGACCGGGCGCGGGAATCGTTCCAGCGCTTCGAGGAGACGCTGCGCCAGGATGTCATGCGGCTCTCCGGCGAGGAGCCGCAGACCCTGATGGCCGCGCGCAGCCGCACGCTGGCGCGGCTGCGGGCGCAGTTCGAGGTGATGGACCGCCAGGTCCAGTCGGCGATGATCTCGCCCCAGCGCCAGATCGGGGTCCGGGTGGCGCTCGACGTGTTTGCCGCCGGCTTCGGCCCTCCGCTCGGCCTCGCCATGGAGGAGGAGCGGACCGAGGCGCAGGGCGCGCAGGCCGCGGTGCGGGAGCTGCGGGAGCGCACCATCCGCTGGAGCCTTGCCGGCGTGCTGTTCGCGCTGGTGCTCTCGGCGCTGGTCTATCACCGGCTCGGCCGCTCGCTGATCAACCGGGTGGCGGAGGTCTCCGCGGCGGCCTCCGAGATTTCGCGCGGGCGCACCGACACCCGCCTCACCGTCACCGGACACGACGAACTCAGCCTCGCCATGGCCCGCTTCAACCGCATGGCGATGCATCTCGCCCGCCGCGAGTCCAGGCTGATCGCCGACCAGCGCCGGCTGCAGGAGATCGTCGAGGCCCGCACCGCGGAGCTGCGCGGTGCCAATGAGCGGCTGGAGCAGGTGGACCAGTCGCGCCGCCGGTTCTTCACTGATGTCAGTCACGAGCTGCGCACACCCCTGACGGTGATTCTCGGCGAGGCGGAGATCACGCTGCGCGGCAGCCCGACGCCGGACGATCTGCGCGCCGCGCTGGTGGTCATCCAGTCGCGCGCCCGCCGCCTGCACCGCCGGGTGGAGGACCTGCTGCGCATCGCGCGCTCCGAGAGCGGGCAGATCGAGCTGGAACGCCGCGAGGTCGCGCTCGCCCCGCTGCTGGCGGATGTGGTGGACGACACCGCCCCGCTGGCACGGGCGCGCGGCATCACGCTCATGGTCGCGGACGAGCCGGGCCTTGCCGTCGAGGCCGATCGGGAGTGGCTGCGCCAGGTGCTGGAAGGGCTGGTCGCCAATGCGCTGCGCCACTCATCGGCCGGCTCCGCCATTCACCTCACCGCCGCGCTGGAGGCGGGCGAGGCGTCGATCGCCGTGCGTGACGAGGGCGAGGGCATCGCCCGCGACGAGCTGCCGCACGTCTTTGAAAGGTTCTGGAGGGGCGCCTCGGGTACCCGTCAGGGCAGCGGCTTCGGCATCGGTCTCGCGCTCGCGAAATGGGTGGTGGAGCGCCACGGCGGCACCATCGCGATTGCGAGCCGCACCCGCGACGCGGCCGCGGCGGGGGACGAGACGGCCGCCGCTGCCGCGCGGCCGGGAACCTGCGTCACGGTGCGGCTGCCCGCCCTCATTCCGCAGGCCACGCTGGAGGCTGCCCAATGACCATCCTGATCGTCGAGGACGACGCGGATATCGGCTCGCTGCTGCGGCGCGGCTTCTCTTCCGAGAGCTATCAGGTCGAGCTGGTGGGCGATGGCGAGCAGGCGCTGAAGGCCGCGAACGGCAAGGCGCTGGAGGCCATCATCCTTGACGTCATGCTGCCCGGGCGCTCCGGCATCGAGGTGTGCAAAGCGCTCCGCGCCGCCGGGCAGACCGCGCCGATCATCATGCTGTCGGCCCGTTCCAGCGTCACCGAGCGCACCGAAGGGCTGCTCGCCGGGGCGGATGACTACATCGTGAAGCCGTTCGCCTTCGAGGAGCTGCTGGCGCGGGTGAAGGTGCAGGCGCTCCGCCGCAGCACCGGCGAAGAGGAGGTCCGCCAGCTCACGGTCGGCCCGCTGACCCTTGATCTCGACGTCCGACAGGCCCATGTCGGCGATGCGCGGGTCCGCCTCACCGAGCGGGAGGTCGAGTTGCTGGCGCTGCTGATGCGTCACGCCGGCGAGCCGCTGGCCCGCGGCGACATCTTCGCCGCGCTGTGGGCGGGCCATGGCGGGGCCTCGCTCAACGTGGTGGACGTCTATGTCGGCTATCTCCGGCAC
>CAZIXP010000005.1:0-1870 GCA_964543245.1 uncultured Starkeya sp.
GCGCCGACGCTCACCGGCTCCGGCCAGTATCTGCGCACCGACAATGGCAGCAACGTCTCCGCCGGCTCCGGCGACGTTCAGGTGGCTGGGCCGTTCGACTCCTACTCCGCCGGCCTCGACGCCAGCTGGGAGCTCGACCTGTTCGGCGCCAACCGCCGCGCCGCGGAGGCGGCGAAATACGGGCTCGACGCCTCCGAGGAGACCCTGCGCAACACGCTGCTGACGCTGGTCGGCGACGTCGCCACCAACTATGTCGAGGCCCGCGGCTATCAGGCCCGCATCGCGCTGGCGCGCCGCACCGCCGCCTCGCAGCGCGAGACCGCGGCCCTCACCCGCACCAAGTTCCAGGCCGGCTCGGCCTCCGCGGTCGATCTCGCCAATGCCGAGGGACAGGCCGCCAGCACCGAGGCCGACATTCCCCAGCTGCAGTCCTCCTACCAGCAGACGGTGAACCAGCTCGCCATCCTGCTCGGCCAGCCGCCGGCCGCGCTGAACGAGCGGATGGCGCGCACCGCGCCGATCCCGCGGCCGCGCGCGCCGGTCCCCACCGGGGTGCCCGCCAATGTGCTGCTCTCGCGGCCCGACGTGCGCCTCGCCGAGCGGCAATACGCCCAGTACACCGCGAAGGTCGGCGCGGCCGAGGCCGCCCGCTATCCCGATGTGAGCCTCACCGGCGAGATTTCCACCTCGGCCTCGCAGGTGGGCGATCTCGGCAAGAGCTCCAACATCAGCTGGAATTTCGGACCCAGCCTCAGCGTGCCGCTGTTCAATGGCGGCAGCCTGCAGGCGGCGGTGGAATATGCCCAGGCCCAGCGCGACGAATATTTCCTCGCCTACCGCTCCTCGGTGCTGACCGCGCTGCAGGATGTCGAGAACGCCTCGGTCGCGCTCCAGCAGGAGCGCATCCGCAACCGCAGCCTCGCCGCCTCCGCCAATTCCTACCGGCAGGCGGCCTCGCTCTCGCGCAGCCTCTACCAGTCGGGCACGTCGAGCTTCCTCGACGTGCTGGATGCCGAGCGCTCGCTCTACTCGGCGGAGGATTCCTACCTCCAGAGCCAGGTGCTGATCACCACCGACTATGTCGCCCTCAACAAGGCGCTGGGCGGCGGCTGGGACGGCAAGGTGGAGACACGCAACCCCGAGGTGATCGACGACATGGGCCCGCGCTTCGTGTCGGCGGACTGGGTACAGCAGTTCGCCCGCCGGGAATGACGCCAACCGGAAGGCGGCGGCACCGCGCCGTCGCCACTGCGCCGCGCGCCTCACATCGCGCGGCGCGCGGCGAAGAAGGTGGTGATCAGCTCGCGTTCGGTGGTGATGTCGAGCTTGTTGTAGAGCCGGTGCTTGTGGTTCTTCACCACCCCGACGGTGATGCCCAGCCGGGCGGCGATGGCCGCGTTGGCATGGCCGTTGAGCGTCAACGCGAGGATGTCGGTCTCGCGCGCGGTCAGCCCGTGGCGGCGGCTGAAGCGGGCGAGCTCGGCGGCCTCGTCCGCCTCGCCTTCCCCCAGCGGCGGGGTCACGGCGAGATGGCTCTGATGCAGCACCGCGAAGAGCTGCTGCAGCTCGCAGGCGACCTCCACCTCCTCCCGGCTGAAGGGCTGGCCGCGCCGGTCGAGGCACAGCGCGAGACAGGCATGGTCCGCGGCCGGCAGCAGGATGGCGAGCTCGTCCTTGATGCCCAGCAAGGTGTCGACGTAGCGGCCATAGGGCTCGCTCAGCGCGCCGCCGTCGCGCAGCGCGGCGAGGCTGAAGGCGCGCACCGGCTCCGCGCTCGCGGTGACCCGGCAGATCGGGTCCAGCTCCCACAGCCGGGCCATATAGGTGGTGCGGGCCGGCCCGCCCATGCCCTCGTCGATGAGGATGCGGG
>CAZIXP010000005.1:1880-52425 GCA_964543245.1 uncultured Starkeya sp.
CGCCCAGGGCCAGCAGGTCGGCGCTGGTCGGCGGGCGCAGCCGCAGCCGGTAGCGCGCGACGATGCAGAAATCGGCGGGAATCAGCGCCCGGGTCGCCACGGTCAGCCGCGCGTAGAACTGCTCGGTTCCGGCGGCGGCGGCCGCACCGGCCAGAAGCCCGCCCCAGCCCGGCGCCAGCCCGGCCCCGCCCGAGGAGGCCCTCGACGAGGCCCCTGAGGAGGAGGCCCTGGGCGGCGCGGGCCGGGCATTGCTCGTAATCTTCATCATCCCTCGCAAAAGGCAAGGACCGGGCCAGCGCACCGGCCCCCACCGCGCCGGCGCTGGTATCGCCGGTCACCATAGGGCCGGGGCGGCGGCTGCGCTAAACAGGGCGGCAGGCCGGTGCCGCGCTCCGCAGACCGGTGCCCGCCCTGAGCCCCTCCGGAGAGCGTCGATGACCCGCCCTGCGCCGTCCCTCACGAGCCCGAGCCTGAGCCGCCGCGACGTGCTGCGCCACGCCGGCACCGCCGCGCTGTTCGCCGCCCTCGCCGGCAGCGTCGATGCCAGCCGGCCGGCCTATGCCGGCGCAGAAAAGCTCACCGGGCCGCTCAACGTGCTGGCCTGGGCCGGCTATGACGACCCCGAGCTGATGAAGGGCTTCACCGAGGCCACCGGGGTCGAGCTGAACGTGAAGGAAGCCGACAGCAACGGCGCCCAGCTCGATCTGGTGCGGGCCGGCACGGTGAAGTTCGACGTCATCAACCCCGACGCCGTGTGGACATCCAAATTCGCCAAGGCCGGCCTCACCTTGCCGATCGACCCGGCCAGCCTGCCCTCCATGGGCGACTTCTTCCCGATGTTCCGCAACCGGCCGGAGACGATGTACGAGGGCAAGCTCTACGGCGTGCCGACCCGCTTCGGCGTCAACGGCTTCGTCTACTGGCCCGACAAGATTTCCCCCGCCTCGGCGCGCGACGCCGCCATCGCCTGGGACCCCGCGCTGAAGGAGCGGGTCGAGATCATCGACTGGCCCGAACTCTACCTCTGGATGGCCGGGCTGTGGCTCGGCATGCCCACCCCGGAGACCGCCACCGGCCCGGAGCTGCAGAAGATCCTCGACCGGATGATCGCCTTCCGCCCCAATATGCGGGCGCTGCAGGCCGACATGGGCACCGTGAAGTCCGACCTCGTGAACCGCGAGGCGTGGATGGTGTGGGGCGCCTCCAGCGACAATGTCGCGACCACCGCCAAGCTGGCCGGCGCCAATGTCGAGCTGACCATTCCCGACCAGGGCGGCGCGATGTGGATGGAGACGCTGCAGATCGTGCGCGGCACCGAGCATCTCGCCTCGGCGCTGGCCTATGTCAACTACATGACCAGCGCCAAGGCGGCGAAGCAGATGGCGTGGGGCGCCGACAAGTTCGCCGTCACCAACGCCAAGGTGATGGAGCTGCTCACCGCCGAGCAGGTGAAGATCCTCGGGCTCGACAAGATCGAGGAATGGGCCTCCAAGTGCCGGATGAGCCAGGCCCCGGTCGACGAGGCGGCGTGGGCCGACGCCTGGCAGCACTTCAAGACCGCCTGATTGCCAGCCCTGCCGCCTCAAGCCCCGCCGCCTCAAGCCTCGCCTGCCCAGCCGTGCCGCCCGAGCCCTGCCCGCGGCCGGCATGCCGGAGCGGGCGGAGGCGCCGCCGTGATGGACGTTCCGTGATGACGCACACCGCACCCAGCCATCGGCCGATCCGCCTCCGGGTCGTCGTGCCGGTGCTCGAGAGCCGCGAACTGGTCGGCAAGGCCGAAGCGGAATATCGCGGCTTCGCCCGGCCGGGCACGGAGGTCTCCGCCGTGCCGCTCGCCCGCGGCACCCACTCGATCGAGGCCGAATTCGACAGTGCGCTGGCCGCGCCGGAGACCATCCGCCTCATCATCGAGGCCGAGGCGGCGGGCATCGACGCGGTGTCGATCTGCTGCTTCACCGATCCCGGCCTTGCCGCGGCGCGCGAATGCGTCTCGATTCCGGTCATCGGCGAGGGCGAGGCGGCGCTCCACGCCGCGGCCATGCTGTCCATGCGCTTCACCGTGGTCATCACCGAGACGCCGCTGTTCCCGCTCATCCGCCGGGTGGTGCAGCGCTACGGCCTGTCCGATCGCCTCGCCTCGGTGCGGGCGGCGGGGGCGAGCGTGCTGGCGCTGGACGAGACGCGGCTGCCCCACCTGATCGCCGAATGCATCGACGCGGTGGAGCGCGACGGCGCCGAGTGCATCGTCATGGGCTGCACCGGCACCGGCTTCGACATGGCCGCCGCGGTGGAGACGGCGCTGGCGGCCCGCTTCGGCGTCCATGTCCCGGTCATCGATCCCGGCCGGGTGGCGGTGGCGATGGCCGAGGCCTTCGTCGGCGCCGGGCTGCGCCACAGCAAGCTCGCCTATCCCCGCCCGGCCTTCGCCCGCCGCGAATACGGCTTCGCCGGATGAACCCGCCCGGCCCCGCCGCGCGCCGCGCCCGCCGCCTCGCGGTGGCCGGGCTGGCGCCGCTGCTGCTCTGGCAGTGCCTGTTCTTCCTGGTGCCGGTCGGCATCCTTGCCGTCATCAGCGTCTGGTCGATGGAGAACTACCGGCTGACCCCCGACATCACGTTGGCGAACTACGCCGCGGCGCTCGGCAATCCGGCGGTGTGGCGCAGCCTGCTGCTGTCGGTGCGCACCGCCCTGTTCGTCACCGTGGCCTGCGGGCTGCTGGCCTATCCCATCGCCTATTTCATCGCCCGCAAGGTCGGCCGCCGGCTGCGCGTGGTGCTGCTGGTGGCGGTGGTGGCGCCGTTCTGGATCAGCATCGTCATGCGCATCGCGGCGTGGCGGATCCTGCTCGGCGAGCATGGGGTGATCAACCAGTTCCTGGTCGGCACCGGGCTGGTGGAAGCCCCGCTCGGCATCCTGCTCTATTCCCCGCTCTCCACCATGATCGGGCTGGTCTATGCCTATCTCCCGCTCTACGTGCTGCCGCTCTACGCCGCGATCGACCGCATCGAGCAAAGCTGGATCGACGCCGCCAAGGACCTGAATGCCGGGCCGCTGCGGGCGTTCTGGGAGGTCACGCTGCCGCTGTCGATGCCGGGCCTGGTGGTCGGGGCGGTGTTCTGCTTCATCTTCGGGCTGGGCGAGTTCGTCACCCCCGCGCTGCTCGGCGGCGGCAAGCAGCTGCTGCTCTCGCAGATCATCCAGGACCAGTTCCAGCGCCGGCAGGACTGGCCGGGCGGGGCGGCCATCGCCATGCTGCTGATGGTGATGGTGCTGGGCCTGCTGGCGGTCTCGATGCGCTGGCTGCGGCGGGCGAGCGGGGAGCGGCCATGAGCGCGCGCCGCCTGCTGCCCTCCGCCGGCCTGCTGGCCTTCACGGCCTATGCCGGCCTCATCTATCTCTTTCTCTACCTGCCGATCGCGGTGATCGCGCTGTTCGCCTTCGATTCGCGGGCGATATCGGGCCTGCCGCTGGCCGGCTTCACCACGCAATGGTTCGTCGCCGCCTTTGCCGACCCGGCGCTGACCGGTTCGCTGGCGACCAGCGCCCGGCTGGCGGCGGCCTCGGCACTGCTGGCGGTCGCGCTCGCCATGCCGGCGGCGATGGTGCTGGCGTGGTTTCCGCTGCGCTGGAAATCCGCCGTGCTGGCGCTGATGCTCGGCCCGGTGGTGCTGCCCCCGCTGGTGCTGGGCCTCGGCCTCGTGATGCTGGCGCGCGCCGCCCCCGGCATGATCGGCGAGCCCGCGATCATCATCGCCCACGCCACCATGACCTCGAGCTATGCCGCGCTGATGCTGTATTCGCGGCTGCTCGGCTTCCGCCGCTCCTATATAGAGGCGGCCATGGACCTTGGCGCCACCGAATGGGTGGTGTTCCGCGAGATCATCCTGCCGCTCACCGCGCCGGCGCTGGTGGCGGTGCTGCTGCTGGCCTTCACCGACGCTTTCGGCGAGTTCATCATCGCCTGGTTCGTCGCCGGCTTCACCAAGACGCTGCCGATCGTGATCTGGACCTCGCTGCGGCAGGTCATCTCGCCGAAGATCAACGCCGTCTCCACCCTCATCATTGCCGCGACGCTGCTGCTCAGCGTCGCCAGCCAGCTCTGGATTCTCCGCCAGGCCGGCCGGGCCCGGGAGTCCTGATCCATGTCGCGGAGCGAAGGCGTGACCCTCGCCGGGGTCGTCAAGCGCTATGAGGGCCATCTCGCGGTCGCCGGCGTCTCGCTGGAGGTGCCGCGCGGCGCCTTCGTCACCCTGCTGGGGCCGAGCGGCTGCGGCAAGTCCACCCTGCTGCGCCTGATCAGCGGTTTCGCCGAGCCGAGCTCGGGCGACATCCGCATCGGCGGCGCCTCGGTCGTCGGCCTGCCGCCCTATCGCCGCGACACCGCGATGGTGTTCCAGGACTACGCGCTGTTCCCCCACCGCACGGTGGAGCAGAACCTCGCCTTCGGCCTGCGCATGCGCCGGATGGACAAGCCGGCGATCCGCGCCCGGGTCGCCACCATGCTCGACATGCTTGGGCTCGCCGGGCTCGGCGGGCGGCGGGTGTCGGAGATTTCCGGCGGCCAGGCCCAGCGCGTCGCCCTCGGCCGGGCGCTGGTGGTGGAGCCGGCGGTGCTGCTGCTGGACGAGCCGCTCGGCGCACTCGATCTCAAGCTGCGCAAGCAGATGCAGGCGGAACTGAAGCGGCTGCACCGCGAGCTCGGCCTCACCTTCATCGCCGTGACCCACGACCAGGAAGAGGCGCTGAACCTCTCCGATTTCATCGCGGTGATGAATGCCGGCCGCATCGAGCAATACGGCACGCCGGAGGAGGTCTATGCCCGGCCGGCGACCCGCTTCGTCGCCGATTTCGTCGGCGAGGCCAATCTGGTGCCGGCCACGGTCGAGCCGGACGGCCTGCGGCTGGAGGACGGCACCCGGCTGGCGCTGCCGCCGGACGGAGCGAACGCCCCCCTGCCCGCCGCCCCCCTGCCCGCCGCCGCCCTGCCCGCCGCCGGGACCGCCGTCACCCTCGCGGTGCGGCCCGAAGCGGTCGCGGTGCAGGCGGTCGCAGTGCAGCCGCGCGGGGAGACGGCGGAAGGCGCGCCGCCGCCCGGCCTCGCTGCGCAGGTGGAGGAGGTGCTCTATTCCGGCGCGGCGCGCCGGGTGATCGGGCGCACCGCCGCCGGCACCCGGCTGACCTCGCTCCAGCCCGGCACCGCGCCGCCCCCGGAGCGCGGCAGCCTCGCCACCTTCTCATGGGCGCCGTCGGCGTCGTGGATCATCCCGGCCTGAGGCCGGCCTTTCGGAAAGAGCCTTCATGCGAGAGATCGAGGCGGACGAGCTTGAGGCGCTGGCGATCGGCGCCGGCGTGCTCGGCACCGGCGGCGGCAACCACCCGCATCTGGAGCTGATGTGCGCGCAGGAAGCCTATGCGCGCGGCCAGCGCGTGCGGATGCTGGACGCCGCTGAACTGGACGACGACGCCCGCGTCGCCGTGCTGGCCTTCATGGGCGCCCCGCTGGTCACCAAGGAGCGGCTGCCCGAGCCGGTCTCGGCCTGCCGCGCGGTGCGGCTGATGGAAGCCCATGTCGGGCGCCGCTTCGACGCGGTGATGTCGGTGGAGATCGGCGGTGAGAACGCCTTCCTGCCGCTGCTGGTGGGCATGGAACTCGACCTGCCGGTGGTCGACGCCGATGTGATGGGCCGCGCCTTCCCGGAGGTGCAGATGACCAGCTTCGCCATCCGCGGCCTGCCCATGGCGCCCTTCGCCATCGCCGACATCCGCGACAACGCGCTGATCATCGCCCATGCCGAGAATGCCGGCTGGACCGAGCGGCTCGGCCGCAAGGCGGTGGTGGAGCTGGGCTCCATCGCCGGCACCTGCGGCGCCCCACGCACCGGGGCGGAGGTGAAGGCGCACGCCATCCTCGGCTCGACCAGCCGGGCGATCCGCCTCGGCCGCGCGGTGGAGCGGGCGCGCCGCGCCCATGCCGACCCGGTCGAGGCCATCCTCGCCGCGGAGCACGGTGCGCTGCTGCTGCGCGGCAAGGTGGAGGACGTCTCCCGCCGCATGGCGGAAGGCTTCGTGCGCGGCCAGGCCCGGCTCGGCGGCACCGGCGCCGATGCCGGCCGCACCCTGCTCATCGACTTTCAGAACGAGTTCTCCGCGGCCCGGGAAGCCACGGGGACGCCCGGCCCCGCTGGGGAAGACGGCGCGGTGCTGGCCAGCGTGCCCGACCTCATCACCGTTCTCGATGCGGTCACCGGCGAGGCGATCGGCGCCGAGGTCATCCGCTACGGCCAGCGCGTCGCGGTCATCGCCCTGCCGGCCGATCCCATCATGACCAGCCCGGCCGGGCTCGCGGCGGTGGGGCCGCGCGCCTTCGGCTTCGATTTCAACTACACGCCCTTCGCGCGGGGCACCCGCGCCGGCGGGGAGGCCCGGCCATGAAGCGCATCGGCATCGATGTCGGCGGCACCAATACCGATGGCGTGCTGCTGGACGGCACCCGCATCCTCGCCCGGGTGAAGACCGCGACCACCGCCGACGTCACCTCCGGGGTGCGCGCCGCGCTGGCCCATGTGATGGCGGAGGCCGACCCCGACGGCATCGCCGGGGTGATGATCGGCACCACCCATTTCACCAATGCGGTGATCGAGCGGCGCGGGGTGGAGCGGGTCGCGGTGGTGCGCATCGGCCTGCCTGCCGCGGCGGTGCTGCCGCCCTTCACCGGCTGGCCCGCGGACCTGCGCCGCGCGGTGGAAGGGCCGGTGTTCCTGCTGCGCGGCGGCCATGAATTCGACGGCCGGCCGATCGTGCCGTTCGATGCCGACGGCATGCGGCAGGCGGCCCGCGCCATCGCCGCCAGTGGGGTCGGCTCGGTGGCGGTCTGCGCGGTGTTCTCCCCCCTCACCACCGCGGCGGAGGAGGCGGCGCAGGCGATCCTGGCGCAGGAGGCCCCCGGCGTCGCCGTCACCCTCTCCAGCGCGCTCGGCCGCATCGGGCTCATCGAGCGCGAGAACGCCGCGATCCTCAACAGCGCCCTGCACGGCCTTGCCCGCCGCACCGTCGCCGCCTTTCGCGACGCCATCGCCGCGAGCGGCCTCGCCGCCCCGCTCTACATCACCCAGAACGACGGCACGGTGGTGGTGGCGGAGGTGGCGGAACGTTTCCCGGTGCTCTGCTTCGCCTCCGGCCCGACCAATTCCATGCGCGGCGCCGCGCTGCTCTCCGGCCGGCAGGACGCCATCGTCGTCGATGTCGGCGGCACCACCAGCGATGTCGGCGTGCTGGAAGCCGGCTTTCCCCGCGAGGCCAACAGCCGGGTCGACATTGGCGGCGTGCGCACCGTTTTCCGCATGCCGGATGTCGTCTCGATCGGGCTGGGCGGCGGCACCCGGGTCAGCGCCGCGCCGTTCGGCATCGGGCCGGAGAGCGTCGGCTTCCGCATCCGCGAGGCGGCGCAGGTGTTCGGCGGCGACACGCTGACCCTCACCGACATCGGCGTCGGCCTCGGCCTCGCCGCCATCGGCGATCCCGCCCGGGTAGCGGGCCTCGATCCCGCCCTGCTGGTCCGTTGCCGCGACTGGATCCGCACCGCGCTGGAAGAGGTGATCGACCGCATGAAGACCAGCGCCGCCCCGGTGCCGGTCCTCGCGGTGGGGGGCGGCGCCTTCCTGGTGCCGGAGACGCTGGCCGGCGTCAGCGAGGTGGTGAAGGTGCCGGAGGCCGGCGTCGCCAATGCGGTGGGCGCCGCCATGGCGCAGGTGAGCGGCGAGGTCGACCGCATCTTCCGTGACATGCCGCGCGAGGAGGCGGTGGCCCGGGCCCGCGCCATCGCCGAAGCCCGGGCGGTGGAGGCCGGCGCGCGGCCGGAAAGCCTCGTCCTGCTCGACGTCGAGGACCTGCCGCTCGCCTATATTCCCGGCGACGCGCGTCGGGTAAGGGTGAGGGTGGTGGGCGACGTCCAGTAGCACACCCTGCAGTAACCCGCCCTGCACTGCCCTGACCGTGAGCCCGCGCCGATGGCCCTGTCGCCCCTGCCGCCCGACGTGACCCTCGCCGATGTCGAGGCCGCCGCCCGCCGCATCGCCGGGGCGGTGCCGCAGACCCCGTTCGTCCACTCGCAGACGCTGTCGGACAAGCTCGGCGCCGAGGTGTGGCTGAAGTTCGAGAACCTGCAGTTCACCGCCTCCTTCAAGGAGCGGGGCGCGCTGAACAAGCTGCTGTCGCTGAACGGAGACGAGAAGGCGCGCGGCGTCATCGCCGCCTCCGCCGGCAACCATGCCCAGGGTGTGGCCTACCACGCCCGCCGCACCGGCATCGCCGCCACCATCGTGATGCCGACCACAACGCCGAACCTGAAGGTCGAGCGGGTGCGCGAGCACGGCGCGCGGGTGGTGCTGCACGGCGCCGATTTCGGCGCGGCGGCGGCCGAGATGCGCCGGCGCGCCGCCGAGGAAGGCCTCACCGTGGTCCATCCCTTCGACGATCCCGCCATCATCGCCGGCCAGGGCACCGCGACGCTGGAGATGCTGCAGGCGGTGCCCGAGCTCGACACGCTGGCGGTGCCGGTGGGCGGCGGCGGGCTCATTGCCGGGGCGACGGTGGTCGCCCGCGCGCTGCGGCCGGGGCTGCGGGTGGTGGGGGTGCAGTCGGAGATCTTCCCCGGCATGGCGCGGGCGGTCGGCGGCTTCACGGCGGAACCGGCGCCGGGCTCATCCGTCGCCGAGGGCATCGCCGTCACCGATCCCGGCCAGATCACCCGGCGGATCGTGAAGGCGGGCGTCGACACCCTCGCGGTGGTCGGAGAGGACGCGATCGAGGAAGCCATCGCCCTGGTGCTCGGCATCGAGAAGACGCTGTGCGAGGGCGCCGGCGCCGCCGGCATCGCCGCCATGCTGGCACGGCCCGATCTGTTCGCCGGGCGTCGGGTCGGGGTCATCCTGTCCGGCGGCAACATCGACACCCGGGTGCTGGTCGCGGTGCTGCAGCGCCACCTCACCCGCGCCGGACGGATGGTGCGGGTGCGGGCGGAACTGCCCGATCACCCCGGCGCGCTGGCCCGGCTCACCGCGGTGGTCGCCGCCCAGGGCGGCAACATCTACGAGCTGCGCCACGAGCGCCTCGCCGCCACCAGCCGCGCCAAGGAGAGCTCGGTGTCGCTCGACGTCGAGCTGCGCGACCCCGCCGACCTGCCGGCGCTGATGGATAGCCTCGCCGCCGAAGGTTTCCGCGTCCGCCGCGACGAGTTCTGACCGCGCGGCGCGCGGTTCACAGCGCCGGGCGGGCCTCGAAGCCGAGCGCCGCCTCCACCTGTTCGGCGATGGCGAGCAGTTCCGCGTCGCGCTCGCGCCGGCCGAGCAGCTGCAGCCCCACCGGCATGCCCTCGCTGAGCCCGCAGGGGATCGTCACCACGGGATGACCGGTCATGTTGCCGAGGCCGAGCGCGAGCATCTCGCTCTCGCCTTCGTCGGCCATCATGTCGGGATCGCCGGCCGGCGCGACGAAGGGAACGGTCGGCGACACCACGACGTCGACCTGCTCCAGCAGCCGGTCCACCGCGGCGCGCAGCGATTTCCGCAGCATCTGCGCGTCGAGATAGGCCAGCGCCGGCACCGTGAGCCCCGCCTCGATCTGCCGCCGCGTGCCTTCGGCATAGCCGGCAACATGGGCAGCGTGCATGCCGCGATGCACCCGCGCCGCTTCGGGCAGCAGCACGGTCATGAGCTGAGCATTGCAGTCGGTGATGTCCTCCACCACGACGTCGCGGATGCGGGCGCGCCGGCCGAGCCGGGTCATCGCCGCGTCGAAGACGCGCTGCACCCCGAGCGTCACCGCGGGGTGCTCGACATGGGCCGCCAGCACGCCGATGCGCAGCTGGGGCAGATCAATCGCGATCTCGGGCATGCCGCACCCGGCGAGGACGGAGAGCAGCAGCCGGGCGTCGCGCACCGAGCGGGTCATCGGACCGGCATGGTCCAGCGAAGCCGCGAGCGGGAACACCCCCTCCAGCGGCACCAGCCCGAAGCTCGGCTTCAGCCCGACGATGCCGCAATAGGCCGCCGGCGCGCGGATCGAGCCGCCGGTGTCGGTGCCCACCGCCAGCGTCGCCAGCCCCGCCGCGACCGCCGCCGCCGAGCCGCCGGACGAGCCTCCCGAGGTGCGCGCGAGATCGAAGGGGTTGCTGGTCTGGCCGAAATGGGGATGGGCGACGCCATAGGCGAATTCGAGCAGGTTGGTCTTGCCGATGAGAATGGCGCCCGCCTCGCGCAGCCACGCCACCAGCGCCGCGTCCTGATGCGCCACCACCGGCGGCACCGCCGCCGTGGCGAAGCTGGTGGGCTGGCCGGCGACGTCGATCAGGTCCTTCACCGCCACGGGCACCCCGTCGAGCGGGCCCAGCGGTGCCCCGGCCTTCCAGCGGGCGGCGGAGCGCGCCGCGTCTTCCCGCGCCTCGATGGCGGCGACGTGGATGAAGGCGTTGAGGGCGGGGTTCAGCCGCGCGATGCGCTCGAGGTGCCGCTCGACCACCTCCTCCGGCCGAAGCCGACCGCCGGCATAGCCGGTGATGAGGGCGCCGGCGGAGAGATACGCCAGGGACTCGCGCTCGGACAGGCTTTCCGGATCGAACAGCCATTTCGGCTCGGACAGGGACGTCGTGTCGGAACGCGGCTTCACATCGGCAAGCGGCTTCACATCGGGAAGAGGCGTCTCATAGGAAGGAGGCGCTGCATCGGGAAGAGGCGCTGCATCGGGAAGAGGCTTGGGATCGGCCTTCGGCTGGGACTCGGAAAGCGGCTTCGGGTCGGGCATGGGCACTCGCGTTCACTTCGACCCGGCAACCATTGCACAGCGATCGACACGGCAACATTCGCACGGATGGTGCGACGCGACTTTTTTAGGGTCTGTTGAACGACAGCCACCCGACAGTGCCGCGGGAACCTGCGGCGGGCCGCGCGGCTTGTCCCGCGCAACCGTGGAGCCCTGCGAATGAGCGATGCCAGCATCAATGAGAGCCTGCCCTCCGCCGCCGACCGTCTCGATCCCGCGCGTTCGGCGCCGGCGCGCCGCAGCCTGTGGGGATTGGACGCACGTCGGGTCCTGACCATGGCCATGGCGGCCGGGCTGGCGGCCGGCTTCACCGCCGGCTGGCTGACGGGCGGACGGCGCCACTGACGGCGGCCCCGCCCCGCGCGGTGCGGCGCGGGCGGACCCGGCTAGGGGTCACCCGCGCCATCGCCGGAGCGCTCAGCCGGAAGGTTGGGCGTTGGGGTCTTCGTCGGCGCCGATCGCCGGCAGCATGCCGCTTCCCGCAGTGGCATCGGGATTGGTGAGTTCGGGGCGGGCATGAGGCCCGGCGGGCGGCATGTCGTCATCCGTCTCACCCGAAGCATCCGGCTTGCCGCCGGCCGGGCTCTCGTCGCCCAGCGAGCGCTCCGCCTCCAGCCAATGGTCTTCGGCGCGGCCTTCCGGGCGGCCCTCGCTCTCCCAGCGGGCATGGGCGCGGGCGCGGATCGCGGCCTCCCGCCCGGACGGATCGTGAGGCGCCGGATCGTGATGCACCGGGCTGTCCTGGCTTGCGTGGCTGTCGTCTGGGCTCGTCATCGGCTCTCTCCACCTCTGAGGCGCGGCAGCCCTGTGCTGTCGTGGCGCAACAACCGGTGGGGAGGGGCAAGGTTCCAGGCCCGCGGCGGGGCGGCGGCGGTCACCGATCAAATGATGCAACCCATTGCGGTACCTGCAAAATCCGTACGGTTTGCGGGACGGGAACATCGCCCCGGCGGGGCCGTTGTCCCGGGACGGCCGCGTTTGCGACGCGGCATCCCTGCTGCGCCCGACGCATCCCCGCCGCGTGCGACGCGGCGCCCCTCATGAAAAGGAGACCCTCATGTCCTCCGCCGACGAG
This sequence comes from uncultured Starkeya sp., assembly GCA_964543245.1. GTDB lineage: Bacteria > Pseudomonadota > Alphaproteobacteria > Rhizobiales > Xanthobacteraceae > Ancylobacter. The sequence goes on from CAZIXP010000005.1 coordinate 13,771, forward strand.
ACCCCCCGCTCGCTGTTCGTGGTCGGGCTGCGCAACGCCCACGCCATGGAAAAGGAAGCCATGGCGATGATGGAGCGGCAGATCGCCTCCATCGAGAAGTACCCGGAAATGAAGGCGAAGCTGGAAGCCCATCTGCAGGAGACCAAGGGCCAGCACGAGCGGCTCGACCGCATCCTCGACGATCTCGGCGAGGACCGCTCCGCCTTCAAGGACATGGCGATGAACCTGATGGGCAATGTCAACGCCCTCTCCGCCAGCATGGCGGACGACGCCATCCTGAAGTCCACCTTCGCCAATTTCGCCTTCGAGAATTTCGAGAGCGCCGCCTACAAGTCGCTCATCCGCATGGCGGAGCTGGACGGCCAGACCGCGGCGATCCCGCTGCTGGAGCAGTCGCTGTCCGAAGAGCTGGCGATGGCCCGCTGGATCGACGAGCATGTCGACGACGTCACCACGCGCTACGTCACCGTCTCCCATGCCGGCCATGACGCCAGCCTCTGACCGGGCCGATGCGTAAAAAAGGGGTGGCACCGCCACCCCTTTTTCGTGCCGATACCGGGCATGCGCGGTCAGGCGGGCGTCACGCGCCAGATGCAGTCGCCGACGTCGTCCACCACCAGCAGGCCGCCCCGGCGGTCCACCAGCACGCCGACCGGCCGGCCGAGCGCCTTGTCGCCGACGCGGAACCCGCCCAGGATTTCCTCGGGCGCACCGGCCGGCTTGCCCTCGGCGAAGGGAATGAAGATCACCCGGTAGCCGGAGGGCGGGTTGCGGTTCCACGACCCGTGCTGGCCGATGAACACGCCGTTGCGGAAGCGCGCGCCGAAACGGTCGTCATCCACGAAGGTGAGGCCGAGCGAGGCGGTGTGGGAGCCGAGCGCATAGTCCGGCTTCAGCGCGGTGGCGACGAGGTCCGGCCGCGGCGGCTTCACCCGCTCGTCGACGGTGCGGCCCCAGTAGCAATAGGGCCAGCCATAGAAGGCGCCGTCCTTCACCGAGGTCATGTAGTCCGGCACGAGGTCGTCGCCGATCTCGTCGCGCTCGTTCACGCTGGTCCACAATTCGCCGGTGATCGGATTCCAGTCCATGCCCACCGGGTTGCGCAGCCCCGAGGCGAACACCCGCACCGCGCCGCTGGCGATATCCACCTCGAGGATGGCGGCCCGGTTCACCTCCTCGTGGAGGCCGAATTCGGCGACGTTGGAATTGGAGCCGACGCCGACATAGAGCTTGGTGCCCGCCTTGTTGGCAATGAGGCTCTTGGTCCAGTGGTGGTTCCGCCCGGCCGGCAGGTCGCAGACCTTCACCGGGGCGGCGGTGATGCGGGTCGCGCCGGGCTCATAGGGAAAGCGCACCAGCGCGTCGGCATTGGCGACATAGAGCTGGTCGCCGACCAGCGCCATGCCGAAGGGCGAGTGCAGCCCTTCCAGAAACGGCACCTTGATCTCGGCCACGCCGTCGCCGTCGGCATCGCGCAGCAGGGTGATGCGGTTGGCGCTCTTCACCCCGGCGCCGGCACGCACCAGCACGAAGCCCATCGCCCACCAGCGCAGGCTGAAGATGCCGGCCGGCGAGGGCGGCGCCGCGGTCTCGGCGACCAGAATATCGCCGTTCGGCAGCTCATAGACCCAGCGGGGATGGTCGAGATTGTCGGTGAAGGTGTTGACCTTGAAGCCGGCGGCCGGTTTCGGCTGCTGCCCGGGGCCCCACCCCACCGCATGGGCGATCTTCATGATCGGGATGAGGGTGGGCTTGGGCTTGGGCAGGTCCGGCAGGTCGCCATAGCCCTGCTCCTCGCGCAGCGCGGGCTGCTTGCGCAGATCGGTGAGCAGATGCGCGACGGTGGTGACACACGCGCCTAAAAAGCCGGCGATCTTCACGTAGTTTGCCATAAGACCATCCCTCTTGCCCGAAAAACGCTGCCACGTCGGCGGAAAGCACCGGTGCCGGTACCCTGGATCGGCGTCGCCGCACCCGGTGCTACCACCAAATCAGGCCGGCGCAAAAGCCGGCGGGCGGCTGACAGGGGTTGCCGTCGCGATATGCCGGCACGCATGTTGCATTGATTTGGATCAAGCCCAACTCTCAGGCAGGAGGGACACCGATGGCCGGTACTGAACTCCGCAAGCGGCAGTTCATCGACAACACCATGCATCTGCTGGGCGACACGCTCGGCGCGACCCGCCTTACCTATTATTCCGTCGATGCCGAGAAAAACCTCTACGACTTCGTGAGCTACCGCATGCCGGCGGATTTCCTGCGCACCTATGTGCGGGAGATGCACGCCGTGGACCCGCTCCATGTCCGCCGCCTCCGTTCCGAGACGGTGGCGCGGATGGACGAGATATGCCCGCGCACCCCGCGCTCCGACGTCGAGGAATATGAGCGTTTTCTCCGACGGTTCGATGTCGAGCACGCGGTCGACTTCATCTTCCGCCGCGAAGGGGAGATCAAGGCCGGCCTCTCGGTGATGTGGACCCGCCACGACCGGCCGCCCGACGACGCCCTGTTCCAGCTCGCCGAAAGGCTGCACAGCTACATCGAATTCAACCTGATGGAGCATCTGCCGCTGCCGCGGGAGGACCCCCGGCTACGGGCCATGCGGCTGTTCCACCTCACCCGCCGCGAGGCGGAGGTCGCGAACCTGCTGTGCTGCGGGCGCACCAATGCCGACATCGCCGGCTGCCTCGGCATCGGCCTCGCCACGGTGAAGACCCACCTCGTCCACATCTTCGAGAAGGCGGGCGTCGAAAACCGCTCGGGCCTGGTGGCGCGGCTCGCGGCCGCGCAGCATTGAGGCCGGCCCCGCCCCGGCAGCAGGGAGCGGCCCGGTCCGCCCGCGCCGCCAGCCGCTCCGGCGGCTGCCTCAGGGCGCGCGGAAGCCGATCCGCCCGCGCACCGCGTCGAAGGCGATTGCCATGTGGCGGAACACCAGCCCGCCGGCGTTGAAGCCGGGCACCCCGCCATGGGGCGGCGCGTAGCGGTAGCGGTTCCGCCAGGGCGTTCGGCCGGCGGTCACCGCCAGCGTCATGCCGGCCTGCGGCACCCGCGTGGTGACCACCGCGCCGGGCCGCACCCGCCGGCCCACCGGATGACCCGGCACCTGGAAGCTGCCGAGCGCCGCGCCGGTGTCGAAGACGGTGCCGTAGCAGCCCTCCGGCCCGCCATCGACGGCAAAGCAGGTGTGCACGCTCTTGGTGTCCCACGCCTTCAGCCCCGGCGGCTGCCCGCCGTCCGGCAGGGCGTCGAACGGGGCGAAGGAGAAGCCGGACAGATTCGCTTCGGTCAGGCCGACAATGAGATGGGGGACGAGGCCGGGCCGGGCGAGATCGTCCGCGGCGACGATGAAGCCGTTGCCGAGCGGCCGGGGTAGCTGCGCCAGCGGGTTGAAGGCGGCGCCGGGCCGGTAGGCGACGCCCATCACCCCCTTCTCGCCGCCGCGCCAGCCCGGGCAATGGGGCTTGGCGGCCGTGCAGCCCACCGACTGCACCACCTCGATCGCGATCTCCCGCTCGGTCGCCACCGCCGGGTCGGCGCCGGGAAAGCCGACCTTGGCGTAGCCGATGACGCCGCGCAGCACATTGCCGCTGGTGTCGGTCAGCCGCACCTGCGGCCCGACTGCGCTGGCGAGGATGCGCAGCCCGGTCGAGCCGGTGTCGAGCAGCACGTCGGCGGGCGCGCCGCCCCCCACTGCGACGGTGACGAAATTGGAGAAGCCGCTGCGGTCCGGGCGGGGCTGCAGGGGAATGCGCGCGCTCTCCGCCGCCAGCGCCGGAGCAAGCGCCAGCCCGGCGAGGCCGGCCAGCGCCATGACGATGTGCCGGATGGCCATATCTCCTCCCGCGAGCCGCCGGGCCGTCCATCGAGGCCAGCCTAATACCCTGCGGCGCGGGTTCAACCGCTCCGCCGCCTCCGGCACGAATTCAGCCCCCCAGCTCCACCGAACGGCGGAGGCCCGTCCACCATTCGGTTGATTGCCGGAAGGGAGCCGGCGGCGCGAGCCTTGGCGCCACGCTCGCCCGCGTCGGACCGCCACGTTCTGCGCGCCGTCTGCCGCAGGCCGTCCGAGACCAAGGAGATCGCGCCGTCCATGCTGCCCGCCCTGCCCCCGCCCGCCGGCACCGCGCCGGCCCGCCACCGCCACGGCCCGGCCCTGCCGGACGCCTGCGTGGCGGCGCCGGCCGCGGCGTGCGCGACAGGATTTGCCGGAGCCATCACCGCGGCGGCGCGGGTCGAACTGCTGCCGCCGCTCGCCATCATCGCCGCCGGCTGGGCCGGGCTGCTGCTCGCCGGCGGTGCTGGCGGGGGATGGGCGGGCGGCGTGCTGAACGGCGCGCCGGCAAGCGGAGCCGGGCTGCCCACCTTTCTCGCCACGCTCTGTGGACCGGGCAGCGGCCTCGCCGACCTGCCCCGGCTCTGGCTCCACGCCGCGGCGATGTGGCTCGCCATGGCCGCGGCGATGATGCTGCCCTGTGCGGTGCCGGCCTGGCAGGCGCTGGCGGGCGAGCGCGACCGCCGCACCGGCCACGGCTTCCTGCTCGGCTACGCCGCGCTGTGGGCGCTGGCGGCCGCCGCTGCCGCCAGCGTGGAGACCGCGCTGCGGCTGGCGCTGCCGGCCGGCTCCGGCCTCGCTCTCCCGCTCACCATGGCCCTGCTCGGCGCCGGTGCGCTGGCCGGGGCGGCCGGCCTGCCGGCGTGGAGCCCTCTCGAACCGGCGGACCCGCTGCAGCCAGTGCGCAGCGGCTTCGCCTATGGGCGTGGCTGCCTGCCCGCCGATGCCGGGCCGATGGCGCTGATGCTGGTGCCCGGCGCCATGAGCCCACCGCTCCTGCTGGCGCTCACCGCGGCGATGCTCGCGCTGCGGGCGACGCGTAGCGCCCGCCTCGCCCGTGCCGGCGGGCTGGCGCTCGGCCTTGGCGGCCTTCTCTGGGGTCTCGCCATGCCCGGCTGATCCACCTCCCCCGCCACCCCATCAACCGTTCGGTTGATTGGCGGGTCTCCCATTTGCCCGATGATACCCACCAGCGCCGGTCAGCCGGCGGCGTCCGCGGTGCCCGTCGCCGCGACGCCGGAAGGCCCCCCGGCGCCCAGCACAGGAACAGCAGCATGCTGCGCATCGTCGATCAGGCCGTGACCGGTCAGTCCTCCGCCTTCGAGCACCCGCTCGACTCGCTGACCGCCGCCGAGATTTCGCGGGCCGCCGGCATCATCCGCCAGCATTACGGCTTCGGCGACGATCTCCGCTTCGAGACCATCGATCTGGTGGAGCCGCCCAAGGAGGTGGTCCGCGCCTTCCAGCCCGGCGATCCCATCACCCGCATCGCCCGCTACAACGTGTATAAGCGCGCCACCACCGGCGTGCACACCGGCAAGGTCGATCTCGGCAGCGGCGCCGTGATCGAGGCCACCTTCCTGCCCGACGCCAAGCCGATGATCTCGCCCGAGGAATTTCTCCTCATCGAGGAGGCCGCCAAGGCCGATCCGCGCTTCAAGGCCGCCATCGAGCGGCGCGGCATCACCCGATACGACCTCGTCTGCGTCGACCCGTGGACCGCCGGCCAGTTCGGCCTGCCCGACGAGCAGGGCCGCCGCGTCGCCCACACCTTCGTGTGGATGCGCATGGGCGAGCTCGACAACTACTACGCCCACCCGGTCGAGGGCATCAATGTGGTGGTGGATGTCGACACGCTGGAGGTGGTGCGGATCGACGACCACTTCGAGGCGAGCGGCGACTACGTCCCGGTTCCCGAGACGCCGTTGAACTTCGAGCACACGCTGATCCCGGCATTCCGCGAGCCCTCCTCCGCGCTCGACGTGGTCCAGCCCAACGGCCCGGGCTTCAAGGTCGAGGGCAACAAGATCACCTGGGAGAACTGGGACGTGCGCGTCTCGTTCAACGGGCGCGAGGGCCTCGTCCTCAACAATCTCGCCTACACCATCGCCGGCAAGCGCCGCCCCATCCTCTACCGCGCCTCGCTGGCGGAGATGGTGGTGCCCTATGGCACGCCGGAGCGCTCGCACTACCGCAAGAACGTGTTCGACAGCGGCGAATACGGCTTCGGCCGCCTCGCCAATTCGCTCTCGCTGGGCTGCGACTGCCTCGGCCACATCCATTATTTCGACGTCGCGCTGCCCGACATCATGGGCAACCCGCGCATCATCGAGAACTGCATCTGCCTGCATGAGGAAGACGCCGGCTTGGGGTGGAAGCACTACGACTTCCGCTCCGACCGGACCGAGGTGCGCCGCCTGCGCAAGCTGGTGATCTCCTCCATCACCACGGTGGGCAATTACGAGTACGCCTCCTACTGGTACCTGTTCCAGAACGGCACCATCGAATTCGAGATGAAGGCGACCGGCATCATCAACACCGCCGCCTGCAAGCCGGGCACGCCGCAGAAATACGGCACCGAGGTCGCGCCGGGCGTGGTCGGCCACATCCACCAGCACGTCTTCTCCGCCCGGCTCGACATGGAGGTCGACGGGCCGAACAACACGGTGGTGGAGTGCAACACCTACGCCGTGCCGACCGGCCCCGAGAACCCGATGGGCAATGCCTTCTACATCGAGGACCGCCCGCTGAAGACCGAGGAGGACGCCAAGCGCTGCGTCGACTACGAGACCATGCGCTACTGGAAGATCATCAACCCCGAGGCCAGGAACTGGGTCGGCAAGCCCACCGGCTACAAGCTGGAGACCCCCTCGGCGGTGAAGTTCTACACCGATCCCGCCTCCTGGTCGGGCCGGCGCGGCGGCTTCGCCTACAACCACCTCTGGGTGACGCCCTTCCACCCGGAGGAGCGCTATCCCGCCGGCGATTTCGTCAACCTGTCGGAAGGTGGCCAGGGCCTGCCGGCCTGGACGGCGCAGAACCGCCCGATCGAGAACACCGACCTCGTCGTCTGGCACAGCTTCGGCCTGCACCACCTGCCCCGCCCGGAGGACCACCCGGTGCAGCCCTGCGTGATGTGCGGCTTCAAGCTGATGCCGGTCGGCTTCTTCGACCAGAATCCCATCATCGACCTGCCACCTGGCAAGAACCATGCAAGCAGGTCGACGACGGGCGAAGGCGGCGGTTCCTGCTGCCACAGCTGAAGACGCCCCGTGCCGGCGGCGACGCCGCCTCCGGCGCGGAACCCATCGACAGTCACGCCGGGCGATCAACGACCCGGCGGCCACCTTCCGGACGAGCACGGGTCGCGCCGACACCTCTCAGGGCGGCCACAACAGGGGACAGCAATGAAGCGGAAGAACCTTCTGCAGTCGTTCAGCCAGTCGCGGCGCGAATTCCTGCACATGTCGGCGGCGATTGCCGGCAGCATCGCGGCGTCGTCCACCATGTCGCGTTCCGCCTGGGCGGCGCGCGAGAACGAAATGAACATCTACTGCTGGGAAGGCTACAACTCCGACAAGGTGCTCGACCCCTTCCGCAAGGAATTCAAGACCAATGTGAAGGCCCAGGGCCTGATCTCCGACCCCGACGCGGTGAACAAGCTGCGCGCCGGCGAGACCAAGGTGTGGGACATCATCAACCTGAACAACGCCTGGGGCCGCCGCCAGCTCTTCCCGGAAAACCTCATCGTCCCGCTCGACCAGGCCCGCTTCAAGCCGAAGTGGGACATGGTGCTGCCGGAGTTCAAGTGGCCCTATTACTGGGCGATGTCCGACGATGGCAAGAACCTGCTTGGCATGGTGCAGCGCTTCGGGCCGTCGGGCGTCAACGTGAACACCGACAAGATCTCCCGCGAGACGGTGCAGAACGACGGCTACGAGATCTTCCTCGCCGACGACTTCAAGGGCAAATACGCGGTGCTGATGTATGACGACTGGGTCATCATGCATCTGTGCATGGCCTGCGGCTTCAGCCCGTTCGACAACCTCTCCGACGCGCAGATCGCGACCTACGAGACCGCGATGCGCAAGCTGATCAACAACGCCGCCTTCCTCAGCGACGACATGAACGCCATCGCCCTCGGCATGGTGAACGGCTCGATCATCGGCTCCTTCCCCGGCAGCACCTACACGGTCTCGGCCGCCCGCTTCGACGGCAACGCCAATCTGCGCTGCGTGATCCCGAAGAAGGGCCCGAACAACAAGCCCGGCGTGTGCTGGATGGAGCTGACCTCCACCGTCAACAACCCGCAGCTGTCGCCCCGCGCCGCCGACTTCCTCGAATATTGCTACCGCCCGGAAGTCTGCAAGAACGTGTCCTTCGCCGAGGGCACCTACAACCCGGTGACCCAGATGGGCGACAAACGGGTGATGGCGCTCTACTCCAAGGAAGAGCTCGACGCGATCCAGTTCGACACGCTGGACGAGGACATGGCGCTCTGCTCGGACTTCGACATCATCCCGAACTACCCCAAGCTGCACGAGATCTTCGCCACCGCGGTCCGCGAGCGCAAGGCCTGACCCCCCAGCAGCTTCCGTCGCGGCGGGGCGCACCCGCCGCGACACCGTTCCGGGCCGGCGCCCTTCGGGAAGGCCGGGCCCGCCCATCGACGAAGGGGAACGCAACCTCATGGCCGAAGCCGCCCAGAGCCTGAAACCGCCCGAACCGGTGGGCCAGCCCATCCTTCAGCTCCGCAATGTCGACCGCATCTTCGACAGCTTCGCCGCGGTCGACCGCATCACCCTCGACATCTACGAGCGCGAGTTCTTCACCATCGTCGGCCCCTCCGGCAGCGGCAAGACCACCATGGTCCGCATGCTGGTGGGCATGGACAAGCCGACCAATGGCGACATCCTGCTGCGCGGCGAGCGCATCAACGACGTGCCGGCCAACAGGCGCCCCACCTGCATGGTGTTCCAGTCGCTGGCGCTGTTTCCCCACCGCACCGTGGGCCAGAACATCGAGTTCCCGCTGAAGATGCGCGGCGTCGACGCCGCCGCCCGCCGCAAGCGGGCGCTGGAGCTGCTGGACCAGCTCCGCCTGCCCCAGAGCTATTACGGCAAGATGGTCACCCAGTGCTCCGGCGGCGAGCGCCAGCGCGTGGCCCTCGCCCGGGCGCTGGCCTTCGATCCCGAAATCCTGTTCTTCGACGAGCCGCTTTCCGCGCTCGACTACCGGCTGCGCAAGCTGCTGGAAAAGGAGCTGAAGGACATCCACCGCGAGACCGGCAAGACCTTCGTCTACATCACCCACTCGCTGGAAGAGGCGATGGTGATGTCGGACCGCATCGGCGTGATGAATCGCGGCCGCTTCGTCCAGATCGGCACCCCGCGGGAGATCTATGGCAGCCCGCACAGCCGCTTCGTCTCCGAATTCATGGGCGAGGTGAACGTGATCGAGGTGCGCGGCGAGGCCGGCGCGGTGGTCGATGCCGCCGGCACCCGCTTCGCCACCCCGGTCATCGCCGCCGACTTCGACACCGGCACGCTGGTGGTGCGCCCGGAGGATGTGCGCTTCATCGGCGCCGGCGAAAGCGCCGACAACCGCCTGGCGGGCGTGATCTACAACGAATACCTGCTGGGCTCGCGGGTGCAGTACCAGGTTCGCGTCGGCGACGGGCAGACCTTCCTCGTGGAGAAGCTGCGCGACCAGCTGCCTCCCGGCGGTCCCGGCGACACCGTCACCATCGGCTGGGACGCCAGGGACTCCATGGTCTTCCCGGCCAGCCGCCTCCAGCAGTGAAGCGGCCCGGCGGCCGCGCGGCCGCTGGCATGTTTCGCGCATGGAACCGGTCGAACCCTCATCCACGGAGACAACAATGAGCCGTGCGAGCGAATTGGCGGCGGAAGCGCCGGCCCCGCTGCGGGCGGTGCGCGCGCCCTCGCGCCTCGCCAGCCTGGGCCGCTGGCTCGCCGAGCCGGGCGTCGTGGCGGCGGCGCCGCTGGCGGCGCTGATGCTGGGCGGCTTCCTCGGGCCGCTGCTTCTGGTGGTGGTTTTCGCCTTCATGCCGGGCGGGACCTTCTCGATCCTGCAGGTCCCGACGCTGGCGAACTTCGTCGAGATCGTCGCCAATTCCTATTACCTCTCCTTCCTCGCCTCGCTCTGGCTGGCGGGGCTCACGGTGGTGATCTGCCTCATCGTCTGCTACCCCGTCGCCTTCGCCATGGTGCGGGTGTTCGGCCGGCACGGCAGCATTCTGGCGCTGCTCATCACCGCGCCGCTCTTCGTCGCCGACAATCTGCGGCTGATGGGCTGGGTGCTGTTCCTGGTGAAGGGCGGCGTGGTCTCCGGCTCACTGCAGACCTGGTTCGGCATCGAACTGGACTCGATGCTCTATACCTCCGGCGCGACGCTGTTCGGCCTCGTCTACATCTACCTGCCCTTCATGCTGTTCCCCATCATCATGGGCATTTCCATGGTGCCGGAGCAGATGCGGGAAGCCGCCTTCGATCTGGGCGCCACCCGCTTCCAGGTGCTGCGGGAGGTGGACGTGCCGCTCGCCATGCCCGGCATCCTCATCGGCTCGCTGATGACCTTCATCCTCGCCGCCGGCTCGCTCACCGAGGCGCGCACGCTGGGCGGCAACGCCGTCACCATGATCGCGATGGACATCCAGAAGGAATTCGGCTTCGCCCAGAACTGGCCGAAGGGCTCGGCGCTGGCGGTGCTGATGATCCTGCTCGCCGGGGCGCTGGCGGTCACGGCGCTGAAGCGCATCGACCTCGACCTCATCTTCGGACGGAAGTGACCCATGAACAGCACCAGCCGCGGCGTCCGCTTCCTCTATGCCTGCCTCATCGCGGCGTTCCTGCTGCTGATGTACCTGCCGATGATCACCATCGCGCTGGCCTCGTTCTCGCGCACCCGCTATTTCCGCTTCCCCATCCCGGCGTGGTCGACCAACTGGTACACCGAGGTCTTCGCGTCGCTGTCGATCCGCAATTTCTTCTGGACCTCGGTCATCATCGCGGTGCTGGTGGGGGTGATATCGACGGCGCTCGCCTTCTTCGGCGCGCTGGCCTTTGCCCGCTACCGCTGGAAGGGCCGCAAGCTGTTCCAGAAGATCGTCATCCTGCCCATCCTGTTCCCGCAGGCGGTGCTGGGGCTGGCGCTGCTGCTGTGGTTCACCGCCATCGGCATCACGCCGAGCTGGCAGACCGCGGTGTTCGCCCACATCGTCTGGATCGCGCCGATCACCACGCTGATCATCGCCATCCAGGTCTATTCCTTCGATCCCGCCTGGGAGGAAGCCGCGTTCGACCTCGGCGCCACCCGCTTCCAGGTGCTGCGCGAGGTGACGCTGCCGATCCTGACGCCGGGCCTCATCGCCGGCTTCTTCTCGGCCTTCCTGCTGTCCTGGGCGAATTTTCCGCTCTCGATGTTCTCCAGCGGCGCGGACCAGACCATTCCCGGCTGGATCAGCGCCAAGGTGCAGGCAGGCTACACCCCGCAGGTGCCGGCGGTGGGCACCCTCACCATGCTGGCGGCGGCGGTCATCATGGGCGCGGGCTACGGGCTGGTGGTGCTTCAGGCCCGGCGCCGGGCCCGGGCCGAGGCGGCGGGCTGAGGCGGGCGCCGCTCCCGCCGTGCGTTTCGCGGAAGCCCTTTTACCCGTGGAAGCCCTTTTGCCCGCGGAAGTCCTTGCATCCGCGCACGCATCGCACCCATGGAAAAGGCGGCCCTCCGGCCGCCTTTTTCGTTCCCGTCCCTGCCGCGCCGGCGGCCCGGCCCGCGCTCAGTGCATCCACAGCCCGCCGGTGACATTGATCGACTGGCCGGTCATGTAGGAGGCCTCGTCGGAGGCGAGGAAGGCGACCACCCGAGCGATGTCGTCCGGCACCCCAACCCGGCCGAGCGGAATCAGCGCCTCGCGCTCCTTGGCCGTGGGCAGGCCCTGCTCGACGGAGCGGGCATCGGCGTCGCTGCGCATTCTGGTGCCGACGATGGTGCCGGGGCACACCGCATTGACCGTCACGCCATGCGGGGCGAGTTCGCCCGCCAGCGCCTGGGTCAGCCCGATCACCGCGAATTTCGAGGCGGAATAGGCGGAGTAGTTCGGCTTGGCGATCTTGCCGAACCAGGAGGCGGTGTTGATGATCCGGCCGCTGCGGCGGGCGATCATCTCCGGGATCACCGCCTTGCAGACATGGAACACCCCGTCCGCATTGATGCGGAACACCTCGCGCCAGTCCTCGACGGCGAGGTCGATCACCGGCCCGACCCGCACGATCGCGGCGTTGTTGGACACGATGTCGACCGGACCGAGCACGGCGCGCGCCTGCGCCACCGCCGCCATGGCCGCTTCCGCCTCGCCCACATCGGCGGCCAGCGCCAGCGCCCGGCGGCCGAGCGCGCGCACCTGCGCCGCCGTCTCCTCCGCCCCGGCGGCATCGATGTCGAGCACGGCGACGTCGCAGCCCTCTTCCGCGAAGCGGGTGGCGATGCGGCGGCCGATGCCGGCGCCGCCGCCGGTGACCAGCGCGATACGACCCTCGAGGCTGTACATGGGCGGCTCCCTCAGGAATGAGCGTCGAGGTCGGGCAGGTAGATGTCCTTGATGCGCGGGTCCGCCGCCATCTTCGCCGCCGGGCCGGAGCATTGCAGCGCGCCGTGCTCCAGCGCGTAGACATAGTCCGCGACCTGGAAGGACAGGTCGATGTTCTGCTCCACCAGAATGATCGAGACCCCGCTCTCGGCCAGCTTCAGCACGATCTCGAAGATCTGGTGGATGATGATCGGGGCGAGGCCGAGGGAAGGCTCGTCCAGCAGCAGCAGTTCCGGGCTGCCCATCAGCGCCCGGCCGATGGCCAGCATCTGCTGCTGGCCGCCGGAAAGCCGCCCGGCGGACTGGCCGCGCCGCTCGCGCAGGATCGGGAACAGCTCGTAGACCTCGTCGCGCAGCGCCGCGAAGCTCTTGCCGCGGCCGGGGATGAAGCCGGTGACGAGGTTCTCCTCCACCGAGAGCTGGAACACCCGGCGCCCCTCGGGGCAATGGCCGAGGCCGAGCCGCGCCATCTGGTAGGGCTTGGCCCCGGTGACGTCCGCGCCGCGGAAGCGCACCGTGCCGGCGCTCGGCCGGTTCAGCCCGCTGATGGTGCGCAGCAGCGTGGTCTTGCCCGCCCCGTTGGGGCCGATGATGCAGACCACCTCGCCCGGCAGCACCTCAAGGCTGATGCCATGTAAGACCTTCACCCTCCCGTAGCCGGACTCGATTGCGTCGACCGCGAGCAGCGGCTTCGATGTCTCGGATGGCTCCCGGCTGGCCAAGATACGCCTCCTGCACTTCGGTGTTGGCGCGGATGTCGGCGGCGGTGCCCTGTGCCAGCACCCTCCCCCGGTTCATCACGACGATGGTGTCGGAGATGGCCATGATGAGCTTCATGTCGTGCTCGATCAGCACCATGGCGAGGCCCGGGGCGCGCAGGGCGAGAATGTGCTGCTTCAGCTGCTCGGTCTCGCCATGGTTCAGCCCCGCCGCCGGCTCGTCGAGCAGCAGCACCCGCGGCTCGCACACCACGGCGCGGGCCAGCTCCACCAGCTTCTGCTGGCCATAGGCGAGGCTGCCGGCGGTGCGCTGGGCATAAGCGGCGAGGCCGAGCTTCGCCAGCACGGCGTGGCACTTCTCTCGCCGGGCCTCGGCGGCCGCCCGCCCGGTGAGGCCGAAGGTGTCGGCCACCAGCGGCGCGATGCCGGAGGGCACCAGCGCCACCTCCAGGTTCTTCAGCACGCTCATGCCGTCGAACAGCCGGATGTTCTGGTAGGTGCGGGAGAGGCCGGCATGGGCGATGCGGTGCTTGGGCAGCTTCTGCAGCTCGACATCGCCGACAAGGATGCGGCCGGAGGACACGCTGTAGGACCCCGCCGCCATGTTGACGAGGGTCGACTTGCCCGCCCCGTTCGGCCCGATCACCGCGGTGATGATGCCGGGCTTCACCTCGAAGGAGACGTCGTCCACCGCCTTCAGCGCGCCGAACTGCTTGGTCACATGGTCGAAACGCAGCATCAGCCCCCTCCCAGCCGGCGCATCAGCCAGCTCGGCCCGTAGTCGCGCGCGATGAGGCCGCGCGGGCGGGCGAGGATGACCAGCACCAGCGCCATGCCGTAGAGCAGAAGCCGGTAGTCGGCCCAGGCGCGCAGCAGCTCCGGCACCAGGATCAGCAGCGTCGCGCCCAGCAGCGCGCCGAACGGGTTGCCGAGCCCGCCCACCACGATCACCAGCACGATGACCAGCGACTCCCAGAAGGTGAAGCTCTCCGGCGAGACGAAGCGCTGCATGGCGGCGAAGACGACGCCGCACGCCCCGCCGATCATCGCCGAGGTGCCGAAGGCGACCAGCTTCACCCGGGTGGTGTCGATGCCGCAGCCGCGCGCGGCGTCCTGGTCCTCGCGCACCGCGGCGAGCGCGGTGCCGAGCGCGCTCTCCTCGATCCGCCAGACGAAGAGGAACGCCACCGCCAGCATGCCAACCAGCAGGTAGAGGAAGTCCAGCGGCGTCGCCAGCGTCCAGCCGAACAGGGACGCCTCGTCGATGCGGGCGATGCCCTGCGGGCCGTTGGTGAGGCCGTCGAGATTGTTCATCAGCACGCGGATGATCTCGCCGAAGCCCAGCGTGACGATGGCGAGATAGTCGCCGCGCAGCCGCAGCACCGGTATGCCGAGCAGGATGCCGGCCAGCCCCGCCAGCCCGGCGCCGATCACCAGCACCAGCCCGAACGGCAGGTGGATGTCGAACTGGCCGGAGGCCAGCAGCGCCCAGCTATAGGCGCCGATCGCGTAGAAGGCGACGAAGCCGAGATCGAGCAGGCCGGCATAGCCGACCACGATGTTCAGCCCCAGCCCGAGCACGGCATAGAGCAGGATCATGTCGAGCACGCGCAGCGGGTAGGTCGGCAGGAACTGGCCGACCACCAGCACCAGCGCGGGCACCGCCAGCAGCGCGGCCGCGCCGCGCCACGGGCTCAGCCGGGGATGGGCCTCAGAAGTCACTCTTGTACACCATGGTTTCCTCGCTGACATGCTCGCCGAGCAGGCCCGCGGGGCGGAACAGGAGGATGAGCACCAGCACCGAGAAGGCGAAGATGTCGCGATATTCGGTACCGACCAGCCCGCCGGTCAGCACCGGCATCCAGGCGGTGCCGAAGGTCTCGATGATGCCGAGCAGGAAGCCGCCCAGCACCGCGCCGGGAATGGAGCCGATGCCGCCGAGGATGGCGGCGGTGAATGCCTTCATCCCGATGACGAAGCCCATGGTGAAGCTGGCGACCCCGTAGAAGGAGGAATAGAGGATGCCCGCCACCGCGCCGAGGCCGGGGCCGATGAAGAAGATGAGCGAGATCGCCATGTTCGGGTTGATGCCGACCAGCGAGGCGGTCTCGGCGTTCTCCGCCACGGCGCGGATGCGCACGCCGAGCGTGGTGCGGTTCACGAACAGCTCCAGCCCCACCATCAGCACCACCGCCACCGTGAAGATGGTGATCTGCTTGTAGGTGATGATGGCGCCGAACAGCTCCACCACCCCGTTCGGCAGGAAGGACGGGTAGATCAGCGGCCGGCGGCCGGCGATCAGCATCACCGCGTTCTGGATCACCACCGCCATGCCGAGGGCGGAGAGCATGGGCGCGAGGCGCGAGGTGCGGCGCAGCGGGCGGTAGGCGACGATTTCGACGCTGACGCCGATCAGCCCTACCGCGACGAAGGTGATGAGCCCCACCGCGATGCCGCCGAGCGGATGCCCCGCCACGCCCAGCGCCCCGGCCAGCGCCAGCCCGATGAAGGCGCCGGCGGTGAACAGCTCGCTATGGGCGAAGTTGATGAGGCGCAGCACGCCATAGACCATGGTGTAGCCCAGCGCGATCAGCGCGTAGATCGATCCGACCGTGAGGGCGTTGATGGTCTGCTGGAGGATCAGGGAGCCCATGGGAAGGTTCCTTGCCGGGCCGGCGCGGGGCGGCGGACAGGGGGAAGGCGTGCCGGGCGGCGGGCAAGGCCGGCGCCCGGCGACGACGAAGGGCGCTGTCCCGGCGGTGAGGGGGGTTCGCCGGGACAGCTGGGGAAACGCGCCTCACTTCACCAGCGAGAAGCCGTTGCCCTTGGCGGCGTAGAGGAAGATGAAGGGCTTCTGCAGTTCGCCGGCCGGGGTGAAGGCGACATGGCCGACGATGCTGTCGAAGTCGCTCTTGGCGATGGCGTCCACCAGCGCGGCGCGGGTCAGGGCCGGCGCCTTCTTCATCGCCTCGATGATGATGCTCGCCTCGACGAAGCCATAGGCGGAATAGGGGCCGGGCTCCTCGCCGAAGGCGGCCTTGTAGTCGGCGGCGAACTTCTTCAGCGCCTCGGAGGAGTCGTAGGGCGGCGCCTGGAAGGAGACCACCGCGCCCTCGGCGGCGGGGCCGGCGGCGGCGATGAAGTCCGGGGTGAAGGCGCTGTCGGCGGCGAAGAAGGTGGCGTTGATGCCGAGTTCGCGCGCCTGCTTCACGAACAGCCCGACCGCCGGCATGACGCCGCCGAAATAGATGACGTCCGGCTTCTCGGTGCGGATGGTGGTCAGCAGCGCGCTGAAGTCGACATCGGTCGGGGTGATGCCGGAGAAGGATGTCACCGTGCCGCCGCCCTTGGTGAAGGTGTCGCGGAACACTTCCGCCACGCCCTGGCCGAAGGCGGCCTTGTCGTGGACGACGGCGGCCTTCTTCGCCTTGAGCGTGCCAAGGGCGTATTCGGCCGGCGCGGCACCCTGCGAGAGGTCGTTCGCGATCGGGCGGAACAGGTTCTTGTAGCCGGCCTTGGTGACCTTCGGGTTGGAGGAGTTGGTCACCTGCGGCAAGCCGCAGCGGTTGTAGACGTCGGACGAGGGAATGGTGACGCCGGAATTGAAATTGGCGATGACCGCGACGATGTCCTTGTTGTCGCAGAACTTCTGCGCGATCAGCGTGCCCTGCTTGGGATCGCCGCCGTCATCCTCGCGCGAGAGGACCAGCTTCTGGCCCTGCACGCCGCCGGCGGCGTTGGCCTGCCGCACGGCGAGTTCCATGCCGTTCTGCCAGGTGGTGCCGAACAGCGCTTCGGCGTTGGAGGTCGGGCCGGCGGTGCCGATGATGATGTCGGCCCGGGCGGCGCCGGAGAGAGCCGTCGCCGTCAGCGCGGCGAGCAGGATGGTCTTCAGCTTCATGTCAGTCCCCACTGTTGGCCGGCCCTGTTGTTGCGGGCCTATTGACGGACGGGCTGCCAACACGGGCCGGCATCCCGGAATTCAGGCGATGTTCCGCTCCTTCCCCCCGCGGCGTTCGGCCAGCGAGGCGACGAGGTTGCGGGAGACCCGCCGGATATGGGCGCGCAGCGTGTCGACGCCGCGCCGTGTGTCGCGAAGCCGGGCGAAGGCCACCAGCGCCTGGTGGTCCGCCTGTTCCCGCTCGACATCCTTCGCCACCGCGATCTGCAGGTTGACGTAGCGGTTGGCGTTGTCGTGCACCGTGCGCAGCAGGCGCAGCGCGATGGTGTTGCCGCTCGGGCGATACAGCGCCTCGTGGAAGCGCCAGTTCAGCTCGCCCCAGTTCTCCACGTTCCCGATGCGGATCGACTCGTCGATGATCGCCTCGGCGCGGGTGAAATCCTCTTCGGTCAGGCACGGAATGGCGGCCTCGAACAGCCAGGTTTCCAGCCGTTCGCGGATCTCGAACAGTTCCTCGATCTCGGCCAGCGACAGCGAGGAGACGACCGTCCCCTTGTGCAGCTCGGAGACCACCAGACCCTCCGCCTCGAGCTGGCGGATGGCCTCGCGCAGCGGCACCCGGGACACCCCGAGTTCGCCCGCCAGCTTTTCCTGCCGGAGCGGCGCGCCTTCGGCGAGCTGCCCCGTGAGGATCTGCCGCCGCAATTCGGTGACGATCTGGTCCGTCAGCGACTGGCGTCCGATTTTGGCACTCATTCCGGCGGCTCCATAATTGAATACGATATTCAGTCACGACGAACGAACAAGCTCAAATAATGAGCGATAATCGGTGATACATGCCTATATTTTGGACTTTCTCGCGCCATGACTCCCGCCTAGGCTGAATATTGTATTCAAAACGGCTCGCCTCGACAGCTTGCGCGGGAGGCGGGGGACACCAGACGGGAGCGTTAAGGACATGGCCGAGCAGGCAAGCGACATCTCCGCCCGCGGCGAGGTGCTGGTGCGGCAGCCGGGCGAGGCGGTCAGCTATTGGCAGCCGGTGCCGGCCAATGGCCAGATCGAGGTCATCTTCGCCCCTCACGTCGTCCCCATGGAACATCCCATCGGCTTCGGCACCCAGACCGTCCCGCCCGGCGGCTATGTGCGCGAACACGCCCACGACCGCAACGAGGAGGTGATCTTCGTCATACGTGGCAAGGGCCGTGCCGTCCTCGACGGGGTCGACCACGTGATGCAGCCGGGCTCGGCCTTCTTCGTCGGCAAGAACCGCCGCCACATGTTCATCAACGAGGGCAGCGAGGACATCGTCTGGACCTGGCTCATCGTGCCGAACGGGCTGGAGGATTTCTTCCGCCTCATCGGCCGCGAGCGGGTGCCCGGCGAGCCGGCGCCCGAGCCCTTCCCGCGCCCGGAGAACGTGCTCGAGATCGAGCGCAACACCGTTTTCGCCGCCCAGCCCGCCGACCAGCGCCAGCCCTGAGCCGGCGGCGGCCGTGGCTGCCGCCCCCCGCCATCGGCTTCAGCTGCCCGGCCGCCGGCCCCCAGGCCGCGCGGCGCCCCAGTTTCGAGGATTCCATGCGTCTGAAGGACAAGGTCGCGATCATCACCGGCGCCGGCGCCGGCATTGGCGAGGCCGCCGCGCAGATTTTCGTCCGCGAGGGGGCCCGCGTCCTTCTCGCCGACCGCAACGGCCCCGGCGTCGCCCGCGTCGCCGAACGGCTCGGCCCGCAGGCCGCCGCCATCGAGGTGGACGTCTCCCGCAGCGCCGACGTCGCCCGCATGGTGGCGGAGGCGCAGGAGCGTTTCGGTCGGCTGGACGTGCTGGTGAACAATGCCGGCTACGGCATTCCCGGCACCGTCGTCACCACCGAGGAGGACGCCTGGGACGCGCTGATGGCGGTGAACCTCAAGGGCGTGTTCCTGTGCTGCAAGCACGCCATCCCGGTCCTGGCGGCGCAGGGCGGCGGCACCATCGTCAACACCGCCTCCAATGTCGCCACCGTCGGCATCTTCGACCGCGCCGCCTATGTCGCCTCCAAGGGCGGCGTCGCCGCGCTCACCAAGGCGATGGCGCTGGACCACGCCGCCGAGCGCATCCGCGTCAACTGCGTCGCCCCGGGGGTCACCTGGTCGACCTATTTCGACAAGATGGTGGCCGAGCATCCCGACCCCGAGGAGTTCAAGGCCCGGCTGAAGGCGCGCGCTCCGGTGAACCGCTGGGCCGAGCCGATCGAGATCGCCAACGCCATCCTGTGGCTCGCCTCGGACGAGGCCTCCTTCGCCACCGGCGCCATGTTCACCGTCGATGGCGGCATGTCGGCGTGGTGAGCGCGGCGGGAGCCGGGACGATGGGCGCGACGACCCCCCGCCCGCATGTCGGGCTGATAGGCTTCGGCGCGATCGGCCGCGACCTCAGTGCGCGCCTCGCCCGCGACGCCGGCTCCCTGCCCGCCCTGCGCCAGACCCTGCTGCTGCGTCATCCGTCGGCGGCGCCCCTGCCCGGCACCTCGGTGGTGGAAAGCCTTGAGGCCCTGATTGCCGCCCGCCCCGCTCTGGTGGTGGAGGCCGCGGGGCAGGCGGCGGTGGCGGAAGCCGGCCCGGCGCTGCTGGCCGCGGGCATCGACCTGCTGGTCGCCTCCTCCGGCGCGCTGGGCGAGGCGGCGCTGCTCGCCCGGCTGCTGGCGGCGGCGGAGCGCGGCGGCGCCCGGCTCATCGTGCCCTCCGGCGCCATTGGCGGGCTGGACTATCTCGCCGCGCTGCACGGCGAGCCCGAGGCCCGCATCCTCTACACCTCGCGCAAGCCGGTCGCGGCGTGGCGGGAGGAGCTCGCCGCCGCCGGCCATGACCCCGCGCGGCTGGCCGGCCCGGTCACCCTGTTCGAGGGCCGCGCCACGGACGCCGCCCGGCTCTACCCGCGCAACCTCAATGCCGGCCTCACCGTCGCCCTCGCCGCGGGGGCGGAGCGGACCACGGTGCGGGTGGTGGCCGATCCCGCCTGTACCGAGAACACCCACGAGCTGACCGTCGAAAGCCCGCTCGGCCGGGCCGAGATGCGCTTTGCCAACACGCCCTCCCCCGCCAACCCGAAAACCTCCGCCCTCACCGCCGCCAGCCTCGCCGCGGCGGTGCGCCGGCACTTCGCCACCCTCGCTCTCTGAAGGAAGCCGCCATGTCCCGCAGTCTCGTCGTCGGCGCCGGCATTGTCGGGCTGTGCTGCGCCCGGGCGCTGCGGGCGGAGGGGCGCGAGGTCATGGTGCTGGACCGCGACCCGGCGGGCGACAAATGCTCCTTCGGCAATGCGGCGGGCATCGGCGTCACCGAGATCATTCCCGCCTCGGTGCCGGGGCTGGCGTGGAAGGTGCCGGGCTGGCTGATGGACCCGCTCGGCCCGCTGGCGCTGCGCCCGGCGCATCTGCCGAAGCTGGCGCCCTGGCTGCTGCGCTTCCTGCGGCATGGCAGCTGGAGCGAGGTGGAGCGCATCGCCGCCGCGCTCGCCACCCTGTCCGCCCGCACCTACAAGGACCTGCTGCCGCTGCTCGACGAGATCGGCCTCGCCGACGACCTGCACCCGGTCGGGGCGCTGTGGGCCTATGAGAGCGCGGCCGGCTTTGCCGCCGACGCCCGTTTCCGCGCCATCCGCCGCGAGCACGGCCTTGTCTGCGAGGAGATCAGCGGGGCGCAGGCCCGTGCCATGGAGCCGGCGCTGGGCGAGTCCGTGCGCCACGCCATGTTCACCCCGCAATGGTCGCATGTCGCCGATCCCCGCCGCATCGTCGACCGGCTGCGCCTGCATGTGGAGCAGCGCGGCGTCGCCGTCGCCCGCGGCGAGGCCAGCGCGATCGTCGGCAGCGAGCTGCTGCTCGCCGACGGCCGCCGGCTCGCCTTCGACCACCTGGTGGTGGCGGGCGGGGCGTGGTCCGGCCGGCTGGCGGGCAGCCTCGGCGACCGGGTGCTGATCGAGAGCGAGCGCGGCTACAACACCACCCTGCCCGCCCCCGGCGTCTCGCTCTCCCGCGAGGTGATCTTCGCCGAGCGCGCCTTCGTCGCCACGCCGATCGAGGCCGGGCTGCGCATCGGCGGCGCGGCGGAATTCGCCGGCCTCGACGCGCCGCCCCATTATGCCCGCTCGGACGCGCTGGCGGCGCTCGCCAGGCGCTATCTGCCGGGGCTGAACACCGCCGGCGGCACCCGCTGGATGGGCCATCGCCCCACCACTGCGGATTCGCTGCCGGTCATCGGCACCTCGCCGCGGCGGCCGGATGTCGTCTACGCCTTCGGCCACGGCCATACCGGCCTCACCTTCGGCCCCACCACGGGCCGGCTGGTCGCCGAGCTGGTGGCGGGACGGCCGACCTCGGTGGATGTCACACCCTTCAGCATAGCCCGCTTCCAGTAGGAAACCCATCGATGAACCCGCACACCTTCCTCTGCATCGACGCCCACACCTGCGGAAACCCGGTGCGCGTGGTCGCCGGCGGCGCGCCGCTGCTGCCCAACGTGGCGATGGCGGAGAAGCGGCAGATCTTCCTGCGCGACCACGACTGGGTCCGCCAGGCGCTGATGTTCGAGCCCCGCGGCCACGACGTCATGTCCGGCTCGATCCTCTATCCGCCCTCGCGGGAGGATTGCGAGCTGGGCGTGCTGTTCATCGAGGTCTCGGGCTGCCTGCCCATGTGCGGGCACGGCACCATCGGCACGGTGACGGTGGCGCTGGAACAGGGCTTCGTCGTGCCGCGGGTCGAGGGCCGGCTGGCGCTGGAGGTGCCGGCCGGGAGGGTCGAGGTGGAATACCGCCGCAATGGCCGCTTCGTCGACGAGGTGCGGCTCTACAACATCGCCTCCTATCTCCACGCCGAAGGCGTGAAGGTGGAGGTGCCCGGCCTCGGCGAACTGGTGGTGGACGTGGCCTATGGCGGGAATTTCTACGCCATCGTCGAGCCGCAGCCGAACTTCGCCGGGCTCGACAGCCTGTCCGCCGCCGACATCCTGCGGCTGTCCCCGGTGGTGCGCGCGGCGGTGCAGGCCGCGGTCGCCCCGGTGCATCCCGAGGATTCCCGCATCCACGGCGTCAGCCATGTGATGTGGGCGGACGGGCCGAAGCACCCGGAGGCGGATGCCCGCAACGCGGTGTTCTACGGCGCCAAGGGCATCGACCGCTCGCCCTGCGGCACCGGCACCTCCGCCCGCATGGCCCAGCGCGCCGCCAAGGGGCTGCTGCAGGTGGGCGACAGCTTCGTGCATGAAAGCGTGATCGGCACCCTGTTCCACGGCCGGGTCGAGAGCACGGCCAGCGTCGGCGGCCTCCCCGCCATCCGCCCCAGCATCGGCGGCTGGGCCCGCGTCTATGGCCACAACACCATCACGGTCGACGAGCGCGACCCGCTCGCCTTCGGCTTCCAGCTGGCGTGAGGCGGCGATGATCCTGGAGGAGCGCGACTACCACATCGTCCCCGGCCGGATGGCCGATTTCCTCGACGCCTATGAGACGCTGGGCCTCGACATACAGAAGCGCTTCCTCGGCACGTTTCTCGGCCATTTCGTCTCCGAGATCGGCGAACTCAACCATGTCGTGGCACTCTGGCGCTATGAAAGCATGGCCGAGCGCGAGTCCCGCCGCGCGGCCATGCTCGCGCACGAGCCCTGGCAGACCTATCTCGCCGCGATCCGGGGCATGATCCAGAGCCAGCAGACGCGCATCCTGGCGCCGACGCGGCTTTCGCCGATGCGGTGAGACCCGATGCCCGCTCCACCCGCGCCGAGGATGCCCCGATGAGCCTGCCGCCCCTGCCGCCCCGCGACCAGCTCGTGCCGCCCCGGCTGCCCCCGGGGGCGGAGCTGCTGGCAGAGGGCCGGGCACTGGCGCGGGACTGGCAGGTGGGGCGTAACGCCTTTCTCGACGGCGCGGGCGTGGCCTGCGAGGCGGACTACAAGCGCCGCGCGGCGGGCGAAGGCCGCATCATGCAACACGCCCATATCGGCTTCCGCTCGGTGGAACGCACGCTCGGCGCCATTGCCGAGGTTCACGGCACCTGCGCGGCGCGGGGCGTCACCGTCGACCGCTTCGGCATCACGCTGGACTGGTCGATGGGCTATCCCCCGGCCGAGCGCCGCGCCCGCCCGCGCGGCACCGGCATCGTGCTGAACGGGCCGGAGGACTTCGCCCGCATCACCAACGCCGCCCCGGCCGCCGCCCATTTCGGCGACTTCATGATGGGCCTGCCGGGGGCGCTGGAGAATGTGAAGGCGGCGCTGGCGGCGGGCGCCACCGCGCTCGGCAATCTCGGCCAGTACTTCACCTTCCGCCTGCCGGACTGGGACGACGACGTCGCCACCACCGAGGCCACCGTCACTGCGCTCGGGCTGATCGCGGCCCAGCCGGTGGAAGTGCTGGTGCACTCCAATCTCGATGACGGCTTCGCCGGGCTGTTCGCCGACATGAGCTCGGCACTCGGCATGGTGCTGGTGGAGAAATACATCGTCGAAACGCTGATCGGCGCCCGCGCCTCCCACTGCTTCGGCCACCACTTCACCGCCCCGCTGGTGCGCCTCGCCTTCCACCGCGCGCTGGCGCAGGTGAGCGAAGGCAGCGTCGGCACCATGATCTTCGGCAACACGGTGAGCTACAAAACCGTGCCGGCCGGCAATTTCGCCAGCCTCGCCTCCTATCTCCAGGCCGACATCTGGGCGCTCGGCCGCACCCATACCGGCCACGCCATCAATCCCGTGCCGGTCACCGAGAACGAGCGCATCCCCGATACCGACGAGATCATCGACGCCCAGACCTTCGCCCACCGCCTCGCCGAGCATGCCCGCGCCGCCGCCGGGCTGGTCGACACCGCGCCGGTGGACGCGCTGGCCGACCGGCTGGTGGAGGGCGGGCGCCGCTTCGCCGCCCGCACCCTGGAAGGGCTGGCGGCGATCGGGGTCGACACCGGCGACCCGGCCCAGCTCATGCTGGCGCTGCGCCGGCTGGGGCCGAAGCGCATGGAGGCGGCGTTCGGCGCCGGCGCCCCCGATCCGCAGGCCTGGGGCGGGCGGCGCGCGCTCGCCCTCGCCGAATGGGTGGAGGAGCTGGAGCACGACGCCCGCCACTGGGCCGAGGCCGTGCCCGCCGCCGACGCCGCCCGGCTGAAGGCCGCCGGCCTCACCGCCATCGTCGCCTCCAGCGACGTCCACGAGCACGGCAAGAACCTCGTGGAGCGGACCCTGCGCCATCTCGGCGTCACCCCGCTCGACGGCGGTACCTCGGTGGACGCCGACGACCTCGCCGAGGCAGCGGTGGCCGCGGGCGCCGACGTCATCGCCATCTCGACCTATAACGGCATCGCCCTGCGCTATGCCCGCGAGGTGATGGAGGCGCTGGCCCGGCTGGGAGCCGCCATCCCGGTATGCATCGGCGGGCGGCTCAACCAGATCCCCGAGGACTCCAACTCAGGGTTGCCGGTTGACGTCACCGCCGAGATCGCCGCCCTCGGCGTCACCCCCTGCGCGACGCCGGCCGCCCTCATCCTCCACCTCACCGCACTCATCGAACCGCCACAGGAAACGCCATGACCCGCTGGACCGGAGTCTTCCCCGCCGTCACCACCAAGCTGCGCGAGGACCAGAGCCTCGACCTCGCCGCCACCCAGGCCAGCATCGACCGGCTCATCGCCAGCGGGGTCTCGGGCGTCATCGTGCTGCCGATGCTGGGCGAGAACGCCTCGCTGAAAGCCAGCGAGCGCGAGGCCGTCATCCGCGCCGCGAAAGAGGTGGTGGCCGGCCGGGTGCCGCTGCTCTCCGGCCTCGCCCATGTCGGCACCGCCGACGCGCTGGAAGCCGCGCGGCACTATGAAAGCCTTGGCGCGGAAGGGCTTATGGCCTTCCCCTCGATCGCCTACAAGAGCGACCCGCGCGAGACGGCGGCGTGGTACCGCACGCTCGGCACCGGCTGCGGCCTGCCGATCATGATCTACAACAACCCCATCGCCTATGGCGTCGACGTCACCCCGGCGATCCTGAACGAGCTGGCGGACGTGCCGGGCATCGTCTGCATCAAGGAGGAAACCGGCGACATCCGCCGCGTCACCGACATCTACAACGCCTGCGGCGACCGGTTCTCGGTGTTCTGCGGCGTCGACGACCTGCTGCTGGAGAGCGTGGCGCTGGGCGTCACCGGGTGGGTGTCCGGCATGACCAATGCCTGGCCGGTCGAGTGCGTCGAGCTGTTCGAGCTCTGCGCCGCCGGGAATTTCGCTGCGGCACGAGAGCTTTACCGCATCCTCACCCCGGCCTTCCACCTCGATACCGACGTGAAGCTGGTGCAGTACATCAAGATCGCGGAGAGCGTGACCTATGGCGCGCCGGAATGGGTCCGCGCGCCGCGCCTGCCGCTGATCGGGGAGGAGCGCGCCCGGGTGCTCGCCGTCATCGAGGCGACGGTGGCCGCGCTGGCGGCCCGCCCCGCCGCCCGCTCCGCCGCCTGACCCACCCAGAAAACCCCGCGAGGCCGAAATGCGCTTCAGCCGCATGATCACCGTCGTCGGCGCCCATGCGGCCGGCGAACTCAACGAGGTCATCACCGGGGGCGTGCGCGACGTCCCCGGCCGCACCATGTTCGAGAAGATGCAATATGTTCAGGCCCATCAGGACGAGCTGCGGCAGTTCCTGCTGAACGAGCCGCGCGGCCGCGTCACCCAGTGCGTGAACCTGGTGCTGCCGCCGACGACGTCGGAAGCCGATGCCGGCTTCGTCATCATCGAGTCCGACTACTACGTGCCGATGAGCGGCACCAACACCATCTGCACCGTCACCGCCCTGCTCGAAACCGGCATGATCCCCATGCAGGAGCCGGTCACCGAGCTGACGCTGGAGGCGCCGGCCGGCCTCGTGAAGGTGCGCGCCGAATGCCGCGACGGCAAATGCGTGAACGTGACCTTCGACAATGTCGCCGCCTTCGTCTTCGCCCTCGACGCGCCGGTGGACGTGCCGGGGCTCGGCCGCATCACGGTGGATGTCGCCTATGGCGGCATGATCTACTGCCTCGTCGACGCCGCCGCGCTCGGCTATCGGCTGGAGCTGAAGGAGGCGGGCGAACTGGTCGAGGTCGGCGAGCGGATCAAGAAGGCTGCGGCGGAGCAGATTCCCTGCGTCCACCCCGAAAATCCCGAGATCCACACCATCAACCAGACCCTGTTCGCCGGGCCGCTGGAGCGCATGGCCGACGGGCTGACGGCGAAGAACACCGTCATCGTCTCGCCCGGCCGGCACGACCGCTCGCCCTGCGGCACCGGCACCTGCGCCCGCATGGCGGTGCTGCACGCGCGCGGCCAGCTCGGCCTCGGCGAGCGCTTCCTGCACCGTTCGCTGATCGGCACCGAGTTCACCGGCCGGCTGCGCGGCACCGCGGAGGTAAGGGGGGTGGCCGGCGTTCTACCCACCATTACCGGCCCGGCCTGGATCACCGCCTTCCATCAATATGTGCTTGACCCGACTGACCCTTTTCCGCTCGGATTCAGGCTCGGCGATACGTGGCCGGGCTACACCGGCGAGCAGCCGACCTGACCGGAGGACATCCATGCCGCAACTCACCGCCTCGGACGGCTGCCGGGTCCATTACGACATCGTGGGCGCGGGCGAGGCGGTGGTGCTGATTCCGGGGCTCGGCGGCGACGGCCGGTTCTGGGAGCCGGTGGCGGCCCTGCTGGCCGACCGCTTCCGGCTGATCCTGGTGGACCACCGTGGCGCCGGTCGCAGCGACCGCCCGCTCGGCCCCTACAGCCTCGGCCGGATCGCGCAGGACGTGACGGAGATCCTCGACGCGGAATCGCTGCCGGCGGCGCATCTGGTTGGCCATTCCACCGGCGGCGCCATCGTCCAGACGCTGGCGCTCGACGCACCCGCCCGCGCCCGCCGCCTCGTCATCAGCGGCAGCTGGCCGGCGGCCGATGCCCGCTTCCGCCTGCTGTTCCAGGCCCGGCTCGCCCTGCTGGAGCAGAACCAGCCGGAGATCTACCAGGCCTTCACCCATGTGCTGGGCTATCCCCCGGAGTGGCTGGCGGCGCATGAACACGCCCTCGCCGGCGCGGTGGAGCGGGCGCGGGCGACGCTCTCGCCGCTCGACGTGACCGCGGCGCGCATCCGCATGCTGCTGGAGCACGACCGCCTCGCCGACCTTCCCCGCATCGCCGCGCCGACGCTGGTGCTGGGTGCGCCCGATGACGAGATGGTGCCCTACAGCCACGCCGTGGAGATCGCGGCGCGGGTGCCGGGCGCGGTGCTGGAGCCGATTCCCGGCGGGCACTTCTTCCCCCGCGTCGACCCCGCCCGCTTCGCCGAACGGGTGGGCAGCTTTCTCGGCCCGTCCGCGGACGTCCCCGCCTGAGGCGCCACGGAAAAGGGCCGTCCGCGGGTGCGGGCGGCCCTTCGAAGCAGGGGCGAGGGCTTTTCGGCCCCGTCAGCCGGCCGTGCGGTCAGCGGCTGCGGGCGCTGGTCAGCCAGGCGATGAGCGGGTTGGTGGAGGACGGCTGCTTCTGCAGGCTTTCCACAACGATGATCTGGTTGACCTCGCCGCGCTTATAGGCGGCCAGGAACCGCTCATACTCGCGGAAGGAGATGCAGCCATTGGAGTCGCCGCGTGGCCCGAGCATGTAGGTGTGGGCGAGGATGCCGTCGCGGCCATACATCTTGCCGTCACCGATCGGCGTCATCCGCAGCGCCTCGACGCCATGGAACAGCGACTCGCGCATGGTGAGCTTGTAGGTGTTCGGCGGCGTCGGCCCGCGCATCTTGACGTGCTTGTAGCGCGGATTGTCGAACATCTCGCCATAGCCGGAATGGGCTTCCAGCTTCGCGCCGCTCGGCATGTACACCACCCGGGCGGTGATGTCGTAGACGGCGTAGCGGTCGCCGCGGCCCGGCAGGGTCACCTGGTCGCCGACCTTGGGCTCGGCGGCGTCGTCGCCCAGCGGCTTGTCCGCCGGGCTGAGCGCGGCGACCCGCGGCTTGGTGGCGGGCGAGACCTCCGCCTCATCGGCCTCGGCGGCGGCCTTCATGTCGGAAGGCCGGGGCGGCGGGGCGACGGCGAGCTGCTCGGCGGAATTGGGATCGTCGGGCGTGTCGTTGGTCGGCAGCCGGCCGGACACCAGCGGGTTCGAGGCCGGCAGCGGCACGGTGCGCGCGGTCTTCACCACCGGCGAGGGCATGGGAACCGGGACCACGGCGAGTTCGTTGGTCTCGGCCGGGTTGCCTTCGACGGAGAGCACGCCGACCGACGGGTCCGCCTCTGCCGGCGCCTCGACCGGGCCGAGCGAGGCCATGACGAAGGGCGCGGCCGGCCGCGCCGCGGTCCGCAGCGGGACGGTCTGCATCTCGCTGGCGAAGAGCCAGCCGGACGGCAGCGTCACGATGCCGACCGCACGGTAGTTACCGATGTCGGCCACGCTGGCGACACGTGCCGGCGCCGGTGCGGGCGCGTCGACCTGCTCGACCGGGTGGAGCGAAGGATTCTGCGCGGCGGCGAGGGATACCCGGCCGAAGGCCCAGGCCCCTGCGAAGGTGGCGCCGGCCACGACCAGGGCGCCGATGGTGCCTGCCGTGATGATTCGGGCAACGGAGGACCCCGGGGTGCCGGGGCGGGGCTCGGTCTTGGCCGTGTACGTCATGTTCCTCACAGTGCGACAAGATCACGAGCCGAGTTGCCCGTAGAGCTTACCAATCCTGCCCCCCTGGTCAAATCACAGACAACCGGCGCGGGTGCGCCGGAGGTCCCGGATCGGCTGCCTGCCCGGCACGACCCCACCGCCCATCGGGCGATAGCTAAAATGCTAGGCAAGTTTAGGCAACAAATCATTAATGCCGGGCCTTTCCGGGCAACCCCCGATCAGCCCGCCGACAGGCTGGACCTGCCGTGGCGGCAGCGCGATGTTTTCAATCAAGCGGGCCTTGCCCGAGGCTGACGGTACGGGCGTGGGGAGTGCGACATAATGCAGCGGCATCGGTGTGGTGGTATGGCGGGGTAGCACACTTTAATGTCTGCCTCGCCGATCAGCGCAACCGTGCGCCGCAGGATTGCCGGGCAGGCAGCGGACGCGGCGGCGCCAGCGGCATCCCCTCGACCGCCGGCCGGATAGACCCCGCACATGAGGAGCATGGCGCCCTCGCCCTCGAACGCCGCCGGCCGGTACCTCGCTCTCGGCAGCGTGGTGGCCGCGGTGGCGGTGCTTGCCGTCATCGCCGCCGTGCTGTGGCAGAGCCGCGCCGACGCCTGGGAACGCGCCGATCTCGCCGGCGCCAATCTCGCCGGAGCGCTGAGCGAACAGATCGAGCGCTTCCTGATGGGCTACGCCAATGGTCTCGAGCTGCTGAGCCTGCAGTTCGAGGACCCGGCCTTCAGCGACATCTCGTCGGAAGCCCGGCACCGGCTGCTGACCACGCTGGGGCGCTCCTCAGAGTTCGTCTCGGCGGTGCTGGCGCTGGACGCGCGCGGCACTGTCGTCCTCAGCTCGCGCGCGGTCGGTTCCGGCGCCAATCTGGCCGATCGCGACTTCTTCACCGCCCATGCCGAGAACGCCGACCTCGGCACCCATGTCAGCCAGCCCTTTCCCGCGCTGCTCGGCGACGACAGCTGGGGCATCGCGCTCAGCCGCCGGCTGAACGACCGCAGCGGCCGTTTCGCCGGCGTGGTCGTGGTGGCGCTGCGGCTGGAATTCGCCCGGACCTTCATGCGCCGGCTGCAGCTGGAGGCCGACGACACCGTCATCTTCCTGAACGATCGCGGCATCCTGCTGATGCGGTATCCTTCCACCGACGGCAATGGCGACATCGGCCGGGACATGTCGGGCAGCAGCAACGCCCAGCGTTTCATCACCGAGGAGGCCGGCAGCCTGGTCGCGCCGGCCACGCTGGACGGGGTGGTGCGGCTGTTCAGCTTCACCCATGTCGACCAGATGCCGCTGGTGGTGGCGGTCGCGGCCTCGGTGGACAGCCTGCTGGCGCCGTGGCGCCGCCGCGCCATGGTCATCGGCATGGTCGCGCTGCTCATCAGCCTGGCGCTGGTGGTGCTGGCCCTGCTGCTGCGGCGGGAGCTGCGCCGGCGCAGCCGCGCCGAGGGCGAACTCGCCCTCCTCGCCATCACCGACGGGCTGACCGGGCTCGCCAATCGCCGCCGCTTCGACCAGGTGCTGGCACGGGAATGGGACCGGGCCGAACGCACCGGCGCGCCGCTCTCGCTGCTGATGATCGACGTCGACCATTTCAAGCGACTGAACGACCGCTATGGCCATGCCACCGGCGACGCCATGCTGCAGTGCATCGCCGGCGTGATCCGCCAGTGCGCGCTGCGCCCGAGCGACCTGTGCGCGCGCTATGGCGGCGAGGAATTCGCGGTGGTGCTGCCGGACACCGATGCCGACGGCGCCGCCTTCATGGCCGAGCGCATCCGCGTCTGGCTCGGGCGCAGCACGCCGCCGCTGGCCATCGTCCCGCGGCCGCCCATGCCCACCGTGTGCATCGGCATCGCGACCCGCCGGGCGCAGCACCATCGCGGCGTCGCCGATTTTCTCGCCGCGGCGGATGCGGCGGTCTATGCCGCCAAGGATGCCGGCCGCAACTGCGTGGTGCTGGCGAGCTGAGGTCGCCTTCCCGGCCGCCGGCACCCCGCTATGGCGCGCTGCCGCCCGGCTTCCTGCCGTCAGGTCTTCTGCCGGACGCACCGGAACATAGCCGCCAAGGCCGCGTTCTCGCAGCAGCCAGAGCGGCCAACCGGAGCACCCCGATGAAAGACCTCAACGACCTTTTCGTCCACCTGCTGAAGGACGTCTATTACGCCGAGCGCCAGATCCTCAAGGCGCTGCCCAAGATGGCGAAGTCGGCCGAGACCGCCGAGCTGAAGAAGGCGTTCGAGACCCATCGCAGCGAGACCGAGGGCCAGATCGAGCGCCTGCAGCAGGTGTTCGAGATGATCGAGAAGCCCGCCCGCGGCATCAAGTGCGAGGCCATCGAGGGCCTCGTCGAGGAAGCCAAGGAAGTGATGGAAGAAGCCGAGACCCCCGAGGTGATGGATGCCGGCCTGCTCGCCGCCGGCCAGGCGGTGGAGCACTACGAAATGGCCCGCTACGGCACGCTGATCGCCTGGGCCGGCCAGCTCAACATGCCCAAGGCCGCCAAGCTGCTGGAGCAGAACCTCGCCGAGGAGAAGAACGCCGACAAGCTGCTGAGCGACATCGCCCTGCGCGCGGTGAACAAGAAGGCCGCCTGAGCGTTGGGGAGGCGGCGGGGTGGCGCGCCACCGTCCGCCCGTTTCCCTTCCTCTCTCCTCCTCCAGCCGGACGGCGTTGCCGTCCGGCTTTTTTCTGCGCCCGGCGGCGCTTGGCCCGGGCGCTTGGCCCGGGCGCTTGGCCCGCCGTATGGCCCGGTACCGCCCCGGCGGGACCGCGTCAGCCGTGGCGGCGGCCCACGATGCGGGCGAGGATGTCGGCCCGCCCGGCCGGCGAGCGGGCGCTGCGCAGCTCCTCGGCGAAACCCGCCAGCACCCCCTCCTCGAACGCCGAGACCACCGCGGCGTGGACATAGGAGGTGCGGCAGACGCTCGGCGTGTTGGCGAGGGTCTCGGCGACGGAGGTGACCGCCGCCACCACCTGGGAACGGCGCGCCCGGGCGCTGGCGGCCGGCGCCGCCGCCGCCAGCATCTCCAGCGCGCCAACGGAGGCGACCAGCGTGCGGAAATCCTTCAGCGACAGCGGCCGTCCGGCGATCTGCCGCAGGAAGGCGTTCGCCTCCCCCGCCCGCACCGGATGCAGCCGGCCTTCCGTGTCGCGATACTGGAACAGCCGGGGGCCGGGAATGGCCATCAGCGCGCCGACCACCCGCACAAAGCGCGGTTCGCACACCTCCTTCACCACCTTCCGGCCGCCCTTGGCGCGGAACGACAGCGTCACCTTGCCCGGCTCGAGACGGACATGCCGCTTCAGCAGCGTGGTGGCCCCGCGCGTGCCGTTTTCGCGGGCATAGGCGTCGCTGCCGGCCCGCATGGCGGTCAGCGCCACCAGCTCCAGCACCGCGGCGAGCGCGAAGTCGCGGCCCCGGCCGGGATCGGCCAGCCGCCGCCCAAGCGCCCGGCGGATCGCCGGCAGGGCCCCGGCGAGGTCGCCGAGGCGGCGCGCCTTCAGCGCCTCGCGCACCTTGGTCCAGTCGGGGTGGTAGCGGTACTGCAGCCGCCCGGCCGCGTCCTCGCCCACCGCCTGCAGGTGGGCCTGCGGATCGGCGGCGTAGCGCACCTCGCGATAGGCCGGCGGCACCGCGAGGCTGCGCAGCCGCGCCAGCACGGCGGCGTCGCGAATCGGCCGGCCGTCCGCATCGCGGAAACTGAATCCGGTGCCGGCCTTGCGGCGGGTGAGGGTGAGATCGGCGGGCGAGACGAAGACCAGCCCGTGCTTGCGGGCGAGGCTGCGGGTTAGGGAGCTTCTGCGCATGGACGGCATCCGGCCGGCCCCTGCGGCCGGCTCCGGGGCAACGCCGGGGCCGGTCCCTCGTTCCGCGACCGGGTGTGTCGTCGAGGGCACAGGCGGGGCATGACTGTGCGGCAGAAACGGCGGCAGCGCTGATCGCGCCTTGTGCAAACCGGCCCCGCCGCGTGACATAGATCAGGGCAATACGGGGGCATTTTCATGTCGGGCACACGGGAATCGACAGCGGCGGTAACCGCACCTGTCTCGGGGAGGCGCGCCACCGCCGCGCGCCGCCGGGCGCGCTGGCTGACCTCCACCGCGCTTGTCGCCGGCGTCGCCGGCTTCGCCGCGCCCCTCCCCTCCCCGGCCTGGGCCGACCCGGCGGGCTGCCTTGCCCAGCCCACCGCGCCCGGGTCGCCGGCCAGCTATGTCTGCTCCGGCGCGGTCACGACCGGCCAGTCCATCGCCGAGCCTACGGCGGTCGAGGTTTCGACCGAGCCGGGGTTCAGCGTCGCGACCAGCGACACCGCCCTCGCCATTTTCGGTGCCGGCGTCAGCTATATCGACGCCAACGCCTCCAACCTGCGCGGCGCCGCGGGCGGCCTGACGATCGATTCCGCCGGCGACATCGTGGTGAGCACCGGCGGCGCCATCATCAGCTCCGGCGGCACGGCGGTCACGCTGTCGAACAGCGTCGTCGGCGGCACCATCTCGGCGGCGTTCGGCGGCACGGTGACCGGCTCGGGATATGGGAATGTCGGCATCCGGGCAACGAATGCCGGCGGGGGCGACACCGAGATCAGCTCGGCCGGCACGCTCACCGGCGGCATCGTGGTCTCGGTCGGTGTCGACCCCGCGACCACCTCGCCCGCCACCGCGAACGAGACGCCCGCTTCGCTCACCATCTCGACGAGCGATGTCACCGCCAGAAGCGCCGCGATTGAGACGGTGAACTATACGGGCGGCACCACCAGCATCCATTCCACGGGATACCTCACCTCGGAGCGAACCGAGGAACTCGACGCGGTCGTCGATGTAACCGCCTATGGCGGCAGCATCGACCTCGATCTCGAGGGCTCGGTCCGCAGCGCGGGCGGGTACTACAGCGCCATAGGTGTGAAGGCGGTGATGGAAGCGCCCCTCGGCTCCGGCACGGCGCAGCAGGCCTCCGCCGACAGCGCCGAGGACGCCTACGGGTCGATCAACATTTCGACAAACTATGTGGAGGCCGGTAACACCGCCATCTACGCGCTGAACCGGGTCGGCGACACCACGATCAACGCCAACGGCACGGTGTGGGGCCGCGATGCCATCATCGCCATCTCCTATGCCGGGGATATCGACATCACCGCAAAGAGCGTGAATGGCGATGACGGCGTCGCCGCCATCCAAACCACCAGCTACGGCGACGGCGATACCACCATCCGCGTGACCAGCGACGTGTCCGGGGGGCAATTCGGCCCTGCGATCACCGCGGAAGCCCATGGCGGCGACGTCTCCCTCGACCTCAACCGCGTCAACGGCGCGGTCCAGGTGCAGCAGTATGGCGCCGGTGACGTCAACATCGACGCCGTTTCTGTCAATAATACCAGCCGCGCTGGCTACGGCATCGGCGTGGCCGCCCGTGGCGGCAGCGACGTGCGGCTGGATGTCGGCCGGGTGTCCGGTTCTGACTATGGCATCGTGGTGAGCAACACCGGCGGCGGCGCCACTTCCATCAACGCCGACAGCGTGACGGGCTATCACGGCAACGGCATCTTCGTGTCCCAGGACATTGAGCCGACCGACGACCGCGTGGCCGCGAGCACGTCCCCGGCATCCGGGGTGGTGATCGATGTCACCAACTCAATCGGTGCCCTCAACGGCATCGCAGTGGAGAATGGCGGCGACGGCCCGGTGAGCATCACCGCCGACTGGCTGACCGGCACCGCGGAATCCGGGGTGGCGGTAAAGACCGGCGGCGGCGGCGTGACCATTGATGTGAACAACCTCTTCGGCGGGAAGTATGGCATCAACGTTCAGGCCGAGGGCGGGCCTGTCACGATCGACGCCAGCGCCACCATCAACGGCGGCATCAAGAGCAGCGGCACCGGCACCGGCATCTATGTCGACGTCGGCGATGCGGGACCCTATGCCAGCGACATCGCCATCACCGCGGACATCGTCAACGGCGACGTGAACGGCATCATCACCACCAATGACGGCGATGGCGACACCAACATCAATGTGAGGGAAGTCAACAGCCGGCAGGGCGCCATCTTCGCCACCACGAACGGCGGGGGCGACACCAACATCGACGTCTCCGCCACGGTGCGCGGCGGCAGCGGCCCCGCCATCGTCGTGACCAGCCTCGGCGGCGACGTCTCAGTGGGGGCGACCCGCTCCGAAGGCGCTATCGTGGTGACGCAGCACGGTGCCGGCGACGTCGACATCGCCGGGGCCACCATTTTCAGCACCACCAGCTATGCCCTGAGCGTGGTGGCCGACGGCGGCGGTGACGTGCTGCTCGATCTCGGCACCGTCACCGGTGCCACCAACGGCATCCAGGTCAGCAATGACGGCGGCGCCACCGCCATCATCGCCACCGGCCGAGTGGCCGGGAACAACGGCAACGGCATCACCGTGTCGCAGGATATGGCGGAGCCCACCACCGACCGCATCACCGCCAGCGACATCACGGACTCCGGGGTGACGATCGACGTCCGCGACTCGGTCGGTGCCATCAACGGCATCGCGGTGGCGAATGGCGGCGACGGACCGGTGGACATCACCGCCAGCTGGCTGCTGGGCTACAGCAGCACCGGGCTGGCGGTGAACACCGGCAGCGGCGGCGTCTCCGTCGATGTCGGCAGCGCCACCGGCGGGGTCGACGGCCTCAACGTGCTGGCGACGGGCGGCCCGGTCACGATCACCTCCCCCGGCACCGTGATCGGCCAGAGCGGCGCCGGCATCTATGTCGACGTCGCCGGCCCCGGCGGCGAGGACTTCAGCGACATCGCGATCACCGTGAAGGATGTTCAGGGCCAGCAGGGCGGCATCGTCGCCATCAATGGCGGCGACGGCGACACCGCCATCACCGCCACCGGCACGGTGCGCGGCGGCAGCGAGGCCGCCATCTCGGTGAGCAGCCTCGGCGGCGACGTCTCGGTGGACGCCCACCGCACCGAAGGCGCGATCGTGGTGGAGCAGCACGGCTATGGCGACGTCGACATCGCCGCCGCCACCGTCGTCAACACCGCCGGCTACGGCATCGGCGTGACGGCCGATAGCTGGGGCGACGTGCTGCTGGATGTCGGCACCGTCACCGGCTCGACCGACGGCATCGTGATCAGCAACACCGGCGGCGCTACCGCCCTCCTCGCCACCGGCACCGTGACCGGGACGAGCGGAAACGGCATCTCGATCTCGCAGGAAGATCCCTGGGCCGCGACGAGCTATCGCAGCAGCCTCATCTCGGAAGGCGCGCCGCTGGCCGGCGTGGTGATCGATGTCGACACCGTCGTCGGCGCCACCAACGGCATCGTGGTGGACAATGCCGATGGCGGCCCGGTCAGCATCACCGCCAACACCATCACCGCCGGCACTGGCGCCGGCCTGTCGGTGGATACCGGCGATGGTGGCGTCAGCATCGATGTCGGCCGCGTCAGCGGCGGCGAGGACGGCATCAACGTGCTGGCCGATGGCGGCCCGATCTCGATCAACGCCACCGGGCCGATCGCCGGCGGCAGCGGCACCGGCGTCTATGTGCTCGTCTCCGGCGACGCGGAGGCGAGTGGCGGCGACATCAACCTGTCGCTGGCCAGCGTCACCGCCTATTCCGCCGCCGTCTATGTCTACAACGACCGCGCCGGGGCGGTGAACGTCGCTGTGAGCGGGCCGGTGGTCAGCACCGCGAGCGACGGCATCGGCGTCATCTCCTTCGGCGGCGACATCTCGGTGTCGGCGACCGATGTGAGCGGCAATAGCGGCATCGCGATCGGCAGCTACGGCACCGGCAATGTCGACATCACGGCGAGCGGCCTCGTGACGGCGAAGACCAGCCCCGGCATCATCGTGGTGGCGAATGACGGCGCGGTCTCGGCCACGCTGGGTTCGGTCACCGCCGCGCTCGACGCCGTCTCGGTGTCGGCCAGCGGCGCCGGCGGCATCGCCATCACCAGCAGCGGCACCCTCACCAGCCAGAATGGCAGCGGCATCGTCGCGGCGCTCCAGCCCTCGAGTGGCGAAGCCGTGGCGAGCGCGAGCGGCCTTCCCGCCGGCGACATCGTCCTCGACGTGACCAATGTCGCCGCCGCCGATATCGGCATCCTCACCTCTAATGGCGGGGCGGGGACGACCGCCATCACCACCCGCGGCCTGGTGGCCGGCGGCCTGCAGGCGATCAGCGCCACCTCCACCGCCGGTCAGGCGGTGACGATCACCAACACCGGCACGCTCGGCACCGCCTCCGGCGCGTTCGACGCTGTGGCCATCGAGACGGTGGGCAGCAGCACCAGCCTCGTCAATGCCGGGGCGCTGGTCGGTGCCGTCAGCTTCGGCGACTATGCCGACACCGTCACCAATAGCGGCACCTGGCAGACCGGCGGCACCAGCAGCTTCGGCGGCGGCAGCGACAGCCTCGTCAACGCCGCCGGCGGCAGCCTCGTGGTGGCCAGCGCCGCGGACCGGGGGGAAACCACCGTCTTCGCCGGGCTGGAGCAGTTCACCAATGCCGGCACGCTGTCGCTGCGCGATGGCGGCGCCGGCGACACGGTGGAATTCACCGGAAACGCCAGCTTCCAGTCCGGCTCGGTCATCGTGATCGATCTCGGCCCGGCCAGCAGCGACCGCGTGCTGGTGGACGGCAGCGCCACGCTGGAATCGGGCGTCACCCTCGCCGCCAGCATCGACGGCGCCACCCCGATCGGCCAGACCTTCACCGTGCTCACCGCCACTGGCGGGCTGACCGGCACCTTCGGCTCGATTGAGCAGCTCTCCAGCTTCCTCGACCTGCAGGCGAGCTACGACGCGCAGAACGCCTATATCGAGGTGGTGCAGGAGCGCGACTTCGTCGACGCCGCGACGACGCCGAACCAGGTCGCGGTCGCGCGGGCGCTCGACAGCCTGCCCGTCACCAACGCGCTCTATGACGCGGTGGCGATGCTGCAGACCGATGCCGAGGCGCAGCAGGCCTTCGACCTCCTGTCCGGCGGCATCTATGCCTCCACCCCCTCCATTCTGATGATGGACGCGCATTTCGTGCGCGACACCATGTTCGGGCGCATGCACGACGTGTTCACCCCCGAACTCGGCAATTCCGGCATCAGCGTCGCCCCGCTCGGCTATGCCGAGCCGGCGACCAAGACCGCCGGTCCCTTCGCGGTGAAGGCGCCCGCCGCGCCGGTGACGGCCGATCAGCCGCGCTCGGCGGTGTGGACGCAGGCCTTCGGCTCCTGGGGCTCCATCAATGGCGACGGCAACGCCTATGGCGTCGACCGCAGCGGCGGCGGCTTCTTCATCGGCGCCGATACCGCGCTGACCGACAATATCCGCGCCGGCGTGCTGGGCGGCTACACCACCACCAGCTTCAGCGTCGACAGCCTCGACTCCACCGGCGACAGCGACACCGTCCATGCCGGCGGCTTCGTCGCCGGCCAGTGGGGCGGGCTGGGGCTGCGCGGCGGCGCCGCCTATGCCTGGAGCGACGTGTCGAGCTCGCGCTCGGTGGCGTTCTCCGGCTTCTCCGAGCAGCTCAGCGCGGATTACGACGCCAGCACCGCCCAGGTCTTCGGCGAGGTCGGCTACCGCTTCGAGATGGGGCCGGCGGCGCTGGAGCCGTTCGGCGGGCTGTTCTATGTCAGCGTCCACACCGACGGCTTCACCGAGCAGGGCGGCGAGGCGGCGCTGACGGCGCAGAGCAGCACCACCGATACCAGCTTCACCACGCTGGGCCTGCGCGGCGCCTATAGCTGGCAGGCCGGCGCCGGCGTGGTCACCGCGCGCGGCCTGCTGGGCTGGCAGCACGCCTTCGGCGACACCACGCCGGAATCGACCCTCGCCTTCTCCAGCGGCAGCGATTTCGTCATCGCCGGCGTTCCCATCGCCGAGAATGTCGCGCTCATCGGGGTCGGGTTCGACTACGCCGC
This sequence comes from uncultured Starkeya sp., assembly GCA_964543245.1. GTDB lineage: Bacteria > Pseudomonadota > Alphaproteobacteria > Rhizobiales > Xanthobacteraceae > Ancylobacter. The sequence goes on from CAZIXP010000005.1 coordinate 52,381, forward strand.
CTCCGAGCGCGTGACCTTCGGCATCGCCTATGACGGCCAGTTCGG
>CAZIXP010000005.1:52446-62133 GCA_964543245.1 uncultured Starkeya sp.
CGCCCTCCTGTTCCCGACGGCGCCGGCGCCCGCTTATTCCCCGCTGGCGAGCCCCTCCCGGCGGGGGTCGGCGGCGCCGACCAGGCCCTGCGGGGTGATGGCGATGGCCTGCACGCCGGAGGTCATCTCCGCGCTCTTCACGGCAAAGCCCATCTGCCGCAGCGCCGGGGCCAGCGCCTCCGCCGGCGTGCCCTTCTCGATCTCCACCGCGTCGAAGCGCGCCAGCACATTGGGCGCGGCGATGGCGTGGGCGAGGTCCATGCCCCAGTCGAGATGGGCGATCAGCGTCTTCGCGACATAGCCGATGATCTGGCTGCCGCCGGGGGAGCCCAGCGCCAGCACCGGGCGGCCGTCGCGCAGCACGATGGTGGGGGTCATCGAGGAACGCGGCCGCTTGCCCGGCTCGACCCGGTTGGCGATCGGCACGCCGTCCTGCTGGCTGGCGAAGGAGAAGTCGGTCAGCTCGTTGTTCAGCAGGAAGCCGCCGGCCATCAGCCGCGAGCCGAAGCCGTTCTCGATGGTCGAGGTCATGGAGAGCACGTTGCCGGCGGCGTCGACGATGACGAGATGGGTGGTGGAGGGCAGTTCCAGCGCCACGTCGTCGGCGCGCGGCGGCGCGGCCATGGCGTGGTCCCAGCTCGGGGTGCCGGGCGCCACCTGCGGCAGCGCGTCGCCGCTGCGCAGCAGCGCGGCGCGGCCGGCGAGATAGGCCGGCGCCAGCAGGCCGCGGCTGGGCATCGGCACGAAATCGCTATCCGCCATGTAGCGGCCGCGATCGGCGAAGGCGAGGCGCGAGGCATTGGCGATCAGCCGCCAGGCCTCGGGCGATTCCGGCCCCAGCGCCTTGAGGTCGAACGGCGCCAGCATGCCGAGAATCTGGCCGAGGGTGAGCGCGCCGGAACTCGGCGGGCCCATGCCGCAGACATCGAGCCCGCGATAGGGTGCGCAGACCGGCGCCCGCTCCTTCACGCGGTAGGCGGCGAGGTCCTCCGCCGCCAGCACGCCGGGATTGCCCGGCGCCTCCCGCACGGTGCGCACGATCTCGGCGGCGAGGGGGCCGGCATAGAAGGCTCGAGCGCCCTCCCCGGCCAGGGCCCGCAGCGTTTCGGCATAAGCGGGGTTGCGCAGCGTCGTGCCGGCGGCGAGCGGCGCGCCCGCGGCATCGAAGAAATAATCGCGCGCCGGGGCGAAGCGCTTCAGCGCGTCGCCTTCGCCGGCGATCAGCCCGGCGAGCCGCAGCGACACCGGAAAACCCTGCTCGGCCAGCCGGAGCGCGGGTTCGAACAGCCCGGCCCAGCCGAGCCGGCCATAGCGGCGGTGCACGCTCTCCAGCAGCGCGGGAATGCCCGGCACGCCGACCGAGCGGCCGCCGACCACCGCCTCCATGAAGGCGAGCGGCTCGCCCTTGGCGTTCTGGAACAGGGTCGGGGTGGCCGCGGCCGGCGCGGTCTCGCGGCCGTCGAAGGTGGTGAGCCGCTGCTCGCCCGCGTCCCAATAGACCAGGAAGGCACCGCCGCCGAGGCCGGAGGATTGCGGCTCCACCAGCCCCAGCACGAGCTGGGCCGCCACCATGGCGTCGACCGCGCTGCCGCCGGCGCGCAGCTGCGCCGCCGCCGCCTCGCTGGCGAGCGGGTTGGCGGTCGCCACCATCCAGCGCGCGCCCGTCACCACCGGTTTCGGCGCCAGCGCCACCGCCCGCTCCGGCGCCACCGTGTCGGAGGCCTGCTGCGCACGGGCGGGGGGCAGGCCGAGGCCGACCGCCAGCGCCAGCACGAGCGCGGCCGTCACCCGCCGCCGGACCGTCGCCGCCGTCGCGGCGCAAGCATCGGGAAGGGTCGGCATGGCAACCTCCTCAGGCAGCGTGGGGCGCCGGAAACCGGCACGGGGAATGCATGACACCGAACATGTCACGCCGTAACCGGATGTGAAGAGGGCGCGCATTCGGTGGGGTGACGAATCGGAGAAAACAGTTAAGCTCAGATCGTCGTCAACAACCGAAAGGAGGTGATCCAGTGTCTGATCGTCTTGATCCGCGGTCGTCGGAATTCGTGACCTGGACACTTGCCTCTTGCGAGGTCCGCGCCGCGTAAAGCGACGTGTTTCGCTCCGCCCCACGGGGTGGTTACCGGGCCGGACCGCGGTCTGACATGGGAGGGGCTGCTCGCAAGGGCAGCCCCTCCGCCTTATTCAACCGCTCTGCTTCGGGGCACCCGCTGAAACCGATCCTCATCTATATCGACGCCGATGCCTGCCCGGTGAAGGACGAGACCTACAAGGTTGCCGCCCGCCACGGCATCAAGGTGCTGCTGGTGGCCAATAGCTGGATCGCCGTGCCCTATGGCGTCGATGTCGAGCGGGTGGTGGTCGGCGCCGGGCTCGACGTCGCCGACGACTGGATCGCGGAGCGGGCGGTGGAGGGCGACGTGGTCATCACCGCCGACGTGCCACTCGCCGCGCGCTGCGTCGCCGCCGGGGCGGAGGTGCTGGCGCCGAACGGGCGGGCCTTCTCGCCCGCCTCCATCGGCCTGCAGCTCGCCACCCGCAACCTGATGCAGGACCTGCGCGAGGCGGGGGCGGTGACGGGGGGCCCGCGGGCCTTCTCGCCGCGCGACCGCTCGGAATTCCTGCAGGCGCTGGAGCGCGCGGTGGTGCGGCTGAAACGAAAGGGCTTTCCCGCGCATTGAGGCGGCAATCGGGAGACATCAACCATGCTGCAGGCCTGCCTGAACGGTTCACGCACCACGGACTTCCACCCGCAGACGCCGCTGACCCCGGCGGAGCTGGCGCGCGACGCGCGGCGCGCGGTGGAGGCCGGCGCCGCCGAGCTCCACCTCCATCCGCGCGGGGCGGATGGCCGGGAGACGCTGGAAGCCGTAGATGTCGCCGCCGCGCTGGAGGCGGTGCGGGCCGCGGTGCCGGGCACGCCCATCGGCCTGTCCACCCATGCCGGCATCGCCCCCGGCGGCCGCGGGCGGCTGGATGCGGTGGCGGGCTGGCAGGTCCTGCCGGACTATGTCTCGGTGAACCTCATCGAGGAGGACGCGCCGGAGATGATCGCGCTCGCCCTCTCGAAGGGCATCGGCATCGAGGCCGGGCTGTGGTCCGCCGCCGATGCCGAACGTTTCGTGAAGCTGGAGGACGCCCGGCGCTGCCTGCGCATCCTCATCGAGATCAACGAGCAGGACACGAGGGAGGGGCTGGAGGCGGCGGCGGCGATCCGGCTGGTGCTGGCGCGCGCCAGCCTCGACGTGCCGGTGCTGCAGCATGGCTTCGACGCCACGGTGTGGCCGCTCTACCAGGACGCGCTGCTGCGCGGCCTCGACAGCCGCATCGGGCTGGAAGACGGCCGCGCGCTGCCCGACGGCACAGTGGCGCAGGACAATGCCGAATTGCTGCGGGCGGCGGTGCGGCTCGCCCGCGTGCCGCCCAATCTGCGGCCGGAGGCCGTGCCGGGCGGGGTGGCCTGAGCCCTTGCCATCCGGCGGGGCCGGCCGGTTCCGATCCCGGCGAGGCCCCGGTGGCGTTCGCGCGCCTCGGCGCAAGGCGCCGGGGGATTGGCGCCTCAGCGCGGGCCGGTCGGGATCAGCGGCGCGACCTCGCGGTCGCTCGGGATCAGCGGCGCGACCTCGCGGTCGCTGGGCCGCGGGCTCTGCCGAAGCCCCGCCGCCACGCCCTCGCGGTCGGCCTCGGGACGGTTCTGGCTCATCTTGCGCTTGCCTTCGAGCCGCGCAATCGGCAGCCGCACCCCGACGATGCCGCGCAGTTGGGCTGCGATGAAAGCCGCCGGCGCGTCCTCGACGCTCCAGGGCTCGGCGCGGTCCTGCTCGTGCAGGTCGGTCAGCCGGGCCACCGCCTCCCGCAGCCGGCCGGCCTCCTCGAAGAATTCGACCGGACCATAGGCGTGGACGGCGACATAGTTCCAGGTCGGCACGACCTTGCCGTGCTCCTGCTTGGATGCGTACCAGGACGGCGAGACATAGGCGTCCGGTCCCGCGAACATCGCCAGCGCCGGGCCGATCGGCGGCGCCGTCCACTGCGGGTTCGCCCGGGCGAGATGGCCATAGAGCACGCCGTGCTCGCCTTCGGTGGCGTCAAGGAACAGCGGCAGCGGCGTCGCCACCGGCCCGTCGGCGGTGGCGGTGACGAGCGTGGCGAGCCGCGCCGCGCGAATGATCTGGCGCAGGCTCGCGGGGTCGTCCTCTCGGAAGGCGGGCGGCGTATACATGGCGGCATCCCGGTGGCGCGGCGGAAGCCCCATGGTAAGGCGCGGCGGCGCCGGCGTCACGCCGCCGCAACCTGCCACCACCTCCTGCCTCAGGAGCGCAGCTCGAGCTTTTCCACGGTCAGCGTGCCCACGGAGAGCCGGTCGACCCGTGCTTCCACGAGGCGCAGCCGCCGGATCGCCACCGCGCCGATGGCGATGGCGCCGATGGCCAGCGCCCCCACGGCGAGCGCCCCGACGCTCAGCGCCCCCACCGCCCCCGCCCCGACCGCCGCTTTCTCGACGGCGATGGGCGGCAGCCTGTTCCCGGCCCGTTTCATGACGTTTCACCTTTCCTGAGGACCGCGCGCGGCACCGGCCCGCCGGAACCCGCCGCCGGAACCGGCAGGATAGCGCAGACGCCCGCGGCCGGAAGGCCGGCTATGGCCGTGCCGCGGGTGCAGCGAGGAATTCGTCCCGGCCAAAAGACCGGCCGAGAGCCCGGCCGCCATATCCTTCGAAAAGCTGGCGCAACGGGGCGTCGGCGCTCGCGAGGACGGCCCCTCGCCTGAGAGCGGTTTCGGCGATCAGCACATTGCGGCGACCGTTGAGCGGGTCACGCGACCCGCTCTTCTTTTGCTGTCGAGCACCCGGAGCCGTTCAAGCATGCGCTCGATGCGATCGCTCCGTCGTTCCACCCCACTTCGCCCGCGCGAGCCGGCACCCAGCCGCTCGCGCCGCCACGCCACCCTCAGCCCGAATTGCGCAGGCCGGCCGAGATGCCGTTGATGGTGAGCTGGATGCCCTGCAGCACCTTCTCGTCGGTGTCGTTGCCGCGATAGGCGCGCAGCAGGCCGACCTGCACATGGTTCAGCGGGTCGATATAGGGGAAGCGGTTGCGGATGGAGCGGTCGAGCGGGGGGTTGTTGGCGAGCAGCTTGGGCTGCTGCGAGATCGCCAGCAGCGCCTCGATCGCCTCATGATGCTCCGTGCGGATGCGCCCGAAGATGCTCTCCCGCAGTTCCACATCCTCCACCAGCTCGGCATAGCGCGAGGCGATGGCGATCGAGCTCTTCGAGAGCACCATGTCCATGTTGGAGAGCTGGGTGCGGAAGAAGGGCCACTCCCGGTACATCTCCTGCAGCAGGGGCAGGCCGTCCGGGTTCTTCGCCAGCCATTCCTTCACCGCCGTGCCGAAGCCGAACCAGCCCGGCAGCATCAGCCGGCACTGCGCCCAGGAGAACACCCAGGGAATGGCGCGCAGATCCTCGATCCGCCGGGTCTTCTTGCGCGAGGCCGGGCGCGAGCCGATGTTCAGCGTCGCGATCTCGTTGATGACGGTGGATTCCCAGAAATAGTCCTCGAAGCGCGGGGTCTCGTAGACCAGCCCGCGATAGGCCGCGAAGGCGGCATCGGAGAGCGCCTCCATCACGGTGAGATATTCCTCGCGCGGGGCCTTGGCGTCGCCGGAGAGCAGCGTCGCCTCCAGCGTGGCGGCGGCCAGCGTCTCGAGATTGCCGCGCCCCACCGCCGGGTTGGAATATTTGGAGGAGATGATCTCGCCCTGCTCGGTGATGCGGATCAGCCCCTGCACCGCCCCGCCCGGCTGGGCGAGGATGGCGTCGTAGCTCGGCCCGCCGCCGCGGCCGACCGAGCCGCCGCGGCCGTGGAACAGCCGCAGCCGCACGCCATGGCGCTTGAACACCTCGACCAGTTCGATCTCGGCCTTGTAGAGCTCCCAGCCCGAGGTGACGAAGCCGCCATCCTTGTTGCTGTCGGAATAGCCGAGCATCACCTCCTGCATGCCGCCGCGGCTGTCCACCAGCTTGCGGTATTCCGGCAGGCGGAACATCTGCTCCATCACCCGGGCGGAGTTGCGCAGGTCCTCGATGGTCTCGAACAGCGGCACGATGTTCACCGCGCTGGAGCCCGCCGGGTCGACCAGGCCGACCTCCTTGAGCAGGAGCGCCAGCTCCAGCATGTCGGAGACGCCCTCGGCCTTGGAGATGATGCAGGTCTGGATCGCCTCGGGGCCATAGACCTTGTGGATGCGGGCGCAGGTGCGCAGCATCTCCATCTCGCCCAGCGTCTCCTCGGAATAGCGGGCGAAGGGCGAGGTCAGCGGGCGCGCGGTGGTCAGTTCGCGCAGCAGCAGCGCCACGCGGGTGCCTTCCGGCAGCGCCTTGTAGTTGGTGCCGGGCGCCGCGACCTCGAACAGCTCGGCGATGCAGCGCTCGTGGACGTCGGAGTTCTGCCGCGAATCGAGAATGGCGAGGTGGAAGCCGAAGCAGTCGACCGCCCGGCGCAGCGCGCGCAGCCGGCCGCGGGCGATCGGGGTGGAACGGTGCAGCCGCAGCGAGCGGTCGACGACGTCGAGATCATGCTTCAGCTCGGCGGCCGAGGCATAGGGCAGCACGGCGGGACGGCCGGCGATGCCGACGAGATCGGCCACTTCCAGCCGGAAGGCGGTCGCCTTCAGCCGCTCCGTGATGATGGTGGCGGCAACGCGGTAAGGCTCGTTGCGGCGGTTCTGCGAGAGCTGCGGGGCGGAATCGATCAGCGCCAGCAGCTCGTCCGACACCTGCACCCGGATGGTGCTGATCGAAAGCTCGGAACCCAGCCCCTTCAGCTCGTCGAGATAGAAGCGCACCGCGGTCGCGCTCTGCAGCCGCATGGTCTGGGCGGTCACGTCGGCGGTGACGAAGGGGTTGCCGTCGCGATCGCCGCCGATCCAGCTGCCGCACCGCAGGAAGGAGCCGATCTCGCCGCCCTTCGCTTCCTCGCCCTCGATGGCGGCCAGCTTGTCTTCCAGCGCGGCATAGATGCGGGGAAGCTGGCGCAGGAAGGTGTAGTCGTAATAGGCGAGGCCGTTGTTCACCTCGTCCAGCACCGAGAGCTTGGTCTTGCGCAGCAGGTTGGTCTGCCACAGCGTCAGCACCCGGCAGCGCAGCTCCTCGGCGATGGCCTCCAGGTCCTCCGGCGTGGGGTCGAGCCGGGCGCGGTCGGCCAGCAGCTCGGCGATCCGCATCTCGTGGTTCAGGGTGGAGCGGCGCCGTACCTCGGTGGGGTGCGCGGTCAGCACCGGGCTCGCCAGAGCGGTAGCGAAGAACTTGCGCAGATCGGCGGTGGAAATGCCCGCCTGCTGCGCATGGTCGAGCGCATTGGCCAGCGTCCCGCGGGCGTTGTGCCCGCCGGCGGCCTGGGCGCGGGCGCGGCGCAGGTTGTGCTGATCCTCGGCGATGTTGGCGAGGTGGGAGAAATAGCTGAAGGCGCGGACGATGGTGATGGTCTGGTCCGCCGGCAGCGAGGCGAGGATGCTCTCCAGCTCGCCGCGGGCGGTTTCGTCCTCCTCGCGGTGAAAACGCGTGGAGACACGGCGAATCCGCTCGACGATATCGAAGATCGCTTCGCCTTCCTGGTCGCGCAGCGTGTCGCCGAGCACCCGGCCGAGCATGCGGATCTCGTCGCGCAGCGACAGATCGGGGTCGCCGTGAGGCTCCGCCTCGGTGGAGGATGCGGCGATGGAGAGGGCAAGGGACATGGCTCGGATTCTCCGCTGATACCGGGGAACTTAGCAATTAGTATGCCGTGCGCGACACCCCTGCCGCAGCGACACGGGCGGAAAAAAGCCCCGGCTTTTCCCCCATTCGCCTCTTCCGCGCCCCGAAGCTGAACGGATCGGCGCCGAATATGAACGACAGGCTCAGGCAGGGTTCAGATGCGAGGCTGCATCATCCACAGGCTCGCGACTTATCGCGGCCTGCCGGTTGCACCGGAGTCTTTCGAGCCTGCGCGTGAAGGAAGCACAATGACCACGACCACCCATCGGGGCGAGAAGATGCCCCTCGCCGCCCGCCCGACCCGCAGCGCCGGCCGCGGCGCCACCGCCGAACCCGCCGAGCGCGGCACCGGCCGCCCGGCCGCGACGATCACGGTGCCGGACGGCTCGATTGCCGCGCTGGAATCCCGCCTCGGCTGCTGATCACGCCGAATTGGGCGGCATTCGCCCGCCGGCGGGATGACAAAGCCCTCGCTTCACCCCATATGGCATGACGTAACGGCATATTGCCGTGGCCCCGCAGCCCGCGACCAACGCGGCTGCCTGTCCTGTCAGGGTGTGAGTGATGCTTCGTAGCCTTTCTTCCCGCTCGGCGTTCCGCGCCGCCCTCGCGGCGCTGGTGATCGGCGCCGGCACGATGGTGGCGGCCGATTTCGCAGAGGCCCGCGTCAGCCGCGGCGGAAGCATCGGCAGCCGCGGTTCGCGCACCTGGTCGACCCCGGCGCCGACCCCCACCTCCCCCACCGCCCAGCCGATGCAGCGTTCCGCGACGCCCTCGACCGGCCCGCAGAACCCGACCGGCGTCGCCGCCCCCGCCACCGCGGCGGGCGCCGCGCGCGGCGGTTTCTTCAATCGCCCCGGCTTCATGGGCGGGCTGATGGGCGGCCTGCTCGGCGCCGGCCTGTTCGGCCTGCTGATGGGCGGCGGCTTCTTCTCCGGCCTCGGCAGCCTCGCCGGCCTGCTCGGCCTGCTGCTGCAGGTCGCGCTGATCTTCATCGTGGTGCGCCTCGTCATGGGGTGGCTGCGCAACCGCAACAGCCAGCCGGCCTATGCCGGCGGCCCCCGCCCCGAGGCGATGGCGCGCGATGAGGCCCGGCCGGAGGCCGGCCCCACCGCGGCGGGCGGCGGCTCGATGGGTGGTGGGTCAGGCCTGCCGCGCTTCGGCTTCAACACCGGGCCGCGCGGCAAGCCGCTGAAGCTGGCCGGTGCGGATTTCGACATGTTCGAAAGCCTGCTCGGCGAAGTGCAGACCGCCTATGGCCGCGACGACCGCCGCGCCCTCGACCGGCTGCTGACGCCGGAAATGGCCGGCTATGTCGGCGAGGAACTGGACGACATGGAGCGGCAGGGCCTCGAGAACCGGCTGTCCGAGGTGAAGCTGCTGCAGGGCGACCTCTCCGAGGCCTGGACCGAGGACGGCCGCGACTACGCCACCGTGGCCATGCGCTACCAGCTCAAGGACGCGATGATCGAGCGTTCCAGCGGTCGGGTGGTGGAGGGCGACGCCGACACCCTCACCCAGGCGACCGAGCTGTGGACCTTCGTGCGCCCCGCCGGCGGCGGCGAGTGGAAGGTGAGCGCGATCCAGCAGAGCTGACGCGTCCGCCGCGAGGTAGACTTAAGCGACAGGAGAAGCCGGCGCGGCCGCCCGCCCGCCGGCTTTTTCGCGTCGGCGCCATTCCTCCCGCGGTTTGCGGAGGCGCAAGACAGCGGCCAGCCCGCCGTCGCATCATGGCGGCCTCGACAAGGTGGCGGACCGAACCGCCCCGCAGGAGGAAACGCCCATGCCCATCACGATCGCAATGCCGACCTCCGCTGCCCCCGCCGCGCCGCGGCGCGCGCGCCTCGCCCGGCGGGCCGCCGCCCTCGCTGGCGCGGCGATGACCCTGCTGGCCCCGGCGGCGCAGGCCTGCACCTCCTTCCTCAT
>CAZIXP010000005.1:62143-63520 GCA_964543245.1 uncultured Starkeya sp.
CTTCAGGTCCCAGCCGGGGCAGAAGAATTTGTCGCCCTCCGCGCGCAGGATGGCGGGCTGGTCTATGGGCGGACGCTGGAGTTCGGCCGCTCGCTGGAGTCCGAGCTCATCGTCATCCCCCGCCGGCTCACCTACGCCGCCACTGGGCCGGACGGCACACCCGGCACCGGCCTGACCTGGACCGGCAGATATGGCGCGATCGGTGCCAATGGCATCGGCCTGAAGCTGCTCGTCGACGGCGTGAACGAGAAGGGCCTCGGCGGCGGCATGCTCTATCTGCCGGGCCTCGCCCGCTACCAGGAGGTGGCGCCCGGCGAGGCGAAGACCTCCATCGCCGCCTTCGAACTGCTGACCTGGATGCTGACCAATTTCGCCACCGTGGACGAGGTGCGCGCCGCCTTGCCCGGCATCAAGGTGAGCAACGCGCCCCAGGCGGCCTTCGGCGCCGCCCCGCCGCTGCACGTCACCCTGCACGACGCCGGCGGCCGCAGCCTCGTGGTGGAATATGTCGACGGCCAGCTCGCCATGTACGACAACCCCACCGGGGTGATGACCAACGCCCCCGCCTTCCCCTTCCACCTCGCCAATCTCGGCCAGTACGGCAATCTCTCGGCGGTGGAGCCGCCGCCGCGCCGGATCGGCGACCTCGTCATCGCCCAGCCGAGCACCGGCGCCGGCCTGCATGGCATTCCCGGCGACTTCCTCTCGCCCTCGCGCTTCGTGCGCGCCTTCTTCTATGTGCAGAACCTGCCGCCGCTGCCGACCGCGCTCGACGCGATGAAGGCGGCACGGCACATCCTCAACAATTTCGACATCCCGCCCGGCGCGGTGGTGACCACCGCGGGCGGCACCGCGGGCGGCGGCGTCGCCGGCTTCGAGACGACGGAATGGTCGGCGGTGGCGGACCTGAAGAACGGCGTCTACGCGCTGTGGGACTACGACAACCCCACCCCGCGCGTGCTCGACCTGCACAAGGTCGACCTCGACGCCGCCGAGGCCCGCCTCATCCCGATCGACCAGAAGCCGGAGGTGATCGACCTCTCGCGGTAAGCGGGCACGGCACCTCTTTACAGCCGGCAGGACACGCTTCTAGCGTGCAGGATATTTCTCCTGCACGCGAGCGCGCCATGCCACCATCCCGGACCATCCACAGCGAACCCGTCGGAAAGAACGAACTCAGGGTCGTGCTGGACGGCGCGGTTTATCGTGGGGTGGTCATCGCCGGCGGCCATTCCCGAGAGGTGGTGACCGGGACCGATCTGGCCGAGGTGCGGACCGAGCTGAAGCGCCGGGCCGCTACCGCACAGCCCGGCTATATCGGCTGGGGCGGCGCCATCAACCGGTTCTGGCAGTTCTTCCCGAACGGGATGAGATCGA
>CAZIXP010000005.1:63530-65902 GCA_964543245.1 uncultured Starkeya sp.
TATCTAAGCTGCGAAGGTGACTACAAGCGCGAAGCGCGTGGGGTGCTGCTTTCGGTGGCACCCCTGGAAGAGGCGGCCAACGGCAAGACCCGCGGTAACGCGCTCCTCAAACCCTTTCAGCGCACCAATCTGCTGTTCCCGCAGGAAGCCATGCGGGTGAAGGACCTGCTGCTGAGCCCGCAGGGGGACCGCTTTGCCGAGGCCGCCGCCCGCTTCACCCTCGCGCCGACGAAAGAAGGCCTGCGCGCCATGACAGATCTGGCGCGCGCCCATAACGCCGCCACCTGGCCGATCCTCACCTATCTGCCCTTCCTGTGGGACCCGGAACGGCACATGTTCCTGAAGCCGGAAGTGACCAAGACGCTCGCCGAACGGGTCGGGCACCTCTTTGCCGACGTGTACCGGTCGCCTCCCGACATCGCGACCTATGAGGCGCTCCTCGACCTCGCCCGCACCATCCGCCTGCATATCGAGGAACTGGAACCTGCCGACGGCATCGATATCCAGAGCTTCATCTGGGTCGCCGGCGGCGGCTACAAGGATGGTGACGGCGCCTGCCCCTGACGGGGCTCAGACGCCGCCCTGCCCCAGCGGGTCGGGGCCGTACGCGTTCGGCCCCGGCGTGCCGCGGAACATGAACCAGACCGTCACCACCAGCGTGCCGAGGCCGGTCAGCGCCAGCAGCAGCCACCAGCCGGTGCGGCCGAGATCGTGGAAGCGGCGTACCGAGAGCGCGAGCGAGGGCAGGATCAGGGCGAGGCCGATCAGCGTCGAGATCGGGGTGAAGACGTGCAGCTCGCCATAGACCAGCAGCGACCACGGCCCGAACAGCAGCGTGTCGAGCAGGCCGGTGACCCCGTTCAGCACCACGCTGAACACCACCCACCACCAATATTCCGACCGCGGCGCCCGCCCCTCGAACGTCGCGTACTTCCCCAGCACGCTGGAGACCGCCTGCGTGAAACCCATCGTTTGCCCCCACCTTGGCCGCTCACGACGAGAGAGCACCAGATTCTAGCGGTGGGCAAGGCATCGGGAAAACGTAACACGGTAGCACCCGCGGCAGCCGGCGCCGGACTCACCGCTTCGGCGGGCGGCGGCCGCCCTTGCGGTAGCCCTTGGTCATCGGGTCCGGCCGCTCGGGGCGGGTCCAGCCGTCGGCGCCGAGCGGCTCGGCGCGGTCGGTGCCGGGACCCATGTCGTCGAGCGAGGGCTTCATCACGCGGGAGGGCGGCAGGGGCCGGCCGTCATCGGCATCATAGAGCGCCTGCGCCTCGTCCGCCCGCGCCGCCGCGCTGGAGGAGACGTGGCCCGGCGAGGAGCGCGGCCCGCCGCTGCGGCCGCCCGGCTTGCCCGCGCGGCCTTTCGGCTTGGCGCTCTCGCTCTCCGGCAGGTTGGCGGCGCGCCCGTAGCGCCGCTCGCCGCGATAGCCGCCGGTGCGATCGTCGATCGATTCCTGCCGCGCCATCGGGTCGTCGGAGACGGCGAGCTCGGTGGCCTGCAGCCGCTTGATCTCGTCGCGCAGCCGCGCCGCCGTCTCGAAGTCGAGATCGGCCGCCGCCGCGCGCATGCGCTTCTCGAGGTCGGCGATCACCGCCGCGAGATTGTGGCCATAGGCGGCGGGCGCCTCGGCCATGCCGCTGTCGACCTGGACGTGGTCGCGCTCATAGACGCTGTTGAGGATGTCGCCGATCGCCTTCTTGACGCTTTCCGGGGTGATGCCGTGCTCGGCGTTCCAGGCGAGCTGCTTGGTGCGGCGGCGCTCGGTCTCCGCCATCGCCCGCTCCATCGAGCCGGTGACGTGGTCGGCATAGAGCACCACCCGGCCATCGACATTGCGGGCGGCGCGGCCGATGGTCTGCACCAGCGAGGTCTCGGAGCGCAGGAAGCCCTCCTTGTCGGCGTCGAGGATCGCCACCAGCCCGCATTCCGGGATATCGAGCCCCTCGCGCAGCAGGTTGATGCCGATCAGCACGTCGAAGGCGCCGAGCCGGAGGTCGCGGATGATCTCGATGCGCTCGATCGTGTCGATGTCCGAATGCATGTAGCGCACGCGGATGCCGTTCTCGTGGAGATACTCGGTCAGGTCCTCGGCCATGCGCTTGGTCAGCACGGTGACCAGCGAGCGATAGCCCCTGGCCGCGGCCGCGCGCACCTCGCCGAGCAGGTCGTCGACCTGGGTGCGGGCCGGGCGCACCTCGACCGGCGGATCGATCAGCCCGGTGGGGCGGATCACCTGCTCGACGAAGACGCCACCGGTGCGGTCCATCTCCCACGCGCCGGGGGTGGCGGAGACGTGGATGGTCTGCGGCCGCATCGCCTCCCATTCCTCGAAGCGCAGCGGCCGGTTGTCCATGCAGCTCGGCAGGCGG
>CAZIXP010000006.1:0-60748 GCA_964543245.1 uncultured Starkeya sp.
GCGACGACGTGGCCGTTCATCACCACCAGCCCCTGGCCGATGTCGAGCGGCCCGATCACGTGGAGCGCCCGGAATCCTGTGGCGATGTCGGCCAGCGCCTCCCGCGAGGGGGCGATGGCGCCGAGCACCCCTTCGGGGGCGAGAATGCCGGGCGCCACCTCATGCGCCCCGAGCAGGCGGAAGCCGGCCTCCTCGAAAATGCGGGCAACCCCAGAGAGCAGGTGATCGTCGCCGCCGCGCATCATGGCGATGACCCGCGGCATGCGCCGCAGCGTCGCCCAGTCCAGCCGGATGTCGCGGATGCGCGGCCGCAGCACCGTGCCGATCATCACCACGTCGCGGCAGCCATGACGCTTCAGCTCCGCCTGAAGCATCCCGAACTTGCCCATGGGAATCCAGACATGGGGGAAGGCCTCGACTTCCGCCGACGCCGAGCCCCGCAGCGCGAAGAGCACGACCCGACGCCCGCCCGCCTGCGCGGCGCGGGCGACGGCGAGCGGAAACGCCCCGCCCCCGCAGATGATGCCGAGCGCACCCTCCCCCGGTGCGCCGGCCGGCGCAGCCTCAGGCGGCGTCGCGGTCGCCGCCATCGTCGACATCATGGGGCACGGTGAGGCGGCGCTTGCCGGCCGAACGGACGAAGTCGAGCAGCGTCCGGACATAGGCCTGGTCGGGAAACAGCTCGGCGGTGCGCTCGGTGCGCTCCGCCAGCGTGCCGCGGCCATAGAACAGCTCGCGATAGGCCGCACGCAGCGCGTGGATCTCGGCACGGGAGGCGCCGCGGCGCTTCAGCCCGATGATGTTGAGGCCGCCGAGGCCCGGCCGGCCCTCGATCATCGCGCCGAACGGAATGAGGTCGTGCCGTGTGCCGCACATGCCGCCGATGATGGCGCCCTCGCCCACCCGGGCGAACTGGTGCACCGCGCTGAGGCCGCCGAGGAACACATTGTCGCCGACCGTGACATGGCCGGCCAGGGTGGCGTTATTGGCGAAGATCACGTTGTTGCCGACCACGCAGTCATGGGCGACATGGCTTGCCGCCATGAACATGCCGTTGTCGCCGACCCGGGTCTCCAGATGGCCGCCGGCGGTGCCGATGTTCATCGTCACATGCTCGCGCACGATGCAGCGGCGCCCGACCACCAGCCGGCCCGGCTCGCCCTTGTAGTGCAGCGACTGCGGAGGCGTGCCGAGCACGGCAAAGGGATACACGACGGTGCCGGCGCCGAGAGTGGTGTGGCCGTCGACGACCACATGCGAGACGAGACGCACGCCCTCGCCCAGCTCGACGTCCGGGCCCACCGTGCAGAACGGACCGATCTCAACATTCTCGCCGAGGCGCGCACCCTCCGCGACGCGCGCCATGGGGTCGATCCGGGCCGTGGTGGAACTCATCAACAGCTACTCCTGTGCGATCATGGCGCCGACCTCGGCCTCGGCCACGAGCTGGCCGGCGACCTTCGCCTCGCCGCGGAACCACCACATGTTCCGCCGCTTGGCGAGGCGGGTCATGTGATATTCCAGCACGTCGCCCGGCACCACCGGCTTGCGGAACTTGGCCTTGTCGATGGTCATGAAATAGACGAGCTGCGGCTTGCCGCCGCCGCCGAGCAGGCAGATGGTGCCGGCGGTCTGCGCCATTCCCTCGAGGATCAGCACGCCCGGCATCACCGGGCGATCCGGGAAATGACCCTGGAAATGCGGCTCATTGGCCGAGACGTTCTTGATGCCGACGGCGCTGAGGTCGCCATCGATGTCGACGATGCGGTCGATCATCAGGAAGGGGTATCGATGCGGCAGCGCCGCCAGAATCTGCTGGATGTCGGCGGCCCCAAGGACCTTGTTTTCCTCGCCACTCATCAAACGCCCCGTTGTCCCTCATCCCCGCGCGCGCCGTCCGGCCGTTCCCCGCGGCCGAGACGCTGCACCGCCATCACCTCGCGGAACCAGTCGCGCATCGGCTTGGCCGGCGAGCCGCCCCATTGCGCCCCGGCCGGCACGTCGTCCTTCACGTTGCTAGTCGCGGCGATCTGCGCCCCATCACCGATGTGGACATGGCCGATGACCCCGACCTGGCCGCCAAGCATCACGAAATCGCCCAGCGTCGCGCTACCGGCGATCCCGGTCTGCGACACCACGACACAGTGCCGGCCGATGACGACGTTGTGGGCGATCTGCACGAGATTGTCGATCTTCGTGCCCTCCCCGATCACGGTGTCGCGCAGGCCGCCGCGGTCGATCGCGGTGTTGGCGCCGATCTCGACATCGTCCTGGATGATGACGCGGCCGAACTGGGGAATCTTGGCGTGGCCACGGGCGCTGCCGAGATAGCCGAAGCCGTCCTGGCCGATGCGGGCGCCGGGGTGGATGATGACCCGGTCGCCGACCAGCGCGTGAATGAGCGACACGCCCGCGCCGATGTGGCAGTTGCGCCCGATCCGCACCCCCGGGCCCACCACCGCGCCGGCGGCGATGACGCTGCCGGCACCGATCTCGGCGCCCGGCCCCACCACCGCGCCGGGATCGACGGTGACGTCGTCCTCGAGCCGGGCCTGCGGATGGACGATCGCGCCGGCGGCGACGCCATGATGGCCGAACACCGAGGCCGGCCGCAACAGATCGGCATGGATGTGGCGGGCCAGCGCGACGAAGGCGTGATGCGGCCGCGCCACCACCAGTGCCTGCGTGCCCTCTGGCACCCGCTCCAGCAGGCGCTCGGCGACGAAGCAGGCCCCGGCCCGGGTGGCGGCGAGCTGCGGCACGAAACGGGCGGCGTCGATGAAGCTCACATCCCCGGGCTGCGCCCGGTCGAGCGCGGCGAGGCCGCTGATGACGGGGGCGGGCGCGACGCGGGGCGTGGCGATCCGCGCGCCGGTGATGGCGCACAGCTCTTCGAGCGAGAGCGGCGCACGCGGCGCAAAAAAGACGGGATCACTCATGGCGGGGAACCGGACGGCGCTCTCAAACAGACAGGCGGCCCGGATGACCGGGCCGCCATGACCTTATACACGGATTGCCGGCGATCAGAACTTGGTGCCGCCCGAGAAACGGAAGGCCTGGGTCTCGTCGTAGCTTTCCTTGCTGAGCGCCCAGGCATAGTCGAAGCGCAGCGGGCCGAAGGGGGACTTCCAGATCAGGCTGACGCCGACCGAGGAACGGACCGCGTCGCTGTCGGCGACGCAGACATTGTTCCAGCCCTGGGTCTTGGAGCCGGAAATCTGCGAGCAGTCCGTCAGGTTGTTTTCCCAGCCCGACACGTTCTGGAAGGTGGTGTTGCCCTGATAGTCCCACAGCGAGCCGGCATCCGCAAAGACGGCGAACTTCAGGCCGGCGTCCTTGGGCAGGAAGGAGAGCGGGAACTGCAGTTCCGCGGTCGTGCCCCAGTAGAGCGTGCCGCCCAGCGCGGTCGGGTCGGTGCCGTCGCCACCCGAGGCGAGGTCGCGCGGGCCGATGCCGTTCGAGGCGAAGCCGCGGACCAGATCCGGGCCCTTGAAGAAGTTGTCGAGGATGCGCAGGTTTTCGCCGCCCCACGAGGCGACGTTGCCGGCCTGGCCGCGCAGCATCAGCACGAAGTCGCCGAACAGCGGGTAATAGGCGCGGGCGTCGAAGGTGGAACGGATATAGTCCACATCGCCGCCGAGGCCGGCGAGATCCTGCTTGAACTCGATCAGATAACCCGATGTAGGATCGATGTTATTGTCGAGCATGTTGTAGGACAGGGTGTAGCCGATCGCCGAGGTGAGGGCGGGATCGCCGTCCACCTCGAGAATGGCCCACGACACATTGTAGTTGTAGTCGCTGCTGACCGTGACTTCCTTGGTGGACAGCGTGTAGCGCAGGCCCAGCGTCAGCTCGTCGGTCAGCGGCAGGCCGAGACGCAGCGTGCCACCGGCGGTGTTGGTGTCATACGGGCTGGTGCTGGTCGCCGAGGTGTCCTTGTAGAACAGGTCGAAGCCGGCGGCGACGCGGTAATCCAGGAAATAGGGCTCGGTGAAGTTGAACTCCACGCCCTGGGTGTTCTCGCCCAGCGTGCCGGACAGCCGGACATACTGGCCGCGGCCGAGGAAGTTCTTCTCGGTGATCGCGACCTCGCCGATGAAGCCGTCGCTGGTGGAGTAGCCGCCGGAGACGGCGAACTCACCGGTGGGCTGATCCTCGACATCCACCACGAGGATGACGCGATCCGGCGCCGAACCCGGCTCGTTGGTGATCTTGACGGTCTTGAAGAAGCCGAGATTGCGCAGGCGCCGCTCGGCGCGGTCGACCAGCACGCGGTTATAGGCGTCGCCTTCGCCGAGATCGAACTCGCGGCGCACCACCCAGTCGCGGGTGCGGGTGTTGCCGCGCACCTCGATGCGCTCGATATAGACGCGCGGCCCCTCTTCCACCGTGAAGACGAGCGAGATGGTGCGGGCCTCGAAATTGCGATCGCCGCGCGGACGCACCTGGGCGAAGGCGTAGCCGCTCTTCGACACCTCGATGGTGGCGTTCTCGACCGACTTCTCGACCAGCTCGGCGTTGTAGACCTGACCCTGCTGCACCCGCAGCGCGGAGCGGATCGAGGCGGGATCGACGTCCTTGATATTCGAGACGACGTCGATCGTGCCGAAGCGGTACTGCTGACCCTCATCGAGCACATAGGTCAGGATGAAGCCGCCGGTCTTGCGGTCGAGGTCGGCCGACACCGACACGATGCGGAAATCGGCATAGCCGTTCTTCAGATAGAAGCGGCGCAGCAGTTCCTGGTCGGCATTGATGCGATCGACGTCATAGACGTCGGTGTTCTTCAGCCACGACAGCCAGTTGCTCTCGGTCGTGGTCAGCTCGTCCTTCAGCTTGTACTCGGAGAAGGCCTTGTTGCCGACGAACACGATCTTCGAGATACCAAGCTTCTCGCCCTCGGTGATCTCGAACACCAGGTCGACACGGCCCTCGCCGCGGTCGATGGTCTTCGGCTCGACGCGCACGTCGTAGCGGCCGGCGCGGCGGTACAGCTCGATGATGCGCTGGGTATCGGCCTGCACCGTCGCCTTGTTGAACGGGCTGCGCGGCTTGGACTGCACCTCAGAGGCGAGCTGCTCGTCCTTGATCTTCTTGTTGCCCTCGAAGGCGACCCGGTTGATCACCTCGTTCTCGACGACGGTGACGACCATGCGGCCGCCGCGGTTGCTGATGCGCACGTCGGAGAACAGGCCGGTGGCGTAGAGGCTCTTCAGCGCCTCGTCGATGCGAGCGGCGTCCAGCTTCTGGCCGGGCTGCGTGGCGAAATAGGCGCGGATGGTTTCGGCATCCACGCGCTTGTTGCCCTCGACGATGATCGAGCTGGCGCTTTGGGCAAAGGCACTCTGGGGCGGAAGGGCGATGGATCCGGCAACCCCAGTGACCGCCGTGGCGAGGCAGACGCCACTCACGGACACCATCTTACTCACAAACCGGACACGAGCAGCCATGTGGTGCGCAACCTTACCGTTGTTCTGGTATCGGCACAGCTTCGCACAAGCGAAAAGCTGCACGGACTCTCACCCTGCGGACTTGTTTGTACAGACTTTTGCTGCACCTGCAAACCGAGCCGCCCCTCGATCCGCCCCTTTTCCGGGTGGCGTTGCCTCCGGGCAACGCCACCCGCTCTTGCCCCTCAAGATTTTGAAATGTTGAGGATATCGTTGAACGTCGCAAACAGCATCAGCATCAGCACCAGGGCAAGGCCGATGCGGAACCCGACCTCCTGCGCGCGCTCGCTCAAAGGCCGCCCCCGCAGCGCCTCCACCGCGTAGAACGCCAGGTGACCACCGTCGAGCAAGGGTATCGGGAAGAGGTTAAGAAGTCCGATCGACACCGAGAGTACCGCCGCCAGCTGCAACAGGGCACCGAAGCCGAACGTCGCCACCTGGCCCGAGACCTGGGCGATGCGGATCGGCCCGCCGAGCTGGTCCGGCGATTCCCGCCCCGTCACCACCCCGCCGAGATAGCTGAAGGTGCGGTCGACCACGAACCAAACCTCCTTCACCGCCATGCCGACCGCCGTCACCGGGCCATAGGTCTGCGTCACCGCGCCGCCGTTTTCCGCGGAGCGGGAGATGCCGAGGATGCCGATGTTGTGGACGTTGCCGAAGCTGTCCTTGATCTCGCGGCGATCCGGCACCGCGGTGAGCGCCACCTCGCCCTCGCCCTCGCGCCGCACGGTGACATGCAGCTCCTGGCCGGCGCTGGCGCTGACGATGCGCTGCATGTCGCTGAAGGATTCGATCGGCGTGCCGTCGATGCTGAGGATGAGGTCGTGCGGCTGGAAGCCGGCACGCTCGGCGGCGCTGCCCGCCTGCACCGCGTCCACCACCGGCGTCATCACCTGGCGGCCGACCGTCATGAACAGGCCGGCAAAAATCACGATGGCGAGCAGGAAATTGGCGATCGGCCCCGCCGCCACGATGGCGGCGCGGGCGCCCACGGATTTGTGGAAGAAGCTGCCCTCCCGCTCCTCCGGCGTCATCCGCGCGACCGCGTCGCGATCGGGCGCGCTGGCGGCGTTGTCGTCGCCGTGGAACTTCACGAAGCCGCCGAGCGGGATGGCGGCGAGGCGCCAGCGGGTGCCGTGACGGTCATTGAAACCGGCGATTTCCGGGCCGAAACCGATGGAAAAGGCGATGATCTTCACCCCGGCGCGCCGCGCGACCCAGAAATGGCCGAGCTCATGGAAGAACACCACCACCGTCAGCACGAACAGGAAGGGAACGATGTAGCCCAGTATCCAGTGGATCTGATCACCCGCCGCGACCACAACGTCCATCACAAGCTTCCTCTCGCCCAACGGGGCTCCTGCATGACCACCCCGTCAGTACGGCGGCTTTGCGGCAAAGATGCGCAAAAGCGACCGCGCACCGCACGATTGGAATACCGTGTGTCACCCGGGCCCGGCCGCGGCAAGGCTCAGAGCCCGAGCAGCCCGCTCGCCGGCGCCTGGGGATGGCGCAGCAGACCGACCAGAAGCGCCACCAGCGCGGCGGCGACGAAGCCGTCGAGCCGGTCCATCAGCCCACCATGGCCGGGAATCAGCGCGCTCGAATCCTTGCAGCCGAAATGCCGCTTCATCGCCGATTCGTAGAGATCGCCGCCCTGGCTGGCGATGCTCGCCAGCACGCCGACCGCGAGCAAGGCGGGCGTGGCCGGGACGCCGAACGCCGCTACCGCCAGCAGTCCCGCCGCGGTGCCGACCACCGTGCCCCCGATCGCCCCTGACCATGTCTTGTTCGGGCTGACGCGCGGCCACAGCTTCGGCCCGCCGATCAGCCGCCCGCAGAAAAAGGCAGCGATGTCGGTGCCCCAGACCACCGCGAACAGCCAGAACAGCGCCACGCCGCCGGCCGCAGGGTCCTGCCGCAACGCCACCGCCGGCACCACGGCGGCGGCGGCATAGGCCAGCCCGGCAAGCGCCCAGACCCGCCGCTCGGCGACCAGCGCCAGTGCCGCGGCGCCCAAGGCGAGCGCGCCCAGCCCGGCGAGCGCGCCCTGCGCCTGCGTCAATCCGGCGGCGGCGGCGAGCGAGAGCCCCGAGAGGACCAGCACCGGCCGCTTCGGCCGGGCATCGGTCATCACCACCCATTCCCACAGCACCAGCACGGCCGCCAGCGCGAGAAAGCCGGTGAACAGCCAGCCGCCGGCATAGGCGGCGAACAGGGCAATGGGGGCGAGCACGAGCGCGGAGCCGAGTCGCGGCAGGAAATCCTTGCCGAGCGTCAAAATCCTCAGCGCCCCGACGAGGCGAGGCCGCCGAAACGGCGTTCGCGGCGGTGGAACTCGGCGATCGCCTGCTCGAGGCAATCGCGGTCGAAGTCGGGCCAGAACATCGGCAGGAAGATGAGCTCGGCATAGGCCGCCTGCCACAGCAGAAAGTTCGACAGGCGCTGCTCGCCGCTGGTGCGGATGACGAGATCGAGCGGCGGCAGGCCGGCGGTGTCGAGGGCCGCCGAAATGCGCTGCGGCGTGATCTCGGCCGGCGCGAGGCGGCCCGCCGCGACATCCACGGCCAGCCGCTGCACCGCGCGGGCGATCTCGTTATGGGCGCCGTAATTGAAGGCGACCACCAGCTTGAGCCCGGTATTGCCGCGGGTGAGCGCTTCCGCCTCGTCCAGCAGGCGGGCAATGTCGGGCGCCTGCTCCGGGCGCTCGCCGATGATGCGGACCTGAACATTGCGGGCGTGCAGCGAGGCGAGGTCGTTGCGGATGAAGCGCTTGAGCAGCCCCATCAGATCGGCGATCTCGCTCTGCGGCCGCGACCAGTTCTCGCTGGAGAAGCTGTAGATCGTCAGCGCCTCGATGCCGAGATCGCGCGCCGCATCGACGGTGCGGCGCACCGCCTCGACGCCGCGGCGATGCCCCTCGAACCGCGGCAGGCTGCGCGATTTCGCCCAGCGGCCATTGCCGTCCATGATGATGGCGACGTGCCGCGGCGGCGACGCGCCGAGGGCGGAGACCTCCGGCATCGACTCATGGACATTGACGCCGTGCGGAGCTTCGCCCTTCGACATGACACCGGAGGACCCGCGTCCCCCTCCCCAAAACCCGGCCTCAAGGCGTCGACGGTCAGACGGCAAGGATTTCCTTCTCCTTGCCAGCCAGAACCTGATCGATCTCGGCGATCGCGCCGTCCGTTGCTTTCTGCACCTGATCCGCCAGACGATCCAGATCGTCCGAGCTCATTTCGCCGTCCTTCTCCGCCTTTTTCAGCGAGTCGAGACCATCGCGCCGCACGTGCCGCACCGCCACCCGCGCCGCCTCGGCGTATTTGTGCGCGACCTTCACCATCTCCTGGCGGCGGTCCTGCGTCAGCTCGGGAATCCGCACCCGGATCACCTGGCCCTCGGCCTGCGGGTTGAGGCCGAGATCGGAATTGCGGATCGCCTTCTCGACGGCACCGACCATGCCGCGGTCCCACACCTGCACCGAGAGCAGCCGGGGCTCCGGCACGTTGATCGAGGCCACCTGGCTGAGCGGCATATGGGAACCGTAGGCGTCCACCTGGATCGGCTCGAGCAGGCTGGCCGAGGCCCGGCCCGTGCGCAGGCCGCCGAGCTCGTGCTTGAGAACACCGATGGCGCCCTGCATGCGGCGCTTGAGGTCGGCAACGTCGGTCATATCGCCCTCGTTCGTGTCGTTTGGCGGTCTCGGGAACTCCCCGGGGCGAGGCTCAGGGCGCGACGGTGGTCGCCCGGCCCTCGCCGCGAATGGCGGAGGCGATCGCCCCCGGTTCGCGGATCGAGAAGACGATTATCGGCAACCGGGCCTCGCGGGCAAGCGCGAAGGCCGCCGCGTCCATCACCTTGAGGTCCTTGGCGAGGGCCTCGTCATGGGTCAGGCGGTCGTAGCGCGTGGCGGTCGGGTCGGTCTTGGGGTCGGCGGTATAGACGCCGTCCACATTGGTCGCCTTCATCACCGCGTCGCATTGCAGCTCGGCGGCCCGCAGCACCGCGCCGGTGTCGGTGGTGAAATAGGGGTTGCCGGTGCCGCCGGCGAGCAGGACGATGCGCCCGCGCGCCAGGTGCTTCAAGGCCGGCTGGCGGGCATAGGGCTCGCAGATCGTCGGCATCGGAATGGCGGAGAGGGTGCGGGCCGGGCTGCCGGCGAACTCGATCGCCTTTTCCAGCGCCAGCGCGTTCATCACCGTCGCCAGCATGCCCATATGGTCGGCGGTGGCGCGGTCGAGGCCGTCGCTGGCGACCCGGGCGCCGCGCAGGATGTTGCCGCCGCCGACCACCACCGCGATCTCGGCGCCGGTGGCACGGGCCTCGACCAGATCCTGGGCGATGCGCTCGATGGTCGGCCAGTGCAGGCCGAACGGCTCGCTGCCCATCAGCGCCTCGCCGGACACCTTGACCAGCACACGCTTGTGGGCGAGCTCGCCCGCTTCACGAACCGTCACGTTCAACCCCCTGGTCTGTCTCGGAAAGATGGGGAATGGGTCGCAACCCATCCCACATGCTGCACCGCAGCAGAATAGGACACGCCGGGGCAGAATTCCCGCGCCCGGCGTGTTTTTCCACGGAAACCCGTGTTCAGTGGCCGGCGGCGGCGGCGACTTCGGCGGCGAAGTCGCTTTCCTGCTTCTCCACGCCCTCGCCGAGGGCGAAGCGCACGAAGCCGGCGACGCGGATGGCACCGCCAACCTTGCCTTCGCTCTCCTTCACCGCCTGGGCGACGGTCTTGGAGGGATCGTGCACAAAGGCCTGGTCGAGCAGGGTGACCTCCTTGAAGAAGGTCTTCAGGCCGCTCTCGACGATCTTCTCGACAACGTTGTCCGGCTTGCCGGTGGCGCGGGCCTTGTCGGCCAGCACGTCACGCTCGCGCGCCACGACCTCGGCATCGACGCCGGCAGCGTCCAGCGCCTGCGGGTTCGCCGCGGCGACATGCATCGCGATCTGGCGGCCGAGCGCGGCGAGGTCGTCGGCCTTGCCGGCCGATTCGAGCGCGACGAGCACGCCGATCTTGCCGAGGCCCTCGCCCACCGAGCCGTGCAGATAGGACGCGACCACGCCCTCGCTGACCGACAGCTCCTTGGCGCGGCGCAGGTTCATGTTCTCGCCGATGGTGGCGATGGCGCTGGAGATGGCCTCCGCCACCGTGCCGCCGGCCGGGAAGGCCGCCGCCTTGATCGCCTCGACATCGTCGCCCGTCGACAGCGCGACCCCGGCAATGCCGCGGACCAGACCCTGGAACTGCTCGTTGCGGGCGACGAAGTCGGTCTCGGAATTCACCTCGACCACGACGCCCTTGGTGCCGGCGGTGGCCAGGCCGATCAGGCCTTCGGCGGCGACGCGGCCGGCCTTCTTGGCCGCCTTGGCGAGGCCCTTCTTGCGCAGCCAGTCGATGGCGGCCTCGATGTCGCCCTCGACCTCGCCGAGCGCGGCCTTGCAGTCCATCATGCCCGCGCCGGTCTTCTCGCGGAGCTCTTTCACCATGCCCGCGGTGATGTTGGCCATGTCACGTTCCTCGCACGAATTGGTATCTCAATCGACGGCACGGCCGGCCGGAGGGTTCCGGGCCGGCCGTGCGTTCCCAGTGCCGGCGCTGACGCACCGGCCTCACCGAAGAGCGAGGCTCACTCGACTTCGGCGGTCAGTTCCTTCGCCTGCGCGACCCAGCCATCGACGCGGCCCGGCAGCCCGACTTCCTCGCCGAGGCGGTGGGCGTCCTGCGGGTCGAGCGCGGCGATCTGCGAGAAGTGGAAGATGCCGAGGTCGGTCAGCTTCTTCTCGATCTCGGGCGAGACGCCGGTAAGCTTCTTCAGGTCGTCGGCGATGCCGCGCGGCCCGGAGAGGGGCTCGAAGCTCTGCCAGATCGACTCACCCGGCAGTTCCTCGACCAGCGGCACTTCGGAGGCGCCGATGTCGATGCCGTAGTCGCCCTGGGCGCGGCCGATGCCGTCGATCGCGGCGCGGGCGACGAGGTCACAATACAGGTTGATCGCGCGGCCCGCGTCGTCATTGCCGGGGACGGGGAAGGCGATGCCGTCGGGATCGCAATTGGTGTCGAGGATCGCCGCAACCGGGATGCCGAGCCGGCGGGCTTCGGCGACCGCCAGGTCTTCCTTGTTGGTGTCGATCACGAACAGCAGGTCCGGCAGGCCGCCCATGTCGCGGATACCGCCGAGAGCGCGATCGAGCTTCTCCTTCTCGCGCTGGAGCGTCAGGCGCTCCTTCTTGGTGTAGCCCACGCCCTCGCCGGCATTGAGCAGCTCTTCGAGCTTCTTCAGACGGGCAATGGAATGCGAGATGGTCTTCCAGTTGGTGAGCATGCCGCCGAGCCAGCGGGAGTTCACGTAATACTGGGCCGAGCGGCGCGCCGCATCCGCCACCGCATCCGCCGCCTGACGCTTGGTGCCGACGAACAGCACGCGGCCGCCGCGGGCCACGGTGTCGGACACCGCCTGCAGCGCCCGGTGCAGCGAGGGCACGGTCTGGGCGAGGTCGAGGATGTGGATGTTGTTGCGGGTGCCGAAGATGAACGGGGCCATCTTCGGGTTCCAGCGGTGGGACTGATGCCCGAAATGCACGCCAGCTTCCAGAAGCTGGCGCATGGTGAAGTCAGGAAGCGCCATTGTCGTTTCTCGTCCGGTTGAGCCTCCGCGGACATGGCCGAGCCGGCGGGATGCCGGTCCGGCACCGGATGGCCGGCTCTTCGCTTCCCGGTCGCGGCGCGCAGGCGCCGGACGCATGGGACAGGAATGCCGGCACGCGGTCCGCGTGCGGAATGGCGCGGCTTATAAGGGAGAGGGCGCCCGGGCGCAAGCCACCGGCGGCGGGGCGGCGCCGGACCCCCTCAATGCGCCTCCACCGCGACCACGCCCGGCACCGCCTTCAGGGCGCCGGCGACCTGCGGCGACAGGGTGAAACGGCCCGGCAGCTTGATCTCGACCTCGGTACCGCCATTCTCGCCCACCAGCAGCACGAAGGCCACCTCCCCCTCCCCGCGCCCGGTCGCCATGGGGCTGAGCTGGGTGGCCAGGCTGTCGAGCGGATCGGGCGAGCGCAGGAAGATGCGCAGGCCCTTCTGCATCTTGGAGGCGGCGGCGTCGAGCGGCTCCGCGGTCTGGATCCGGGCCCGCACATCCTCGCCCTGCAGCTCGGCGGAAACATGCAGCAGCAACGCCTTGCCCGGCTCCAGCACCTCGCGGAAATGGGCGAGGCCTTCCGAGAAGATCACCGCCTCGAACTGGCCGGAAGGGTCGGAAAGGCCGACGATTCCCATCTTGGTGCCGGTCTTGGTGCGCCGCTCCTGCCGGCTCACCACGGTGGCCGCCAGCCGGCCGGCCGAGGCGCCGGCACGCACCGAGCGCTGGAAATCGCTCCAGCGCTGCACCCGCAGCCGCTCCAGCGCCTTGGCATAATCGTCGAGCGGATGGCCGGTGAGGAAGAAGCCGATGGCGTCGTATTCGCGCTGCAGCCGGTCGGCCGGCAGCCAGGGCGCCACATTCGGCAAGGGCAGGCTGGTGGCGGCCGGGCCGCTGCCGAACATGTCGTTCTGCCCCACCGCCGCATCCGCGCCGCGCTTGGTCGCATGCGCCAGCACCGGATCGATCGCCGCCAGCGCGCGAGCCCGATTCGGCTCGATGCAGTCGAACGCGCCGGCGTTCACGAGGCTCTCCAGCGTGCGCTTGTTCAGCGCCCGGGCGTTGATGCGTTCGGCGAAGTCGGCGAGGCTGCGGAACGGGCGATCCCCGCGGGCCTCGACGATGGCATCCACCGCCTGCCCGCCGACGCCCTTCACCGCGGCCAGCGCATAGAGGATCTTGCCGTCCTTCACCTGGAAATCGCGGCCGCACTGGTTGATCGAGGGCGCCACCACCTCGATGCCCAGCCGCTGCGCCTCCTGGCGGAATTCGCCGAGCTTGTCGGTGTTCGACATGTCGTAGGTCATGGAGGCGGCGAGGAATTCGGTGGTGTAGTTCGCCTTCATGTAGGCGGTCTGGTAGGCGACCAGCGCATAGGCCGCAGCGTGGCTCTTGTTGAAGCCGTAATCGGCGAATTTGGCGAGCAGGTCGAAGATTTCCGAGGCCTTGGCCTTGGGCACACCGCGCTCCACCGCGCCGTCGACGAAGCGCTCGCGCTGCTTGTCCATCTCGGCGCGGATCTTCTTGCCCATGGCGCGGCGCAGCAGGTCCGCCTCGCCCAGCGAATAGCCGGAGAGGGTCTGCGCGATCTGCATCACCTGCTCCTGGTAGATGATGACGCCGTAGGTCTCCTTCAGGCTCGCCTCGAGCGCGGGATGGGCATAGGCCGCCTTCTCGTGGCCGTTCTTCACCGCGCAATAGACCGGGATGTTGGCCATCGGGCCCGGGCGATACAGCGCGACCAGCGCGATGATGTCCTCCAGCCGGTCCGGCTTCATGTCCACCAGCGCCCGCCGCATGCCCGCGCTTTCCACCTGGAACACGCCGACCGTCTCGCCGCGGGTCAGCATGTCGTAGCTCTTCTTGTCGTCGAGCGGGATGGTGGAGAGGTCGAGCCTTATGCCGCGCTGCGCCACCAGCCGCACCGCGGTCTGCAGCACGGAGAGGGTCTTGAGGCCGAGGAAGTCGAACTTCACCAGCCCGGCCTGCTCCACCCACTTCATGTTGTACTGGGTCACCAGCATGTCGGAACGCGGGTCGCGGTAGAGCGGCACGAGCTGCGACAGCGGCCGGTCGCCGATGACGATGCCGGCGGCGTGGGTGGAGGCGTGGCGGTTCAGACCCTCCAGTCGCACCGCGATGTCGAAGGCCCGCTTGACAACGGGCGTCGCGTCGCGCTCGGCCTGAAGGCGCGGCTCGTCCTCGATGGCGCGGGCGAGCGTCACCGGGTTGGCGGGGTTCTGCGGCACCAGCTTGCAGAGCTTGTCGACCTGGCCATAGGGCATTTCCAGCACCCGGCCGACGTCGCGCAGCACGCCGCGCGCCTGCAGCGTACCGAAGGTGATGATCTGCGCCACCTGGCTGCGGCCGTAGCGCTCCTGCACGTAGCGGATCACCTCGTCCCGGCGGTCCTGGCAGAAGTCGATGTCGAAATCCGGCATCGAGACGCGCTCGGGGTTCAGGAAGCGCTCGAACAGCAGGCCGAAGCGGAGCGGGTCGAGATCGGTGATGGTGAGGGAATAGGCGACCAGCGAGCCCGCGCCCGAGCCGCGGCCCGGCCCGACCGGAATGTCGTGCGCCTTGGCCCATTTGATGAAGTCCGACACGATCAGGAAGTAGCCGGGGAACTTCATCTTCTCGATGATGCTCAGCTCGAAGGCGAGGCGGTCCTCATAGTCCTTGAGCGCGAGGCCCGGGGCGGGACCGTGCACCGCGAGGCGGGCGGCGAGGCCCTCCTGCGCCTGCAGCCGCAGCTCTTCCGCCTCGTCCCGCTCCAGCGTGAAGCGCGGCAGGATCGGCTTGACGGTCCGCGGCCGATAGGCACAGCGCCGGGCGATTTCCACCGTGTTGGCCAGAGCCTCCGGCAGATCGGCGAACAGCGCCGCCATTTCTGCGCGGGTGCGGAAGCGGTGCTCCGGCGTGAGCTGGCGCCGGTCGGGATCGGAAACGAGCTTGCCCTCGGCGATCGAGATCAGCGCGTCATGGGCCTCGTAATCCTCCTGCGTGGCGAAGAACGGCTCGTTGGTTGCGACCAGCGGCAGCGCGGCGCGGTAGGCCAGCGCGATCAGGTCGCCCTCCACCGCCCGCTCCTCCGCGGCGCCGTGGCGCTGGATTTCGACATAGAGCCGGTCGCCGAACAGGGCGGAAAGCCGGGCGAGCCGCTCTTCCGCGACATCGGCGGCACCCGCCGCCAGCGCCCGGTCGATCGGGCCGGCGGGACCGCCGGTCAGGGCGATGAGACCGGCGGAAGCCGGCGCGAGCCACTCCAGCGCGAGATGGGGCTGGTTGTCGGCCGAGGTCTCGAGATAGGAGCGCGACACCAGCGCGATGAGGTTGCGCCAGCCCTCCTCGGTGGCGGCCAGCAGCACGATGCGCGGCAGGCCCCCGCTCGCCAGCGCCCGGGTGCGCTGCTGGTCGCCGAAATCCAGCGCCAGCGTGCAGCCGAGGATGGGCTGGATGCCCGAGCCCGCCATCTTCTCGGAGAATTCCAGCGCGCCGAACAGATTGCCGGTGTCGGTCAGCGCCAGAGCGGGCTGGCGGTCCTTCTTGGCGAGTTCGGCCAGACGGCCGATCGTCAGCGCGCCTTCCAGCAGCGAATAGGACGAATGCAGGTGAAGATGCACGAATCCGACATCGGTCTCGGCCATTCGCAGATCCTCCCACGATACCGCGCGACTCGCGCGGCGCAGCCTCCCAGTGTCGGCGACGCGCGCCCGGCGCGTCCAGCCACGGCGTCGGGACCGTCCCCGCTATCCTCAGACGCCGGCGAACACCCCCGCCCACATGCCGACCATGGCGAGGAAGAAGCCGATGGAGGCGAGCGCAGCGACTTCACGAAGAAAGATGCGGATCATCGGTAGACCTCCCTGGAACGTAGGAGGAACATTGTTCCCGTTATGTACAGGAGTCAATCAATGTTCCCCGTTCGTTCCAGTCAATGGTTACCCCAAGCTGAATCCGATCGATCTAATCCAATTCGACGATGAGGCCGTCCCGCAGCGTCACCCGGCGGTGCATCTGGGCGGCAAGGTCGAGATTGTGGGTGGCGATGATGGCGGAAAGGCCGGTCGCCTCGACCAGTTGCGATAGCGCGCCGAACACGTGGGCGGAGGTGCGGGGGTCGAGATTGCCGGTCGGCTCGTCGGCCAGCAGGACGCGCGGGGCATTGGCGACGGCCCGCGCGATGGCGACGCGCTGCTGCTCGCCGCCGGACAGTTCGCCCGGGCGATGGTCCAGCCGCTGGGCGAGTCCGAGATAGCTCAGCAGCTCCGCCGCCCGCCGGCTGGCCTCCTTCTTGCGCAGGCCGCGGATCATCTGCGGCAGCATCACATTCTCCAGCGCCGAAAATTCCGGCAGGAGATGGTGGAACTGGTAGACGAAGCCGATGTCGAGCCGGCGGATGCGGGTGCGCTCGCTGTCGGGCAGGCCGGCGGTGGGACGCTCGCCGAGATACACCTCCCCGGCGTCCTGGTGTTCGAGCAGCCCGGCAATGTGCAGCAGGGTCGACTTTCCCGTACCGGAGGGCGCGACCAGCGCTACCGACTGCCCCTCATGCACTGTGAGGCTCGCGCCCTGAAGGATGTCGAGGGTGCCGCTGCCCTGGGGATAGCGGCGCTCGACGGCTTCGAGGCGCAGCGCGACATTGGCGGAATAGCTCATCAGCCTCACTCGTAGCGCAGCGCTTCCACCGGATCGAGGCGCGCGGCGCGCCAAGACGGGTAGAGCGGGGCGAGGAACGACAGCACCAGCGCCATGACCACCACTGAGACCGTCTCGCCGGCGTTCATCTCCGCCGGCAGCCGGCTGAGATAATAGAGCTCGGGCGAGAACAGCTCGGTCGCGGTCAGCCAGGAGATGAACTGGCGAATCTCCTCGATGTTGAGGCAGACGACGAGGCCCAGCAGGACGCCCGCCAGCGTGCCGAACACGCCGATCGAGGCGCCGGTGACGAGGAAGATGCGCATGATCGAGCCGCGCGTCGCCCCCATGGTGCGCAGGATGCCGATGTCGCGGCCCTTGTCCTTCACCAGCATGTTGAGGCCGGAGACGATGTTGAACGCCGCCACCACCACGATGAGGGTGAGGATGAGGAACATCACGTTGCGCTCGACCTGCAGCGCGTTGAAGAAGGTCGCGTTGCGCTGGCGCCAGTCGATCACATAGATCGGCCGCTGCGCCGCCTTGTCGATCTCGGCGCGGTATTGCGCGATATTGTCAGGGTTGTCGGTGTAGACCTCGATGGCGGTGACGTCGCCATCCTTGTTGAAATAGGCCTGCGCCTCCGACAGCGGCATGAAAACGAAGGCGCTGTCATATTCCGACATGCCGATCTCGAACACCGCCGCGACCTTGTAGACCTTGATGCGCGGCGTGGTGCCCATCGGCGTCACCGCGCCGCGCGGGGCGACGAGGGTGATGTTGTCGCCCGCCCGCACCGAAAGCTGGTCGGCGAGCCGCTTGCCGATGGCGAGGCCGGCGCCGGTGTCGAAGCCTTCCAGCGTGCCCATGCGGATATTGCTGCCGATCGAGGGCAGCGCCCGCAGGTCCGCTTCGGAGAGGCCGCGCACCAGCACGCCCGACGCCCCATAGGCCGAGGAGGCCAGCGCCTGCCCTTCGACCAGCGGCACGGCGAGCTTGATGCCCGGCACGCCGGCGATGCGCTTGGCGACGGCGTCGTAGTCCGTCAGCGGCGTGTCGATGGGCTGCACCAGCATGTGGCCGTTCAGCCCGAGGATCTTCGAGAGCAGCTCGGTGCGGAAACCGTTCATCACCGCCATGACGATGATCAGCGTCGCCACCCCGAGCATGATGCCGAGGAAGGAGAAGCCCGCGATGACAGAGATGAAGCCTTCCTTGCGCCGCGCCCGCAGGTAGCGCAGCGAGAGCATCCACTCATAGGCGCTGAAGGCCCGCGTCCCGGTCGGCCCGCCATCGGAGGCGGTGCTCGGCGCGGGGCGCGGCTTCTTCGACGGACGCCCCTTCGCGGCGGGCGCGGGCTCGGCGCCGACCGGCACCGCTGTGTTGCTGTTCGCCGCCATGAAGCTCTCCGCCGCCTCCCCGATCATTCCAGAATGCGCGCCAGCGCCGCCTGAAGCGGCAGCGTCTCGCGCGAACCGTCGGCACGGCGCTTCACCTCGACCGTGCCGGCGGCAAGGCCCTTCGGCCCGACGATGATCTGCCACGGCAGGCCGATGAGGTCGGCGGTGGCGAATTTCGAGCCGGGCCGCTCGTCGGTGTCGTCATAGAGCACGTCGACGCCGCGGGACTGCAGCTCGGCATAGAGATCGTCGCAGGCCGCGTCCGTCGCGGCGTCACCGGCCTTGAGGTTGAGAATGCCGACCCGGAACGGGGCGATCGCCTCCGGCCAGATGATGCCGTTCTCGTCGTGGGACGCCTCGATGATGGCGGCGACAAGGCGCGAGGGCCCGATGCCGTAGGAGCCCATATGCACGGGCTTCTCCACGCCGTCCGGTCCGGTGACCTTCGCGCCCATGGGCTCGGAATACTTGGTGCCGAAGTAGAAGATGTGACCGACCTCAATGCCGCGGGCGGACAGGCGCTGGCCTTCCGGCACCTGTGCGAACGCCGCCTCGTCATGCTTCTCTTCCGTGGCCGCATAAAGGCTGGTCCAGCGGTCGACGATGGATTGCAGCGCGGCGGGATCGCGGAAATCGACATCCGAGCCGGGGGTGGCCATGTCGAGATAGTCGGCGTGGCAGAATACCTCGCTCTCGCCGGTGGAGGCGAGGATGATGAATTCGTGGCTGTGGTTGCCGCCGATCGGCCCGGTGTCCGCCACCATCGGGATCGCCTTCAGCCCGAGCCGGGCGAACGTGCGCAGATACGCGACGAACATGCGGTTGTAGGCCACAACCGCGTTCTCGAAGTCGAGATCGATGGAATAGGCGTCCTTCATCAGGAACTCGCGCGAGCGCATGACGCCGAAGCGCGGGCGCACCTCGTCGCGGAACTTCCACTGGATGTGGTAGAGGTTCAGCGGCAGGTCCTTGTAGGACTTCACATAGGCCCGCACGATCTCGGTCAGCATCTCCTCATTGGTCGGTCCGTAGAGCATGTCGCGCTCATGGCGGTCCTTGATGCGGAGCATTTCCTTGCCGTAATCGTCATAGCGGCCGCTCTCGCGCCACAGGTCGGCCGACTGGATGGTCGGCATCATGATCTCGATAGCGCCGGAGCGGTTCTGCTCCTCGCGGATGACGGCGCAGATCTTGTCGAGCACCCGCTTGCCGAGCGGCAGCCAGGCATAGATGCCCGCGCTCTCCTGGCGGATCATGCCGGCCCGCAGCATGAGCCGGTGCGACACGATCTCCGCCTCCTTGGGGACTTCGCGCAGGATAGGCAGGAAGTAGCGGGACAGGCGCATCAGAAGAACTCGCGATTCGGCGGACGGGATCGCCCGGCCCAGGATGAGCCCGAGTGAAACCGGATCGCCCGCGAAAAGACAAGAGCGCCCGGCGCGGAACGCGCTCGGCATCGCCGCCAAGGCCGCCCACCCCGCGCGGCGACGCCGAAAGGCCGGGACGGCGGTGTCTCGGCCCGTGGCCCGGCTGCGGCAACTCTGCGTCGCGCTGCGGCGCACAATCGATCTATTGCAACGCAAGGATGACAAGGCCGCCACGTTTGCTCTAAGGTGCCGGCACTAAGAAAGGGGTCCGCCGT
Source organism: uncultured Starkeya sp. (assembly GCA_964543245.1). Lineage (GTDB taxonomy): Bacteria > Pseudomonadota > Alphaproteobacteria > Rhizobiales > Xanthobacteraceae > Ancylobacter. The sequence goes on from CAZIXP010000006.1 coordinate 19,781, forward strand.
CGCCCGTCTTGCGACGATCGGCCTGGGTCTCGGGAGGAAAAGCATAGAAGAAAGCCCCCCGGCAGATTGCCAAAGGCAGCAGAACCGGGTCGGTGGCGCGGAATAAAGAGAAGGCGGAACTACGGTTCCGCCTCTTTTTTTGACCTTTCAGCCTGGCATTCCAAATGCCAGCCCTCATGCCCGGCGCCGCATCCGCCCAAGCGGGCGGCGAATCTATTTCACCTCGAACGGCATCGGAAACATGTCGAGGTGCAGCAGCCCGCTCTCGATGCCATAGGCCAGCGCCGCGACCAGAACCGCCGAGAGCACCGTGGTGACGAGGGCCTTGCGCAGCAGCTGGGGGCGTGCCGGGGCGCCGGGCTCGGTACCCTCTGCCACCTCGCCCTCCTCCCGCTGGGAGCGCACGCCCCAGGGCAGCACGGCGAAGAGCAGGGTCCACCAGATGATGAAGTAGATGGCGACATAGGTCGTCAGGCCGAGAATCATGGCGCGCCGCCCGGATGGAGGAAAGGTTCACGCCTGCTCGAGTTCGAGCAGCGTGCCGCAGAAATCCTTGGGGTGGAGGAACAGCACCGGCTTGCCATGCGCGCCGATGCGCGGCTCGCCGCTGCCGAGCACCCGCGCCCCCGCCGCAACCAGATGATCCCGCGCCGCCACGATGTCGTCCACCTCGCAGCAGACGTGATGGATGCCGCCATCTGGGTTGCGCTCGAGGAACTTCGCGATCGGCGAGCCCTCCCCCAGCGGCGCGAGCAGCTCGAGCTTGGTGTTGGGCAGTTCGACGAACACCGTCGTCACCCCGTGCTCCGGCAGCGCCAGCGGCGCCGATACCCGGGCGCCGAGCGTGTCGCGATAGGTGGCGGTGGCGGCGTCGAGATCGCGCACGGCGATCGCGACATGGTTCAGGCGGCCGATCATGGCAGGCGCTCCGTTCAACGGAACGCCTTCATACCGTGATCACGAGCACATGGCAGAGTGGCTTCTTGCCCCACACCCCATTCACCGCCCCCCGCACGGCGCGGGTGAGCGATTCCGACACCGCGTCGGGATCGCGCCGGCGCGGCTTCGGCAGCCCGTCGAGGCAATCCAGCACCGCGACTTCGATCACCTCGCCGATTTCCTTGCCGCGGGAATCGAATTCCGGCAGGCCGGACAGGTCGATCATCGGGTCGCCGGCCAGCTCGCCCTTGGTGGTCATGGCGACGGCGACCGAGATGATGCCCGACACCGACAGCCGGCGCCGCTCCTGGATGGCCCGGTCGGCGGAATCGATCAGCACATGGCCGTCCTTCAGCAGCCGTCCGACCGGCAGTTCCTCCACCACCTCGGCGCCGAGCGAGGCGTCGGAGCTGGCGAGGCGCACCAGGTCCCCATCCACCAGCCGCACCACCTGCTTCACCCCCATGCGGCGGGCGAGGTCAGCATGCTCGGACAAATGCAGCGGCTCGCCATGGACCGGCACCGCAATCTCCGGGCGCAGCCAGCCATACATCTGCTCCATCTCGCCGCGACGCGGATGGCCGGAAACGTGGATCAGCGCGTTGCGGTCGGTGATGACCTCGACGCCGTCGAGAATGAGCGCATTGATGATGCGGTTCACCGCGCGCTCATTGCCGGGAATGGTGCGCGAGGAGAAGATGACGGTATCGCCCGGCGACAGCGCGATTTCGGGATGGTCATCGTCGGCGATGCGGGCCAGCGCCGCACGGGGCTCGCCCTGGCTGCCGGTCAGGATCGCGACGACCTTGTCGCGCGGGAGATAGCCATAGGCCTCTACCGAGCGGAACGCCGGCAGGCCGTTCAGCAGCCCCTGCTCGCGTGCCACGGTGATGACGCGCTCCATGGCGCGCCCGACCAGCACCACCTCGCGGCCATTGGCGTGTGCCGCCTCGGCCACCGAGCGGATGCGCGCGACATTCGACGCGAAGGTGGTCACCGCCACCCGGTTGCGGGCATTGCGGATGATGTCGGTCAGCACCACGCCGACGTCGACCTCGGAGGGGGACACGCCGTCGCGGGTGGCATTGGTCGAATCGCAGATGATCGCGCGGACGCCCTCGTCGCCCAGCGCGGTGAACCGGGCGGGGTCGGTGACGTTGCCGACCACCGGGGTCGGGTCGATCTTCCAGTCGCCGGTGTGGACGAACAGTCCGAGCGGCGTGCGCAGCGCCAGGGCGTGGCTGTCGGGAATGGAATGGGCGACCGGGACGAACTCGACATCGAAGGGGCCGATCGTCACGCGCCCGCCGGACGGCACGACATGGAACGGGATCTTGGGTGCCCCCGGCTCGCCCAGCCGGCGGGCCTCCGCCAGAGCGGCGGTGAAGGGGGTGGTGTAGACCGGGCAGCCGAGCCGCGGCCACAGATCGACCAGCGCCCCGACATGGTCCTCATGGCCATGGGTCAGCACGAGACCGACGACGTTTTCCCGCTGCTTCTCCAGGAAGCGCACATCCGGCATGATGAGATCGACGCCGGGTGTGTCCGGGCCGGCGAAGGACACGCCGAGATCAACCACCAGCCACTGCCGCCGATTCACCGGACCGAACCCGTAAATGCCGAGGTTCATTCCGATCTCGCCGACGCCCCCGAGGGCGGCGAACACAACTTCATCCGGCAGAGCGACCACTCAACAGCCTTTCGTCAACCCATATGCGCCGACGGGAATACGTCGCCGGCATTGATCGTTTCGCGCGTCCCGTCCGCGTGGCGCAGCACCATCGCGCCAGCCGCATCGAGCGCCTCGAAGATACCCTCGGTCTCGCGATGACCAAGACGGACCGTGACCGCGCGACCGAGGCCGGATGCGCGCTTGCACCAATCCTCGCGCAGCGAAGCAAAGCCGGCGCCACGATCCCATTGCGCCACACGCTTTAGCATGGCCGCATCCAGGGACGCCAGCAACGCCTCGGGCTCGGTGGGGTAGCCCGCCGCGGCGAGGCTGGTGGCGCGATAGGGCGTATCGTCGGGAAAGTGGGCGCAGTTCACGCCGAAACCGATGACGGTGGCGTTGAACCCATCCGGGCGCACCGTGCCCTCGATCAGGATTCCCGCCAGCTTGGCGCCGTCCACCAGGACGTCATTCGGCCATTTGAGCCCGATACGGAGCGGATCGATGAAGCTCACCGCCCGGACGGCATCATAGAGCGCGAGCGCGGCGGCAAAGCACAGTTCCGGCAGCCGCGCGGGCGGCCCGGCATCGACCAGCAGCAGCGAGGCGTAGAGATTGCCGAGCGGAGACGACCACGGGCGGCCGCGCCGTCCCCTGCCCTGGGTCTGGCGTTCCGCCACCACCCAGAGCGGCGCCGGTCCACCGGCCCGGGACATCGCCTCGACATTGGTCGAGCCGATGTCCGGGAAGTGCAGGACCGGCGTACGGGACGTTGTCCCCATTCTCAGAAGAGCGCGCGCGCTGCGGCACCCGCCGCGCTCAGCAGCGGCGCGGGATAGACGAAGAACAGGATGATGAAGACACCGGAGACGGCGAGGATCGCCCGCAGTTCCGTCGGCATCGGCTCGAAGCCCGGCGCCGGCTCGTCGAAATACATCACCTTGACGATGCGCAGATAGTAATAGGCACCCACCACGCTCGCCAGCACGCCGATCACCGCGAGCGCGTAGAGGCCCGCCTGGATGGCGGCGAGGAACACGTAGTACTTGGCGAGGAAGCCGGCCAGCGGCGGGATGCCGGCGAGCGAGAACATCAGCGCCGCCAGCATGAACGCCATCATCGGGCTGGTGCGGGCGAGCCCGGCGAGGTCGTCGATGGTCTCGACCATGCCATCCTTGCGGCGCATGGAGAGGATGCAGGCGAAGGTGCCGAGCGTCATCGCCATGTAGATGGTCATGTAGACCAGCACGCCGCGCACGCCCTCTTCGGAGCCGGCGGCGAGGCCGACAAGCGCGTAGCCCATATGGCCAATCGAGGAATAGGCCATCAGGCGCTTCAGGTTGCGCTGGCCGATCGCGGCGAAGGCGCCCAGCGCCATGGAGGCGATGGCGACGAAGACGAGGATCTGCTGCCACTGCGGCGTGACGTGCGGCAGCGCCTCGACCGCGACCCGCATGAACACCGCAATGGCCGCGACCTTCGGCGCCGAGGCGAAGAAGGCGGTGACCGGCGTCGGCGCGCCCTCATAGACGTCCGGCGTCCACATGTGGAACGGCACCGCCGAGACCTTGAAGCACAGACCCGCGAACAGGAACACGATGCCGAAGATCAGGCCGAGCGAGGGCCCCTGCGCCGCCTCGGCGATCCTGACGAAGTTCACCGAGCCGGTGAAGCCGTAGATCAGCGAGGCGCCATAGAGCAGCATGCCGGAGGACAGCGCGCCGAGGACGAAATATTTCAGGCCCGCCTCGGTGGAGCGCACGGAATCCCGGTTGTTGGCCGCAATCACGTAGAGCGCGAGGCTCATGAGTTCGAGGCCCATATACAGCGCGATCAGGTCGCCGGCCGAGATCATCATCATCATGCCGAGCGTCGAGAGCAGCACGAGGATGGCGTATTCGATCCGGCTCTGCTTCTCGATCCTGAGCCAGTCTACCGACATGGCGAGCGCGGCACCGGCGCCGATCAGCGCCAGCACCTTGAGGAAGCGCCCGAAGGCGTCGACCCGGAAGCTGCCGTTGAAGGTGTCGATCGGCCCGGCCGGGCCGAGCACGACCAGCACCAGCGCCGCGAACAGCGCGGCAATGGCGAGGCCATTGACGGTGTTGACCGACTTCTCGCCGACCAGCGCGCCATAAAGCAGCAGGCCGATGGCCGCGAGCGCCAGCAGGATTTCCGGCAGCGCGGGGCCGAGCGCGGGAAGGGAATGGATCATCGTGCGGGCTCCGCGATGGCTGTCAGGTAAGGTCTCACGGCAGCACCAGCGACGCGGCCTTGACCGCGCCGGCCGCGACGTCCGCCCGCGCCACGATCGCCCCGACCGCCACGTTGCAGGCGTCGAGGATCGGGCCCGGCCAGACGCCGAACAGGATGGTGAGGACGACGAGCGGGACGAGGCAGACCAGCTCGCGCCGGTTCACGTCGAGGATGGACTTCAGGCTGTCCTTCTCTAGCGGGCCGAACACCACCCGGCGGTACAGCCAGAGCGCATAGGCCGCCGAGAGGATGACGCCGCTGGTGGCGAAGAAGGTCACCCAGTTGTTGCGCCCGAAGGTCGACATCAGGGTGAGGAACTCGCCGACGAAGCCGGAGGTGCCGGGCAGGCCGACATTCGCCATGGTGAGGATGAGGAAGATGGTGGCGTAAATCGGCATGCGGTTCACGAGCCCGCCATAGGCGGCGATCTCGCGGGTGTGCATCCGGTCATAGATAACGCCGACACAGAGGAACAGCGCGCTCGCCACGAAACCGTGGCTCACCATCTGGAACACCGCGCCCTGAATGCCTTCCTGGGTCATGGTGAAGATGCCCATGGTGACATAGCCCATATGCGCCACCGAGGAATAGGCGATCAGCTTCTTGATGTCCTCCTGCATCATCGCCACCAGCGAGGTGTAGATGATGGCAACCACCGACAGCGTGAACACCAGCGGGGCGAAATAGGCCGAGGCGTCGGGGAACATCGGCAAGCTGAAGCGCAGCAGGCCGTAGCCGCCCATCTTCAGCAGGATGCCGGCCAGGATCACCGAACCCGCCGTGGGCGCCTCGACATGCGCGTCGGGCAGCCAGGTGTGCACCGGCCACATCGGCATCTTCACCGCGAAGGAAGCGAAGAAGGCGAGCCACAACCAGGTCTGCATACCCGTGGGGAAGGAGTGCTTCAGCAGCACGGTGACGTCGGTGGTGCCGGATTGCCAGTACATCGCCATGATGGCGAGCATCATCAGCACCGAGCCGGCCAGCGTGTAGAGGAAGAACTTGAAGGTGGCATAGATGCGCCGCTTGCCGCCCCAGATGCCGATGATGAGGAACATCGGGATCAGGCCGCCTTCGAAGAAGAAGTAGAACAGCAGCAGGTCGAGCGCCGAGAAGGTGCCGACCATCAGCGTCTCGAGCACCAGGAAGCAGATCATGTACTCCTTGACCCGATGCTGGATGGATTCCCAGCTGGTCAGGATGCAGATCGGCATCAGGAAGGTGGTCAGGATGACGAAGGGCAGCGATATGCCGTCGACGCCCATGCGGTAGGCGGCCGCCTCGCCCAGCCAGGTCCGGTGCTCGACGAACTGGAAGTCGGTGTTCGACGGATCGAAGCCGAACAGCAGCAGCAGCGAGATGACGAAGGTGACAAGCGTCGCCCACAGCGCCACCCAGCGGGCGTTGCGCTTGGCCACCTCGTCGTCGCCCCGGATCATCAGCACGATGAGCAGGGCGCCGACCAGCGGCAGGAAGGTGACGACCGAGAGAATGGGCCAGTCATACATCAGTGCGCCCCCCCGAACATGAACCAGGTGATGAGGGCGGCGACGCCGACGAGCATCACGAAGGCATAATGGTAGAGATAGCCGGTCTGGAGGCGGACGACCCGGTCGGTGACATCGAGCACGCGGGCCGAGACGCCGTTGGGCCCGTAGCCGTCGATCACCCGGCCATCGCCCTCCTTCCACAGGAAGGTGCCGAGCCACTTGGCCGAGCGCACGAAGAGCACGTCATACAGCTCGTCGAAGTACCACTTGTTGAGCAGGAAGCGGTACAGCAGGTCGTTCTGCCGCGCGAGCGCCTTCGGCACCGACGGCTTCAGGATGTACATCCAGTAGGCCACCACGAAGCCGAGCGCCATCATCACCGTCGGCGCCCACTTCGCCCAGCCCGGGATGTGGTGGATCTCCTCGAGGATCTTGTTCTCCTCGCCCATGAAGATCGCTTCCCGGAAGAAGTGCTCCACGTCGTGCCCGACGAAATAGGGGTAGAGGATCATGCCCGCGAAGATAGCGCCCAGCGACAGCACGCCGAGCGGGATCAGCATGGTCAGCGGCGATTCATGGGCGTGGTCATAATGGTGATGGTCGTGCGGATGACCGTGGAAGGTCATGAACATCTGCCGCCACGTGTAGAACGAGGTCAGCGCCGCCGCCACCACCGTCAGCGTCCAGGCATAGGACGAGAACGGGCTGTGGCTGACGAAGGCGGTCTCGATGATGGCGTCCTTGGAGAAATAGCCGGCGGTGAAGGGGAAGCCGGTGAGGGCGAGGCCGCCGATCATCATGGTGGCGTAGGTGAAGGGGATCTTCCGCCACAGCCCGCCCATGTGCCGCATGTCCTGCTCATGGTGCATGGCGTGGATCACCGAACCCGCCGAGAGGAACAGCAGCGCCTTGAAGAAGCCATGCGTCAGCAGGTGGAACACGCCCACCGAATAGGCCCCGGTCCCGAGCGCGACGAACATGTAGCCGAGCTGCGAGCAGGTGGAATAGGCGATGACCCGCTTGATGTCGTTCTGCACGCAGCCGACCGTCGCCGCGAAGAACGCCGTCGAGGCGCCGACGAACAGCACCACGTTCAGCGCGGTCTGCGACAGCTCGAACAGCGGGGAAAGCCGCGCCACCATGAAGACGCCGGCGGTGACCATGGTCGCCGCGTGGATCAGCGCCGACACCGGGGTCGGGCCTTCCATCGCGTCCGGCAGCCAGGTGTGCAGGCCGAGCTGAGCCGACTTGCCCATCGCGCCGACGAACAGCAGCAGGCAGATGATGGTTGGCGCCGACCACTCATAGCCGAGGAAGTGCAGCGACTTGTCGGCCAGCGAGGGCGCCGCGGCGAACACCGCCTCGAACGACACCGAGCCGGTCATGTAGAACACCGCGAAGATGCCGAGCGCGAAGCCGAAATCGCCGACGCGGTTGACGATGAACGCCTTCATCGCCGCCGCGCAGGCCGACGGCTTCTCGTACCAGAAGCCGATCAGCAGGTAGGAGGCGAGGCCCACGCCTTCCCAGCCGAAGAAGAGCTGGACCAGGTTGTCGCTGGTAACCAGCATCAGCATGGCGAAGGTGAAGAGCGAGAGATAGGCGAAGAAGCGCGGCCGGCTCGGGTCTTCGTGCATGTACCCCATGGAGTAGAGGTGCACGAGGGAGGAGACGGTGGTGACGAGGATCAGCATCACCGCGGTGAGCGTGTCGACCTTGAGCGCCCACTTCACGTCGAGATGGCCCGACGCCATCCAGGTGAAGAGCTCCACCGTGCCTTCATGCCCGCCGAAGGCGGTGCGGAAGAACACGATCCACGCGAAGAAGGCGGAGACGAACAGCAGGCCCGTGGTGATGAGTTCGGACGCCCGCGCCCCGAGCGCGCGGCCGAACAGGCCCGCGATCAGAAAGCCGACGAGGGGAAGGAAGACGATCGCCTGATACATAACCGTCCTCTCAGCCCTTCATCGTGTTGATGTCTTCGACGGCGATCGACCCGCGGTTGCGGAAGAAGACCACCAGGATGGCGAGGCCGATGGCGGCCTCGGCCGCGGCCACCGTCAGCACGAACAGCGCGAAGATCTGTCCGGTGATGTTGCCGAGGAACACCGAGAAGGCCACGAGGTTGATGTTCACCGACAGCAGGATCAGCTCGACCGACATCAGGATGACGATCACGTTCTTCCGGTTGAGGAAGATGCCGAGCGTGCCGAGGGTGAAGAGGATCGCGGCGACGGTGAGGTAGTGCGAAAGCCCGATCACCATGGCTCAGAGCCCCTTGCCCGAAGGCACCTTCACGACGTCCATCGCCATCGCCTTGGTGCGCGCGTTCTGAACCGGAATGCTCTGGCGCTTGACGTTCTCGCGGTGGCGGAGCGTCAGCACGATGGCGCCGATCATGGCGACCAGAAGCACGAGGCCGGCGGCCTGGAAGAAATAGAGATACTCGGTGTAGAGCACCCGGCCGATGGCGACCGTGTTCGACACCGCAGGCGTTGCCTGCGCCACCGCCCCGGTGACCCCGGAGCCGAAGCTCCAGCTCCCGAACACCAGCACCAGCTCGGCAAGGAACACCAGCCCGACCAGCGCCCCGATCGGCAGATACTGCAGGAAGCCCTGCCGCAGCTCCACGAAGTCGACGTCGAGCATCATGACCACGAAGAGGAAGAGCACCGCGACCGCGCCGACATAGACCACGATCAGGATCATCGCCAGGAACTCGGCCCCGATCAGGATGAACAGCCCCGCCGCGTTGACGAAGGTCAGGATCAGGAAGAGCACCGAATGCACGGGATTGCGCGAGGCGATGACCATGAAGGCGGACGCCACGGCAATGCCGGCAAACAGATAAAAGAACAGCGCCGACATATTCATTCCCGGCATCCCCTCGTGTGCCCCGCCCTCTTCACGACCGGCTGCGGAAGGCCGGGTGCCTGTGCGGCTTTGGTGGTCACGTCGTCATTCCTTGTCCAGTGCCCCGGGCCGGGAGACCCGGTGCGGGCCGGCCGCGCCCCCACGCGGTCAGCGATACGGTGCGTCCAGCGCCATGTTGCGCGCGATCTCGCGCTCCCAGCGGTCGCCATTCGCGAGCAGCTTGGCCTTGTCGTAATAGAGTTCCTCGCGCGTCTCGGTCGCGAACTCGAAGTTCGGGCCCTCGACGATGGCATCGACCGGGCAGGCCTCCTGGCAGAAGCCGCAATAGATGCACTTCACCATGTCGATGTCGTAGCGGGTGGTGCGGCGCGTGCCGTCGTTGCGGCGCGGGCCGGCTTCGATGGTGATGGCCTGCGCCGGGCAGATCGCCTCGCAGAGCTTGCAGGCGATGCAGCGCTCTTCGCCATTGGGGTAGCGGCGCAGCGCGTGCTCGCCCCGGAAGCGCGGCGAAACCGGCCCCTTCTCGAAGGGATAGTTCAGCGTCGCCTTCGGCTTGAAGAAGTAGCGCATGGCCAGCCAGAACGCCGAAACGAATTCGGTCAGCAGGAGCGAGCGTGCGGCCTGGTCGAGTCTCATTTCCGAATGCTCCTCAATCCGCGATCGTGGCGATGCCGAAGCCGACCAGCGGCATGCTGACCGCGACCACCCGGATGACGGTCTTCCACCACTGCACCACACCCTCCAGCTGCTCGCGGGAGAGCGAGCGCGCCTCCCGGGAGCGGCGGATCGACTGTTCGACGAAACCGGGCAGGAAGTACCACTCCATCAGCCCGAAGATCGCCCCGACCGCCGCAGCGGTCCAGCCGATCATCGCCGGCGCCATCAGCCCCTGTGCAAACTGTTCCATCAGCCACCCGCCCCCGGAGCCAGCCCGGTGAAGTGAAGCACGCCCGCCACCAGCACGACCATGACCAGCGAGATCGGCAGGAACACCTTCCAGCCCAGCCGCATGAGCTGGTCGTAGCGGTAGCGGGGGACCATCGCCTTGACCATGGCGAACATGAAGAACACCAGGAGCACCTTGAGCAGGAACCACACGATGCCCGGCACCCAGGTGAAGGGAGCGATCGGGAACGGCGGCAGCCAGCCCCCGAGGAAGAGAATGGTGGTCATGGCGCACATGGTCATGATCGCCACATACTCTCCCAGCATGAACATCATGTAGGGGGTCGAGCCGTATTCCACCATGAAGCCGGCCACCAGCTCGGATTCCGCCTCGCCGAGGTCGAAGGGAGGCCGGTTGGTCTCCGCCAGCGCCGAGATGAAGAAGATCACGAACATCGGGAACAGCGGCAGCCAGTACCAGCCGAACAGGCCGAGCCCGCCATTCTGCGCCTCGACGATGGCGGTGAGGTTCAGCGACCCCGCGCACATCAGCACCGTGACGATGACGAAGCCGATCGACACCTCGTAGGACACCATCTGTGCCGCCGCGCGCAGCGCCGACAGGAACGGGTACTTCGAGTTCGACGCCCAGCCCGCCATGATGACGCCGTAGACGCTGAGCGAGGAAATCGCGAACACGTAGAGGATGCCGACATTGATGTCGGCCACCACCCAGCCGAGATCGATCGGGATCACCGCCCAGCCGGCCAGCGCCAGCAGGCAGGTGATGAAGGGGGCGAGCAGGAACAGGCCCTTGTTGGAGCCGTCCGGAATCACCGGCTCCTTCAGCACGAATTTCAGCAGATCGGCGAAGGACTGCAGCAGGCCGAACGGGCCGACCACATTGGGCCCGCGGCGCAGCTGCACCGCCGCCCAGATCTTGCGATCGGCCAGCAGCACATAGGCGACGATGATCAGCAGCCCGACCAGCAGCGCCACGCTCTGCAGCGCGACGAGCAGAACGTGAAGGATCGTGTCGAGCGTCGACGTCTCGGTCATGGTCCTCGTGTCCTCACTCGGCCGCTGCGGCCAGACGGCTCTGCGCCAGGGCGGCGCATTCGGCCATCACCGCGGAGGCGCGTGCAATCGGGTTGGTCATGTAGAAGGCGGTGACAGCGGCGCGGAACGGAGCGCGATCCGTCGTCCCGCCCAGCTGCGCCAGCGCCGTCAGCACGCTGGCATCCGCCGGCGCGACATGGTCGATCCGGGCGAGATGGGGATGGGCGGCATAGAGCGCGGCGCGAAGCTGGGCCAGCGAGTCGTAGGGCAGCCGCTGGCCGAGCACGTCGGACAGCGCGCGCAACACCGCCCAGTCCTCGCGCGCCTCGCCGGGCGGGAAAGCCGCGCGGTTGGCAAGCTGCGCCCGCCCCTCGGTGTTCACATAGGTGCCCGACTTCTCGGTATAGGCCGCACCCGGCAGGATGACGTCGGCGCGGTGGGCGCCGCGGTCGCCATGGGTGCCGAGATAGACCACGAAGGCGCCCGGCGCGATTTCCACCTCGTCCGCGCCCAGCGCGAACAGCACGTCGACCCCGCCCGGCGCGATCATGCCGGCGACGTCCAGCCCGCCGGGGGCCGGCACCGCGCCGACATCCAGCGCACCGACCCGGCCGGCCGCGGTGTGCAGCACGGCAAAGCCGCTCCACGCCTCGTTCACCGCGCCGACCGCCGCGGCGACCCGCGCCGCGAGCGCGAGCACGGCGGCGCCGTCGGGACGGGCCAGAGCCCCCTGCCCCACCAGAACCAGCGGACGCTCGGCGCCTTTCAGCACATCGGCGAAGGCGCCGCCCTCAAGCAGGCCGGCCAGCGTTTCGGGGCCCGCGCCGAGATAGTCGTAGCTGTAGGTGAGATCGACCGCCTCGCCGATCACCCCGATCGGAAAAGCGCCGCGCAGCCAGCGCTTGCGGATGCGCGCGTTCAGCACCGAGGCCTCGCGGCGCGGATCGGAACCGATGATCAGCAGCGCATCGGCCGCCTCGATCGCGGCGATCGAGGGATTGAACAGGTAGCTGGCGCGGCCGAGAGCGGGGTCCAGCGCGGCGCCGTCCTGCCGGCAGTCGATATTGGCCGAACCCAGCCGGGTGATCAGGTCCTTCGCGGCGAAGGCCTCCTCCACCGAGACGAGATCGCCGATCAGCGCGCCGATGCGGCTTGCCGGCACCGCCTTCACCTTCGCGGCGATGGCGGCGAAAGCTTCCGGCCAGCTGGCCGGGCGCAGCTTGCCGTCGACCCGCACATAGGGGCGATCGAGCCGCTGGGTCTTCAGGCCGTCCCAGATGTAGCGGGTCTTGTCGGAAATCCACTCCTCATTCACGTCCTCGTTGAGACGCGGGAGGATACGCATGACCTCGCGGCCGCGGGTGTCGACGCGGATGTTGGAGCCGACCGCGTCCATCACGTCGATGGATTCGGTCTTGCCGAGTTCCCACGGCCGGGCGTGGTAGGCATAGGGCCGCTGGGTCAGCGCGCCGACCGGGCAGAGGTCGACCACATTGCCCTGAAGCTCGGAGGTGAGCGCCGCCTCGAGATAGGTCGTGATCTCCATGTCCTCGCCGCGGCCGATGGCGCCGAGTTCGGCGACGCCGGCGACCTCGGTGGTGAAGCGGACGCAGCGCGTGCACTGGATGCACCGCGTCATCGATGTCTTCACCAGCGGGCCGATATACTTGTCCTCTACCGCGCGCTTGTTCTCGGCGTAGCGCGAGGTGTCCACGCCATAGGCCATGGCCTGGTCCTGCAGGTCGCACTCGCCGCCCTGGTCGCAGATCGGGCAGTCCAGCGGGTGGTTGATGAGCAGGAACTCCATCACCCCCTCGCGCGCCTTCTTCACCATCGGGCTCTTGGTGAGCACCACCGGCGGCTCGCCATTCGGGCCCGGGCGCAGGTCGCGCACGTTCATCGCGCAGCTCGCCTGCGGCTTGGGCGGACCGCCCTTCACCTCGACGAGGCACATCCGGCAATTGCCGGCGATCGAGAGCCGCTCGTGGAAGCAGAAGCGCGGAATCTCGGCACCCGCCGCCTCGCAGGCCTGGAGCAGCGTGTACTCCGGCGGGACGTCCAGCTCGATATCATCGACGATGATCTTGGCCATGTGTCTTACTCCGCCGCCACCGGCACGGGATCGGGATGCGGGTTGGCCGCGTACTGGTCGATGCGCTTCTCGATCTCGGGCCGGAAGTGCCGGATCAGGCCCTGGATCGGCCAGGCCGCCGCGTCGCCCAGCGCGCAGATGGTGTGGCCTTCGACCTGGGTCGTGACCTGCAGCAGCAGGTCGATCTCGCGCTTCTGCGCGCGACCCTGGACCATGCGGTCCATCACGCGCCACATCCAGCCGGTGCCTTCGCGGCACGGCGTGCACTGGCCGCAGCTCTCATGCTTGAAGAAGTAAGAGATGCGGGCGATCGCCTTCACGATGTCGGTCGACTTGTCCATGACGAGGACGCCGGCCGTGCCGAGGCTCGACTTCACCGCGCGGGTGCCGTCGAAGTCCATGATGAGGTCTTCGCACTGCTCCGCCGGGATGACCGGGCAGGAGGCGCCGCCGGGGATGATTGCCAGCAGATTGTCCCAGCCGCCGCGCACGCCGCCGCCGTGTTTCTCAATCAGCTCGCGGAACGGGATGCCCATCGCCTCCTCGACGATGCAGGGCGTGTTCACGTGGCCGGAGATGCCGAACAGCTTGGTGCCGACATTGTTGGGCCGCCCGATGCCGGCGAACCATGCCGGACCGCGGCGCAGGATGGTCGGCGCCACCGCGATCGACTCGACATTGTTCACGGTGGTCGGGCAGCCATAGAGGCCGACATTCGCCGGGAAAGGCGGCTTCAGCCGCGGCTGGCCCTTCTTGCCCTCGAGGCTTTCCAGCAGCGCGGTCTCTTCGCCGCAGATATAGGCGCCGGCGCCATGGTGGACATAGATGTCGAAATCCCAGCCATGGACGTTGTTCTTGCCGATGAGGCGCGCCTCATAGGCCTGGTCGACCGCCGCCTGCAGGTGCTCGCGCTCGGTGATGAACTCGCCGCGCACATAGATGTAGGCGGCATGCGCGCCCATGGCGAAGCCAGCGATGAGGCAGCCCTCGACCAGATGATGCGGGTCGTGCCGCATGATCTCGCGGTCCTTGCAGGTGCCCGGCTCGGATTCGTCGGCGTTGACGACGAGATAATGCGGGCGCCCGTCGGACTTCTTGGGCATGAACGACCATTTGAGGCCCGTCGGGAAGCCGGCGCCACCGCGCCCGCGCAGCCCGGAGGCCTTCATCTGGTCAATGATCCAGTCGCGGCCGGCTTCCAGAATGGTCTTGGTGCCGTCCCAGGAGCCGCGCTTCAGCGCGCCCTGGAGGCCCCAGTCGTGGTAGCCATAGATGTTGGTGAAGATGCGATCCTTGTCGGCCAGCATGGTTCGCTCCTCAGTTCGGCTTGACCGCGTCGGGCTTGTCCGAGCCCGGCTTGGCCTGACCCGTGGAATCGGCGCTGCCCTGCGCCTTGACGGCTTCCGCCGCCGGCGGCTTGGCGGGCGCCGGATCGGACTTCGGCGGCGCGGGCGGCGCCGCGGCAGCGGCCGGCTGGGCCGGCGCGGGCTGCGCCTCGCCCGCACGGGCCGCCTCGATCGCGGCGCGTGCCGCCGCAAGGCCGGCGCCGGTGCCGACCACCGAGCCGTCATACAGGCTGGCTTCGGTCAGCACCCGCAGGCCGGTGACCGGCTCGGAGCTGCGACGGCCGTTCTGCGGCCCGACCGGCGGCTGCTCGCCCTTCTCGAAGGCGTCGATGATCTTCTCGAGGTCCTCGGGGGTGAGGTCCTCATAGACATCCTTCCACACCTGGATCATCGGCGCGTTCACGCAGGCGCCGGCGCATTCCACCTCTTCCCACGACAGGTCGCCAGTGGCGGAGACGTGGAAGGGCTCCTCGTGAATGCGGCGCTTGCACACCTTGATCAGGTTTTCCGCACCCTTGAGCATGCAGGGCGTGGTGCCGCACACCTGGATGTGCGCCTTGCGGCCCACCGGCAGCAGCTGGAACTGGGTGTAGAAGGTGGCGATCTCGTAGACCCGGATCGGCGCCATGCCGAGCATGTCTCCGACATAGCGCATGGCCGGCTCCGACACCCAGCCGCCCGCCTGCTCCTGCGCGCGCATCAGCAGCGGAATGACCGCACTGGCCTGCCGGCCCGCGGGATACTTCGCGATGGTCTTATGGGCCCAGTCCAGATTCTCCGCCGTAAAGGCGAAGCTCTCGGGCTGAAGCTCCTGCGGCGCAAGCCTGCGGACGGACATGCCGAACCCTTCCGATCGAACCGCCTGGCACCAGGCTCAGCGGTCCACTTCTCCGAAAACGATATCCAGCGACCCGAGGATCGCCGAGATGTCCGCGAGCATGTAGCCGCGGCACAGGAAATCCATCGCCTGAAGATGGGCGAAGCCGGGCGCCCGGATCTTGCAGCGATATGGCTTGTTGGTGCCGTCGGCGACGAGATAGACGCCGAATTCGCCCTTCGGGGCCTCGACCGCGGCGTAGACTTCGCCGGCCGGCACGTGGAAACCCTCGGTGTACAGCTTGAAGTGGTGGATGAGCGCCTCCATGGAGCGCTTCATCTCGCCGCGCTTGGGCGGCACCACCTTGTTGTCCACCGCCGAAACCGGACCCGGCTCCTTCAGCAGGCGCTCGCAGCACTGCGCCATGATGCGGGCCGACTGCCGCATCTCTTCCATGCGGATGCAGTAGCGGTCGTAATTGTCGCAGTTCTTGCCGACCGGGATGTCGAAATCCAACTCGTCATAGCACTCATAGGGCTGCGCCTTGCGCAGGTCCCATGCCGCGCCCGAGCCGCGCACCATCACGCCGGAGAAGCCCCACTTCCAGCAGTCTTCGAGCCCGATCACGCCGATGTCGACGTTGCGCTGCTTGAAGATGCGGTTCTCGGTGAGCAGCCCTTCCAGATCGTCGCAGACCTGGAGGAAATGCGGGATGAAGTCGCGAATATCCTCGATCAGCTTCACCGGCAGGTCCTGATGGACCCCGCCCGGCCGGAAATAGGCGGCATGCATACGCGAGCCGGAGGCGCGCTCATAGAACACCATGAGCTTCTCGCGTTCCTCGAACCCCCAGAGCGGCGGCGTCAGCGCGCCGACATCCATCGCCTGGGTCGTCACGTTGAGCATGTGGGAGAGGATGCGGCCGATCTCGGAATAGAGCACGCGGATGAGCTGGCCGCGCCGGGGAACCTCGATGCCGACCAGGCGTTCAATGCCGAGACAGAAGGCATGCTCCTGATTCATCGGCGCGACATAGTCGAGCCGGTCGAAATAGGGCACGGCCTGCAGATAGGTCTTGGCTTCGATCAGCTTCTCGGTGCCGCGATGCAGCAGGCCGATATGGGGATCGACGCGCTCGACGATTTCGCCGTCCAGCTCCAGCACGAGGCGCAGAACGCCATGCGCGGCAGGATGCTGCGGGCCGAAGTTGATCTGGAAATTGCGGACGTTGTCAGCCGATGTCGGAGCGTTCATCGCCTCACCCTCACCCGGCCTTCGGGGCGTTTGCCTTCTCGTCGCCCGGGAGCACGTAGTCCGGCCCCTCCCACGGCGACAGGAAGTCGAAGTTGCGGAACTCCTGCGGCAGCTTCACCGGCTCATAGACCACGCGCTTGCGGGCGTCATCGTACCGCACCTCGACGAAGCCCGTCGTGGGGAAGTCCTTGCGCAGGGGATAGCCGTCGAAGCCGTAATCCGTGAGCAGCCGGCGCAGCTCGGGGTGACCCGAAAACAGGATGCCGTACATGTCGTAGGTCTCGCGCTCGAACCAGAGCGCGCCGGGGAACACCGACGTGGCGGATGGAACCGGGGTGGTCTCGTCGGTTTCCAGCTTGACCCGGATGCGGGCGTTCAGCGTGGGCGAGAGCAGGTGATAGACGACATCGAAGCGCTTTTCGCGCTTGGGCCAGTCAACGCCGCAGATGTCGATGAAGCTGACAAAGCGACAGGAGGGATCGTCGCGCAGGAAAGTCAGGAGCCGGAGGATTTGCTCCCCCCCGGTACAGTAGAGCGTGAGCTCGCCGAACGCGACGTCGGCACCCGCCACCGCCTCGGGAAGCGCGTCGGCGACATGCGCGGCAAGCTCTTTCAGTGTCTCTTCCATGTCGCCCTCGCGCATCCCCTGCTTGCCTCGGCCTCAGCGCTCGATCGTGCCGGTCCGGCGAATCTTCTTCTGGAGAAGAAGCACGCCGTAGAGCAGCGCCTCCGCCGTGGGCGGACAGCCGGGAATGTAGATGTCCACCGGTACGATCCGGTCGCAGCCGCGGACCACCGAGTAGGAATAGTGATAATAGCCGCCACCATTGGCGCAGGAGCCCATCGAGATGACGTAGCGCGGCTCCGGCATCTGGTCGTAGACCTTGCGCAGGGCGGGCGCCATCTTGTTGGTCAGCGTGCCGGCGACGATCATGACGTCGGACTGGCGCGGCGAGGCGCGCGGCGCGAAGCCGAAGCGCTCCACGTCATAGCGCGGCATCGAGACCTGCATCATCTCGACGGCGCAGCAGGCGAGGCCGAAGGTCATCCACATCAGCGAGCCGGTGCGGGCCCAGTTGATGAGGTCGTCGGTGGCGGTGACGAGAAAGCCCTTGTCGGCCAGCTCGGCATTCACCTCGACGAAGAACGGATCGGTCGCACCGACCGGCTTGCCGGTGTTTGGATCGATGATGCCCTTGGCAGCAGGCGCAACCAGCGGGGCGGACGGTGCGGTCAATCCCATTCCAGCGCTCCCTTGTTCCACTCGTAGACGAACCCCACGGTGAGGACGCCGAGGAACACCATCATCGACCAGAAGCCGACATTGCCCAGCTCGCCGAAGGTGATGGCCCACGGAAAGAGGAAGGCCACCTCGAGATCGAAGATGATGAAGAGGATCGACACCAGGTAGAACCGGACGTCGAACTTCATGCGAGCGTCGTCGAACGCATTGAAGCCGCATTCATAGGCCGACATCTTCTCGGGATCGGGCCGGCTGAAGGCAAGGAGGAACGGCGAGACGAGGAGCGCCAGGCCGATGATTGCCGAGACGCCGATGAAGATGACGACCGGCAGGTAGTCCTGAAGCAGGCTGCTCATAGCCAGCGAATCTCCCACAGCAGTGCGACGCTCGCTCCGATTTCCGCAGTTGCGAAAAATTCAAAGCACGGCGGCAGGCTTATCGCACCGCCATGACCGAGGCAAGGGCATCGAACCGGGTTGCGTCGGCTCTGGCATACAGAATTCACAGAACCGACAGCCTCTTATATGGCGCTGCGCCAGCTTGTCGCTAGGGCTCCCCCGGCCGCTGCCCGTGCAGCGCCGGATCGCAGTCGCGGCGGCCCGGGAAGCCACAGCGCCGACCGGTGCGACTCTACCGGCTGTGGCGCCGGAAGCGCAGGCAAGTACCGACAGATCAGAGACGGTTGCGCGATCTGAGGGTCCGCTCCCACGAAAGCGCATGGCTCACAATGGTGTCGAGGTCGTCGAAACCGGGGCGCCAGCCGAGCTCGGTGCGGATCCGCTCTGCCCGCGCCACGATGGCGGCGGGGTCGCCTGGCCGACGCGGCGCAAGCCGCACGGGAAAATCGACGCCCGATACGCGCTTCACCGTCTCGACGACCTCGCGGACGGAATAGCCCCGGCCATAACCGCAGTTCAGGACGATATTTCCGCCCCCGGCCTGGAGATGGCGCAGCGCGTCGAGATGAGCCGCCGCGAGATCGCTGACATGGATGTAATCCCGCAGGCAGGTCCCGTCCGGCGTGTCGTAATCCGCACCATAGATATCGATGCCGTCGCGCTTGCCGGTCGCGGCCTGCGCCGCCACGTTGATCAGGTGCGTCGCCCGGTGCCGCGTCTCACCGGAACGCCCGGCGGGATCGGCACCGGCGACGTTGAAATAGCGGAGCGCGACATAGCTCAGCCCATGGGCCGCCGCGGAATCGGCGAGCATCCATTCGGTCATGAGCTTGGACCGGCCATAGGGCGACAGCGGCACGAGCGGCGCGTCCTCCGACACCGGCTGCTGGCTGCCCATACCGTAGACGGCGGCGGTGGAGGAGAAGATCACCCGCCTCACCCCGCCGGCCAGAACCGCCTCCAGCAAGGCCCGCGACTTCACCGTGTTCGCGTAATAATAGCCGAGCGGATCGGCGACGGAATCGGCGACCAGGATTCGTGCGGCGAAATGGATCACGGCCTCGACATGGTGCTCGTCGATCAGGCGACGGACCAGCGCCGTATCGGCAACGTCGCCCTGCACGAAGGTGGCGTCGGGGTGGACCGCCCACTCGAAGCCCGTGGAAAGATCGTCCAGCACGACCACGGGATAGCCGGCGTCGACCAGGGCGAGGACCATGTGGCTGCCGATATACCCGGCGCCGCCTGTTACGAGGATAGTCATGCGCTACCTCTTACATGCCGCGTCAAGTGACGGACAAGTCCATCGCAACATCGACAAAGTGAGAACGGGGAATCGCCCGGGGGTGACGGCGAGCGCCGCCCGGCCATGGGCGCGTCATATGACGGCACAGCGCCTTGGTGCGCACGATCGAACGGGCGCCACTGGGGCGGTGCGCGATATCCGTCAGGTGTAGGGATTGGGAGGATGCAGCGTGATGGCTGGCGGGAGTGACGGGGCTCGAACCCGCGACCTCCGGCGTGACAGGCCGGCGCTCTAACCAACTGAGCTACACCCCCAGGCGACGGGCCGTTGCGGCTCGGCGTCGAGTGATGCGGGAGGTACGGCACGCCCTTTCCGATGTCAAGCACCGTCACAAAGCTCAACCCGGAAGCTGTGGACGACGCGCCGCCAGCACCTCGGCCAGCAGCGACTTGCCGGCGATCAGCAGCGGCACGGCGAGGAACGTGCCCGCCGGTCCCCACAGCCAGGTCCACACCGCCATGGAAAGGAAGACGCTGAAGGGATTGAGCGCGACGCGCCGCCCCACGATGAGCGGCATCAGGATCTGCCCCTCCACCGTCGTGAACAGCACGAAGATGGCGGCGGGCAGCAGCCCGTGCAGCAGCGAGGGAAAGCTGATGATGCCGGCCACCGCCAGGATCGTCGTCACCATCGCCGGCCCGAGATAGGGAATGTAGTTCAGCAGGAAGGCCAGCACGCCCCACAGCGGCGCGTTGGGCAGGCCGACGGCCCAGCTCATCAGCCCGGTCGCGACGCCGAGCCCCATATTGATGAAGGTCGCGGTGACGAGATAGGCACCGAGCTGCGTCTCGATCGCGCGGAACACCCGCAGCGCGCCCAGCCGCACGGAGCGCGACCCCATGGCCTGCACGACCTTGCCCTTGATTCGGGCACGCCCCGCCAGGAAGAAGATCAGGGAGCCGACGAAAATGATGAACTCGCCGATGGCGGGCGTCACCACGGTCATGAGGCTCTGCAGCATCGTCGAATCGACGATGTCGACCGGGATGGGGGGAGTCGGCGGGCGCCCGACCGACGAGATCGCGTCGAAGAAGGAAGAGATCGAGCGGATGGCGGGCTGGAAGGCGGCGAATCGTTCCTGCATCCGCTCGCCGATCTCCGGCGCCCGGTCGATCCACTCGGCGAGCGGCCCCGCCACCGCCACCGCGGCGCCGTAGCAGGCGACCAGAAGAATGGCGACGAGCGCCACCGAGGCGGGCAAAGTGGGAATGCCGCGCTTGCCCAGCGCCTCGATGGCCGGCCCGATGACACTGCCTATTATGATGGCGGAAACGATGGGGATCATGACGGCGCGGGCGGCAACCAGGGTCGACCCCAGCGCAATCACCGCGATGATGATGAGCGCGACCTGCGAACTGCGCCGCCAGAGCCGCTCGGCATTGGCCCGTGAGACCTCATCGGGCGGCGGGGCCTGACGCAGGCGGCTGTCATCAATGATCGTATGGCGCATATGCCCGTCCCCCGCCCGCTGCCCCGGGCAACGCACTGCGCAACGCGGGCCGAGGCCGCTCGGTTCCCAGCCATGCGCCGGTGTATGGGGACATCCGTCATCGCACCGAAAGATCACGTCTTGGACAAGTCGCACAATTCCTGCATGGTGCACTGCGATTGTCTCGAACACCCTTGGACGCCCTGTTGCGGCGCGCGCTTACGTGGAGGTTGATATGCTGAGCCCCTCATCCATCGTTCCGGTGATCCTGGCGGGCGGCAGTGGTACCCGGCTCTGGCCGGTGTCTCGTGACAGCCTTCCCAAGCAGTTCCAGTCGCTTGCGAGCGACGCGACGCTGTACCAGGAGGCGCTGCTGCGCGTTTCCGACCGCAGCCTTTTCTCGGCGCCGCTGGTGCTGACGCACGATGACTTCCGCTTCTTCGCCCGCCGCCAGGCCGCCGAGATCGGCATCGACGCCACCGTCGCGCTGGAGCCGACCCGCCGCGACTCCGGCCCGGCGCTGATCGCCGCCGCGCTCATCGCCCAGCGCCTCTATGGTGAAAACTGCCTGGTGCTGTCGCTGGCGGCCGACCATGTGGTGAAGGATCGCGAGCTGTTCCTCGATGCCTGCCGCAAGGCGGCGCTGGCGGCGAGCGAGGGTCACATCGTCACCTTCGGCATTTCGCCGACCGAGCCGCGCACCGCCTATGGCTATATCCGCCCCGGCTCCGGCCTCGGGCAGGACGGCACCTTCCTGGTCGACGCCTTCGTCGAAAAGCCGAACCTCGCCACCGCCGAGCGCTATCTCTCCGAGGGCTACCTCTGGAACTCCGGGAACTTCATGTTCCCCGCCGCCCTGCTCATCGCCGAGGCGGAACAGTTCGAGCCCGAGATCGTCGAGGCCGTGCGCGGCGCGGTCAACAGCTCGGTCGACGACCTCGGCTTCATCCGCCTCGACGTCAAGGCGTTCGGCGCGGCGCCCGCCAAGTCGATCGACTACGCGGTGATGGAGCGCACCAAGTGCGCCGCCGTCGTCGAGGGCAAGTTCCGCTGGTCGGACATCGGCAGCTGGAACGCGGTCCATGAACTCGGCCAGGTCGACGCGTCCGGCAACGTGACCCGCGGCCCCGTGGCGCTGCTCGACAGCCGTAATTCCTATATCCGCACCGAAGGTCCGCTGGTGGCCGCGGTCGGCCTCGACGGCATTTCGGTCATCGCCACCGAGGACGCCGTCCTCGTGGTGCCGTCCAACCGCTCGGAAGACGTCAAGCCGCTGGTGGCGAAGCTGAAATCCGACCGTCACAACCAGGCCAACGAGCACCTCAAGGCGCACCGTCCCTGGGGCACCTATCAGACCATCTGCCGCGGCGACCGCTTCCATGTGAAGAAGATCGTGGTGGAGCCGGGCGGGCGCCTCTCGCTGCAGAAGCACTATCACCGCGCCGAGCACTGGATCGTCGTGAAGGGTACCGCGGAAGTCACGCTAGACGGCAAGGTGTTCGAGGTTCGCGAGAACGAATCGACCTACCTCCCGCTCGGCGGCACCCATCGCCTCGCCAATCCCGGCAAGATTCCGCTGGAGCTGATCGAGGTCCAGACCGGCTCCTACCTCGGCGAAGACGACATCGTCCGCATCGAGGACGTCTACAACCGCAGCTGAGCGGTCTTCCGGGGCGCGCCTTGCCGGGCGCGTCCCCGCTTTCCCCTCCCGGCAGGACGTGAATTCGCATGCAAGTCGCTATGATCGGCGCCGGGTATGTCGGCTTGGTGTCGGGTGCCTGCTTCGCCGATTTCGGGCACTCGGTGGTCTGCGTCGACAAGGACGAAGACAAGATTCAGGCTCTTCGCCGCGGCGTCATCCCGATCTACGAGCCCGGGCTCGAGGATCTGGTGGCGCGCAACGTACGCGAGGGACGACTTTCCTTTGCCACCGAGTTGGCGCCGGCGGTCGAGGCGGCGGATGCCGTGTTCATCGCCGTCGGCACGCCGTCCCGCCGCGGCGACGGCCATGCCGACCTGACCTATGTCTTCGCCGCCGCCCGCGAGATCGCGGCGGCCTGCACCCGCCACACGGTGATCGTCACCAAATCGACCGTCCCGGTCGGCACCGGCGACAGCGTCGAACGGATCGTGCGCGAAGTGGCGCCCACGGCTGATATTTCCGTGGTGTCCAACCCGGAATTCCTGCGCGAAGGAGCGGCGATCGAGGATTTCAAGCGCCCCGACCGCATCGTGGTCGGGCTGGAAGACGAGCGCGCCCGCCAGGTGATGATCGAGCTGTACCGCCCGCTCTTCCTCAATGCCTCGCCGATGATCTTCACCAGCCGGCGCACGTCGGAGCTGATCAAGTACGCGGCAAATGCATTTCTCGCGACCAAGATCACCTTCATCAACGAGCTCGCCGACCTGTGCGAGGCGGTGGGGGCGGACGTTCAGGACGTCGCCCGCGGCATCGGCCTCGACAACCGCATCGGCTCGAAGTTCCTCCACGCCGGTCCGGGCTATGGCGGCTCCTGCTTCCCGAAGGATACGCTGGCGCTGGTGCGCACCGCGCAGGAGGCCGGTGCCCCGGTCCGCATCGTCGAGACCGTGGTCGGCGTGAACGACGCCCGCAAGTCGACCATCGCCCGCAAGGTGGTGCAGTCGCTCGGCGGCACGGTGCAGGGCACCACCATCGCCGTGCTCGGCCTCACCTTCAAGCCGAACACGGACGACATGCGCGACGCGCCGGCGATCGCCATCGTGCAGTCCCTGCTCGACAAGGGCGCGAAGATTCGCGCCTATGACCCACAGGGCATGGCGGAGGCGCGCAAGTTCCTCCCGGACGAGATCACCTACACCTCCAACGCCTATGAGTGCGCCGAGGGCGCCGACGCTCTGGTCATCGTCACCGAATGGGACGCGTTCCGCGCGCTCGATTTCCAGCGGATCAAGTCCCTGCTCAGCCGGCCGGTCATCGTCGACCTGCGGAACATCTACCGCCCGCAGCACATGGCGGAGCTGGGCTTCCAGTACGAAAGCGTCGGCCGGCCGCAGAAGGCGCAGTGAGCGGTTCTGCCGGGCCGCTCCGGCGGCGCGGATTGCATCCGCGCCCTTCCCCTCGTATTGACGCTGCTCATTCGTCCCCTCCGCCGGCCCCTCGCGGCCCGGGCGGAAAGGCCAAGGAGCGCCGCCCGTGGCAACACCGCTGGAGAGCCATTCAGCCGCCGCTTTCCCCGCCCACCGCGACGACGACGGGCTGCGCCGCAGCCTGCGCCGCACCGTGGCGATCGAGGCGCGGGGGCTGGCCGCCCTCGACGCGGCGCTGGAGGACGGGCTGGGCGACGCGGTGGAGGCCGCGGTGCGCCTGGTCGAAGGCATAAAGGGCCGGGTCATCGTGACCGGCATGGGCAAGAGCGGGCATATCGGCCGCAAGGTCGCGGCGACGCTGGCCTCCACCGGCACCCCTGCCCTGTTCCTGCACGCCGCCGAAGCCAGCCATGGCGACCTCGGCATGGTGACCTCGGACGACGCAATTCTCGCCTTCTCCTGGTCGGGCGAGACGGCCGAGCTGAGCGACGTGATTCTCTACGCCAAGCGCTTCGCCGTGCCGCTGCTCGCGGTCACCTGCAACGCCGACAGCTCGCTCGGCCGGGCCGGCGACGTGCTGCTGGCGCTGCCGAAGGTCGAGGAGGCCTGCCCGAACGGGCTCGCCCCAACCACCTCCACCCTCATCCAGCTCGCGCTGGGCGACGTGTTCGCCATCGCGCTGCTGGAGCGGCGGGGCTTCACCGCCTCGGACTTCCGGGTCTTCCACCCCGGCGGCAAGCTCGGCGCCCGTCTGCTGAAGGTCGCGGACATCATGCATCACGGGGAGGAGATGCCGGTGGTGCGGCTGGGCACCGCCATGGCCGACGCCCTGATCGAGATCACCGGCAAGCGCTTCGGCTGCTGCGGCGTGCTGGACGCGCAGGGCCGCCTCGCCGGCATCGTGACCGATGGCGACCTGCGCCGGCACATGAGCGCCGAACTGCTGAGCCAGCCGGTGGAGCAGATCATGACGCGCGCACCGCTCGCGGTGGCGCCCGGCGATCTCGCCAGCTCTGTGCTGGGGCTGATGAATCGCAGCCAGATCACCGTGGTGTTCGCGGTGAGCGAGGGCGCGCCGGTCGGCATTCTCCACATCCACGACGTCCTTCGCTCGGGCGTCGCCTGATTCTCCCACAAACGGAAAAGCCCATGAGCGGACACGCCCATTCCACCGTCACCGTCGGCGGCGTCAGCTTCGGCAACAGCCTGCCGCTCGCCCTGATCGCCGGCCCCTGCCAGCTCGAAAGCCGCCAGCACGCGTTGGAATGCGCAGCGGCGATCAAGGAGATCGCGACGCGGCGCGGCATCGGGGTCGTGTTCAAGACCTCGTTCGACAAGGCCAACCGCACGTCGATCAAGGGCGCCCGCGGCATCGGGCTGGAGGCGGCGCTGCCGATCTTCGCCGAAATCCGCGAGACCTTCGGCATGCCGGTGCTGACCGATGTGCATGAGATCGAGCAGTGCGCCCCGGTGGCGGAAGCGGTGGACGTGCTGCAGATTCCCGCCTTCCTCTGCCGCCAGACCGACCTTCTGGTTGCCGCCGCCCAGACCGGGCGCGTCGTCAACGTGAAGAAAGGCCAGTTCCTCGCGCCGTGGGACATGGCGAATGTGGTTGCCAAGATCACCGACAGCGGCAATGCCGACGTGCTGGTGACCGAGCGCGGCGCCTCCTTCGGCTACAACACCCTCGTCACCGACATGCGGGCGCTGCCGATCATGGCGGAGACCACGGGCGCGCCGGTGATCTTCGACGCGACGCATTCGGTGCAGCAGCCCGGCGGCAAGGGCTCCTCCTCCGGCGGCCAGCGCGAATTCGTGCCGGTGCTGGCCCGCGCCGCGGTGGCCGTCGGTGTCGCCGGCGTCTTCATCGAGACCCACCCCGACCCCGACCATGCCCCCTCGGACGGGCCCAACATGGTGCCGCTGAACGCATTCGAGGCGCTGGTGGCCCGGCTGCAGGCGTTCGACGCCATCGCCAAATCAGCCGCCTGAGCGACAAGGCGACCGCCTGAGCGAAGAAGCGGCGGCCCAAACGAAAACCGCGCGGCGCCCAAAGGGCACCCGCGCGGTTCTGTTTCCCGGCAGAAGCGGCCGGCGACCTGCCCGGTCGCCGGCCGTCTTCGTCAGATGGTCTGGTTGTAGGCGCCGACCTCGGGGTGCTTGCCCAGCACCTCGTTCACGGCATCGAACATGTCGTGCATGCGCTGCTTCGAGACCGGGCTCTCCACCACCACGACGAGCTCCGGCTTGTTGGAGGAGGCTCGCACAAGGCCCCAGGAGCCGTCCTCCACCGTCACGCGCACGCCGTTGACGGTGACGATGTCGCGGATCTTCTGGCCGGCGACCGAACCGCCGGAGGCGGCGAGGTCCTCGAAGTGCTTCACCACGGCACCGACGACGCCGTACTTCGCCTCGTCCGCGCAGTGCGGCGACATGGTGGGCGACGACCAGGTCTTGGGCAGGGCGTCCTTCAGCTCCGAGAGCTTGCGGCCGGGATTGCGGTCGAGCATGTCAAGAACCGCGATGGCGGAGACGAGGCCGTCGTCATAGCCGCGCCCGATCGGCTTGTTGAAGAAATAGTGGCCGGACTTCTCGAAACCGACCAGCGCCCCGCTCTCATTGACCCGGCGCTTCATGTAGGAATGGCCGGTCTTCCAGTAGTCGACGTTCACCTTGTTGGCGACGAGGACGGGATCGGTGACGAAGAGGCCGGTCGACTTGACGTCGACCACGAAGGTCGCGTCGGGGTAGATGGCGGAGAGGTCGCGGGCCAGCATGACGCCGACCTTGTCGGCGAAGATCTCATCCCCGGTGTCGTCCACCACGCCGCAGCGGTCGCCGTCGCCGTCGAAGCCCAGCGCCACGTCGGCCTTGTGCTCCAGCACCGCGTCCCGCATGGCATGGAGCATTTCCATGTCCTCGGGGTTGGGGTTGTACTTCGGGAAGGTGTGATCCAGCTCGGTGTCGAGCGGGATGACCTCGACGCCGAGGGCCTCAAGGATTCGCGGCGCGAAGGCGCCCGCCGTGCCGTTGCCGCAGGCGACGACGGCGCGAATCTTGTTCTTCAGCTTCGGCCGGTCGGTGAGATCCTTGATGTAGACCTCGGGGAAGTTCTCGACGAGGCGATAGGCGCCGCCGTCCCGCGGCTTGAAGGCGGCGGTGAGCACAATTTCCTTCAGGCGACTCATCTCGTCGGGGCCGAAGGTCATCGGGCGGTTCACGCCCATCTTCACGCCGGTCCAGCCATTGTCGTTGTGCGAGGCGGTGACCATGGCGACGCAGGGCACGTCGAGCGCGAACTGGGCGAAATAGGCCATCGGCGACAGGGCAAGGCCGATGTCATGCACGGTGATGCCGGCACTCATCAGGCCGAGGGTCAGCGCCTGCTTGATGGAGGAGGAATACCCGCGGAAATCGTGGCCGGTGACCAGCTCCGGCCGAATGCCGAGCTCGTGGATCAGCGTGCCGAGGCCAAGGCCCAGCGCCTGGACACCCATCAGGTTGATTTCCGAGCCGAACAGCCAGCGCGCGTCGTATTCGCGGAAGCCGGTGGGCTTCACCAGGGGCTGCGTCTCATAGGCATAGGTATTCGGCTTCAGGGAGGGCTGGGGAACGGGAAACATGCGGCATCCGTGTTTCGAGAGACAGAACGGGCGGCAGAAAAACAACGTATAGACTGCCGGAGGCATGACAGCATAGCGACGCGCGCGACGCATGTTCCATGCCATCCACCATTCCGGCCCGGCATGGCACGCCGCCGGGGGGCCGGACGGGCCGGGTTGCATCCCGGCGGGATGTGTGTTCCAGACGGGATGCAGCCAGGCAGGTACCCATGAGCACGACGCCGGACAGTCGCCGCCCGATCCTCGTCACCGGCGCCGCCGGATTCATCGGCTTCCACATTGCGCGACGACTGCTGCGCGCCGGACACCGGGTCGTCGGGGCGGACAGCCTGAACGCCTATTACGACCCGGTGCTGAAGCGGGCCCGGCTTGCCGAGCTGCAGGGCCTCGATGGCTTCCGTTTCGTCCAGATCGACCTCGCCGACCGCGAGGCCTGCGTGCGGCTGTTCGACGAGGTCGCGCCGGAGCGGGTGGTTCACATGGCGGCCCAGGCGGGCGTGCGCCACTCCATTTCCCACCCCACCGAATTCATCGACAGCAACCTCACCGGCTTCGGCAATGTGCTGGAGGGCTGCCGTCACCAGAGCGTCGCACACCTGCTCTACGCGTCGTCCAGTTCCGTCTATGGCGCAAACACGACCTTGCCCTATTCGGTCGACCAGACGGTGGACCGGCCGCTCAGCCTCTACGCCGCCACCAAGAAGGCCAATGAGCTGATGGCGCATGCCTACAGCCACCTTTACCGGCTGCCGACCACCGGCGTGCGGTTCTTCCCCGTCTACGGCCCGTGGGGCCGGCCGGACATGGCGAGGTTCCTGTGCACGGATGCGCTGATCAGGGGCCGGCCGAGCAATAGGTTCAATGGCGGCAAGATGGGGCGCGACCTCACCTATATCGACGACGCCGCCGACGCCGTGGTCCGCCTGCTGGACCTGCCGCCGCAAGCCACCGCCCCCGAGCCGCCCTACACGATCCAGAATGTCGGCAATTCCGAACGGGTCGATATTGCCCGGCTGGTGCGCGTCATCGAGGCGGCGACCGGCTGTTCGGCGATGATCCGCGACCTGCCGATGCAGCCCGGCGACGTGCACGAGACGATGGCGGACACCTCCCGGCTCGAACAGCGGATCGGCGCCATGAGCCATACCGACATCGAGACGGGCGTGCGGCATTTCGTGGAGTGGTATCGGGATGTCTATGTCCGCCTCGACCGGCGCGCGGAGCCGGCCCCGGTCGGTTCGTGACAATGACCATGCACATCCCGTCCCGAACCGTTCAAATCCATTTGCCGCACTGCACAAACGATTGGTATAGAAACAGCCGCCGCTGGTTTGCGGCCTCCTCCTGTGGAGCGGGGCCCCGGACCGGCAGCGACCGGCGGAGAAATGGCACGATATGTGCAGCTGGCTGGCGGGCTCGCGAGTGATCACACTCCGCTTTCGCCAGACGTGCATGTGAGAGCCCGTGGACAGTATTTATGCAGAAGTCTGACAAGACCTATGACGTCGTGCTGGTGGGCTCCAGCTTCGCGTCCATGTTCTTCGCCCACCGCTTTCTGGAAAAACACCCGACCGCCGAACTCGCCGTCGTCGAATGGGGCACCGATCGCCCTTATGACGAGCAGGTCAAGCTGCGCGACCCGCGCACCGTCGACACCTCGAAGATCGTCCGTTTCTCCGGCGACAGCCACAAGACCTGGCTGTTCTCGATCGGGCTGGGCGGCACGTCCAACATGTGGTGGGGGCAGACGCTACGTCATCTGCCCGACGACTTCCGCATGAAGACCGTGTTCGGCGTCGAGCGCGACTGGCCGTTCTCCTATGACGATCTCGAGCCTTATTATTGCCAGGCCGAGGACCTGATCAAAGTCTCGGGGCCGGTGAGCCCGCTGTTCCCGCGTTCGCGGCCGCTGCCGCTGCCCCCGCATCTCGGCAGCCGGTTCGACCAGGCGATGGAGCGGCTGCATCCCGGCCATTACGGCATCGCCCCCACCGGGCGTCCCCGGGAATCGACGCAGCACCGTCCCGCCTGCTGCAACAACGGGGCGTGCGGCACCTGCCCGATCGACTCGAAGTTCCGTGTCGGCAACGAGCTCAAGGAACTGTTCCATCACCCCCGCATCACCATTCTGACCGGGCATCGGGTGATGGCCGTCGACCTTCAGGGCGGCACGGCGACGGGCGTGATCTGCCAGACCGCGGCGGGCGACGCCCTGATCCAGGGCAACATGGTCTTCCTTGGCGCCAACGCGATCTTCAACCCGGCGATCCTGCTGCGTTCGCAGCTGAACGACCGCTGGTGCGGCGTGGGCATCACCGAGCAGGTCGGCCTGCATGTCGACGTCCTGCTCACCAAGGAGACCTGCTACACCGGCACCACGCACATCACCGGCGTCGGCTTCCCCCCCTCGAACACCGAGAAGAACGGCCGCCCGCGCTATGTGATCGAGAACTACAACTCCCCCGCCGTCTTCAACTTCCAGCCCGGGCGGCTGCTGAACAAGGCGCGGCTGAAGATCGTGGTGGAGAGCTACCTCCAGGACGAGAGCCGGGTGTCGCTCGACGGCGACGTGGTGGATGTCCGCCATCAGCAGGTGGCGCCGTCCATCGCGGCCAATCTCGACGCGATCAAGGCGGATTTCGAGCGCTTCCTGGCGCCTGTCGGCGTCGAGGCGATCAATTACGAGCCCTATTTCACGCCGACCGAAGGCCACATCGAGTGCTCGACCCGCATGTCCGCGGCACCCGAGGACGGCGTCGTCGACGGCGGCCTGGTCCATCACAAGGTGCGCAACCTGCTCGTCGGCGGCGCCAGCGCCTTCGCGACCTGCCCGCCGAGCAATCCCAGCCTGACCATTTCGGCGATGTCGCTTCGCGCCGCCGACCTCATATGATCACGCGGAGTCGGCACCCATGATATCCCGTCGTTCCGTCCTCGCCGCCGCCGCCGGACTCGTCGTGGTCGCCGGCGGGTGGTCCGTCTTTCGGCTGCACGATGCCGATCGTGCCTTCCTGCGCGACATCATCCGCGAGAAGCTGTCCTTCCTGACCATTCCCGACGCTGCCGTCGAAAGCTTTATCGACGACTACATCGCGCACGACCACACCGGCGATTCACTGGCTTTCTCGGCTCTCACGCGGGCGAGCTTGCTCACATCCAGCGAACTTGTTATCGCTGCGGCCGACAAAGCATCACCGGAACTGGCGGCGCGACTGTCGCGCTATCGCGACTCCATCGCCTCCCGGTTTCTTTTGTCGACAAACTATTTCCCGACGCCGCCGGAGAGCATCGAATACGTCGCCTATTACGATCCCTACGTCACGCCGTGTTACAATCCGTTGACCGGGCAGGCGGAGGAGATCTGACAGCGCCACGGCGCGAACGGCTCCTAAAGGCGCGGCCGGCCGGCATGGCTGATATCTTGCTTAGGTCGTGGCGCGGTTATCGATCGATCAGGCTGGGACAATCCCGGATACGTTTTTCTAGCAGCAGATGCGGAGCGAATTGATGGTTTCCTCTACGGGTAAGAAGGTGGCGCTGATTACCGGCGTTACGGGGCAGGACGGCGCTTATCTCTCCGAGCTGCTGCTGGACAAAGGCTACATCGTCCATGGCGTCAAGCGCCGCTCGTCGTCGTTCAACACCGGCCGCGTTGAACATCTTTACGAGGACCCCCACGTCGAGAACCCGCACTTCGTCCTCCACTATGGCGACATGACGGATTCGACCAACCTGATCCGCATCGTCCAGGAAACCCAGCCCGACGAAATCTACAATCTCGCGGCCCAGAGCCACGTGCAGGTGTCGTTCGAGACCGCCGAATACACCGCGAACGCCGACGCCATCGGCACGCTGCGTCTTCTGGAGGCCATCCGCCTGCTCGGTCTCACCGGCAAGAGCCGCTTCTACCAGGCCTCGACCTCCGAGTTGTACGGCAAGGTCCAGGCCGTGCCGCAGAGCGAGACCACCCCGTTCTACCCGCGCAGCCCCTATGCGGCGGCCAAGCTCTATGCCTACTGGATCACGGTGAACTACCGCGAAGCCTATGGCATGCACGCCTCGAACGGCATCCTCTTCAATCACGAAAGTCCGCTGCGCGGCGAGACCTTCGTGACCCGCAAGATCACCCGCGCCGCCGCGGCCATCAAGCTCGGGCTGCAGGACAAGCTCTATCTCGGCAATCTCGACGCCAAGCGCGACTGGGGCCATGCCCGGGAATATGTCCGCGGCATGTGGCTGATCCTCCAGCAGGACACCCCCGACGACTACGTGCTGGCGACCGGCGAGACCCACACCGTCCGCAGCTTCGTCGACCGTGCCTTCAACCGCGTCGGCATCCAGATCGAATGGCGCGGTGAAGGCGTCGAGGAAAAGGGCATCGACACCCGGACCGGCCGCGTCATCGTCGAGATCGACCCGCGCTACTTCCGTCCCACCGAAGTCGACCTCCTGATCGGCGACCCCACCAAGGCGCACGAGAAGCTCGGCTGGCGCCACACCATCGACGTCGATGCCCTCGCCAGCGAGATGGTCGACGAGGACCTGAAGCTCATGGCCCGGACGGTTCCGCAGGCGCTGACCAACAAGGGGCTTCTGCATGTCTGAGACAGCCACGCCCTACGCGCTGTCTGGCAAGAGGGTGTGGGTGGCCGGCCATCGTGGGATGGTCGGCTCCGCTCTCGTGCGGCGGCTGGCGTCCGAGGGTTGTGAGGTGCTCACCGCCGGTCGCGCGGATGCCGACCTCACCAACCAGGAGCAGGTGCGCAGCTGGATGGCCAAGCAGCGCCCCGACGCGATCTTCGTGGCGGCGGCGAAGGTCGGCGGCATCCTGGCGAATAGCACCTATCCCGCGGACTTCCTCTTCAACAACCTCATGATCGAGGCCAACATCATCGAGGCGGCGGCGCGCCTCGGGGTGGAGAAGCTGCTGTTCCTCGGCTCGTCCTGCATCTATCCGAAGATGGCGAACCAGCCGATCGTCGAGGATTCCCTACTTACGGGCCCGCTGGAGCCGACCAACGAGTGGTATGCGATCGCCAAGATCGCCGGCATCAAGCTGGCGCAGGCCTATCGCATCCAGCACGACCTCGACTTCATCTCCGCCATGCCGACCAACCTCTATGGCCCCGGCGACAATTTCGATCTCAATTCCAGCCACGTCATGCCCGCGCTGATCCGCAAGGCCGACGACGCCAAGCGCAGCAATGCGCGCGAGATCGTGATGTGGGGCACGGGCACGCCGCGGCGCGAGTTCCTTCATGTCGATGACTGCGCCGACGCGCTGGTGCATCTCATGAAGAACTACAGCGGCTATGAGCATGTGAATGTCGGGTCGGGCGAGGACATCACCATCCTCGAGCTCACCCGTCTGGTGGCGGATGTGGTCGGCTTCCGCGGTGAGATCGTCCACGACCTCACCAAGCCGGACGGTACGCCCCGCAAGCTGATGAGCGCCGACAAGCTGCTCGCCATGGGGTGGCAGCCGCGCATTTCCCTGCAGGACGGCGTGACCGCCACCTATCAGTGGTATCTCGATAACTACGCGGCTGCGGCCTGAGGTTGGGAAGGCCGTTGGCATGACAGGAACGGACGGCGGTCCGGCGATCGCCGGAAAGCAGCCCCTGGGGCGGGCCTCCCGTCCCCGGAAGATTCTGGTGCATGGCATGAACCACGCACCGGAACCGACCGGCGTCGGTCGGTATACCGGCGAGATCGTCGCCTATCTCGTCGAGCGCGGGCATGAGGTCGACGTCATCACCACCGCGCCACATTACCCCGGCTGGGCGACCAAGGCACCCTACACATCCGGGCGTTATTATGTGGAGAGCGCGCCGGGTCTGCATGTGATTCGCTGCCCGCTCCTTCTCCGGCGCGAGATGAGGGGCATCTGGCGGGTGCTGGCCCCCCTCACCTTCGCGGCGTCGTCCGCGCCGGTTGCCGCCTTCCGCATCCTGCGGCGGCGCCCCGACGTCGTGCTCTGCGTGGAGCCGACCCTGTTCTCGGCGCCGCTCTCGGTGTTCACCGCCTGGCTGGTCGGCGCCCGCCGGGTGCTCCATGTGCAGGACATCGAGGTGGACGCGGCCTTTGCCGTTGGCCATGTGCGCGCCGGCGGCATCGCCGCCAAGCTCGCCTTCGCCTTCGACCGCTTCATGCATCGCCGCTTCGACCAGATCATCACCATCTCCAACCAGATGCGGAAGGCGCTGAGCGGACGTGCCGCCAGCCCGTCTCAGGTGGCGGTGGTGCGCAACTGGGTCGATCTCGACCAGATCCGGCCGCTCGACACGCCGAACGGCTATCGCCGCGAGCTCGGCCTGTCCGATCAGCAGTTCGTGGCGCTTTATGCGGGCAATATCGGCGCCAAGCAGGCGCTGACGGTCATTCTGGAGGCAGCCCTTCGCCTGCGGGACCGCGCGGACGTGACCTTCGTCATCGCCGGCGACGGGCCGGAAAAGCCGGCGCTGGTCGAAAAATACGGCCAGCTCCCCAATGTACGCTTTCTTCCGATCCAGCCGGAGGCGCGGCTCTGCGAGCTGCTGAATCTCGCCGACGTCCATGTGCTGCCCCAGCACGCCGGCGTCGCCGATCTGGTGCTGCCGTCAAAGCTGGGCGGCATGCTCGCGAGCGGAAAGCCGTCGCTGGTCTGCGCCGATGAGGGCACGGAACTCCACGGTTTTCTCGACGGCATCGCGATCCTGGTCCCGCCGGGCGATGCCGACGCCGTGGCGCGCGAGTTGTCCATCCTCATCGACAACCGGGCGCATCCCGCGATCGGCGATGGCCGCCGGCTGGCCGACGAACTGGCGAAGAACGTCAATCTCCGGCGGTTCGAGGCGCTGCTCACCGGCACGCCCGAGAGCACCTAGGGCATTTTCGAACGAAGTGGTTTCCGGTTCGCGTGAAGAAATGGCCTGTTGGCACTAAGCTGGAGCCGTCGGCTCCCGGCGGGCGGATCGGACGCGGCGATCGCCTTTTCGAGGACAGAGTGGCGGTTCACGGGTTGGATCGCCGAACAGGGTTGGGGCGGAAAGCCGGGGGTCGTTCACGGCATCTCAGCACGCCCGGCCCATCACCGGATGCCGAAGACGCGTCGAGGCGGGGCCGGCCATGACCATGGCGGTCTGTTCGAAGGAAAAGCTCGCTGTGATCCAGGACCTTTCGAGATATTCGCAGCCCCAGGAGTTTCGGGGGCGCCCCGCCTGGTTCGTGCAGCTGTGGTGGATCGTCCAGAGCCTGCTGTTCAACACCTCGCCGCAGGTGCTCTATGGCTGGCGCCGCTTCCTGCTGCGGGCCTTCGGGGCCAAGATCGGCAAGAACGTGCTCCTGCGGCCCTCGGTGAAGACCACCTACCCCTGGAAGCTGGTGATCAAGGACCATGCGTGGGTCGGCGACAATGTCGATCTCTACACGCTGGGCCCCATCGAGATCGGGGTGAACGCGGTGGTCTCGCAGGGGGTCTATCTCTGCACCGGCACCCACGACTATCTCGATCCCACCTTCGCCATCGTGGCCAAGCCCATCATCATCGAGGATGAGGCGTGGGTGGCGGCGCAGGCCTTCGTCGCGCCAGGCGTGACGGTCGGCAAGGGAGCCGTGGTCGGCGCCCGTTCGCTGGTGCTGAAGGATGTGCCGAGCCGCGCCGTGGTGGCCGGCAGCCCCGCCAAGGTCATCGGCACGCGCTGAACCGTCCGGCGCCGGGGCGTCGGGTCAGTCCAGCTTGGCCGGGACGATCGACAGGTTGGTGAAGCTCACCTCACCGGACACGGTTTCTTCCGCCGGGGTGCGGGCCGCCAGATCGAGGCGGATCTGCTCACCGGTGCAGCCTTGCGGCACTTCGAAGATCAGTTCGGAATTGGTCCAGCCCATCGAGCTGCTGATGCGGTCGGTCTCGGCGATCAGCCGCCATTCCGGCGCAGAGCAGAAGACCCGCCAGACGAAGCCGCCGCGGGTCTTGAGATTGGTGGCCGACGCGCTGAATTTCAGGGTGTAGAGCCCCGGCGGAATCGCCAGCGACTGCCAGACATTGGCGAAGGGAACCCGGTCGCCGAAGGTGATGACCGTCAGCGCCTTGGCAGCGGGCTGGCCGTCCTGGATATCCCGCACCAGAATCTTCGCGCC
Source organism: uncultured Starkeya sp. (assembly GCA_964543245.1). Lineage (GTDB taxonomy): Bacteria > Pseudomonadota > Alphaproteobacteria > Rhizobiales > Xanthobacteraceae > Ancylobacter. Next base: position 55,651 of record CAZIXP010000006.1, read on the forward strand.
CGAACGTGGAGCGATGCGCCAGTCGAAGGGCGTGCCCGAAATCGGCAAATTGAAATCGCCATTGTAGACGTAGCTGAGGCCTTCAATCTGGTCGGGCGGCACGAACAGGCCGGTCCAGTCGAGATGGGCCTGGGCATAATCGCCCATCCGCATGACTCGGCCGAGATAGAAGCCGAGCTCGTCCTGCGTCGGCGGCGAGCCGGCATCGCGCAGATCATAGAGCAGCTGGCGCAGCTTCGCCGGGTCGCCGTTCGCGCCGAAGTCCTTGATCCACCAGTAGCGCCAGGACGGATTGGTCGCGAGCACCTGGATCAGCGACTTGCGCGCCTCCGGCACATCGGCGACGGCGCGGAGCGCGGTCGCGGTGGAATCTGCCCACATATTGGGCTGCGTGCGCAGCAGACGGTCCAGGGTTTCATTGGCCGTGACGTAGTCGCCGCGCTTCAGCGCATCGTCGGTGAGCCAGAGCAGCGCATCGACATCGCGGCGGGACAGCTCCATCACACGCTGCATCGCCGCGCGGGCGGCGTCGGTCTGGTCGGCTTTGCCCTCGATCTTCGCCAACCCGCTCAGCGCTGCGCGGGCGAGCGGGTCCTGCAGCAAGGCGCTTTTGAAATCGTCCGCCGTCGCATCATCCGGTAGCGACTGCTCCGCCAGCCGCATGCGGTTGTAATTCGGGAGCGTGGCCAACGCGACCGCATCTACCGCGATTTTCGCCCCGAGCGCGAGGACGCCGAGGGCCACCACGCCAAGGATCGTGCGCTCCGCCATGGAATAGCGCGACAGCATGGTCTCACTCATACATTCATCCGTTGCGGGCAGGTCGACGACCCAGCGGCGTGCGCGTCATGATCACCCGGGCACCGGCCCCTGCCGTGAGTCGGGCAGGACGCGCGCCGCCACCGGGCGAGCGATCGACGGCCGCAGACCCTGCCGCATCGACATCGCCACAAAGCCCGCCCGGACGGCAGCCCGCTTCTGCTCATCCAGAATGATCAGGCGGTTCACCGCGGCGATGATGTAGACATACACCACATATTTGGGCGCGTAGAAGGCGCCGTAGCTGGCGCCCAGGATCAGCAGCAGCGTATAGCCCGGCAGGCGCGGCTTGATGCACAGCAGCTTGAAGTAGGAAAGGAACAGCACCCCGAACAGCACGGTTCCCACGGCACCGAAGATCACCAGCGAATAGGAGAACACATTGCCGAAGCCGGCGCGCCATTCGGTGTCGACCGAGAACCAGGGCACGCCGAGTTCGAGGAAGGTAGTCTGGGCAACGTCACGCACGGCATCAAGGCTGCCCATGCCAACCCCAAAGATGGGGCTTTCCTTGATGGAGGCAAGGCTCGCATACAGTGAGCCATAGGTGCGATAGATCGTGCTGTAGTCAACGCCGGAGGTCGCAGCCTGAATGCGGTTCGCGAAGACCGCCTGAAGGCCGGACTGAACCACAAAGCTGGCGAGAAAGCCGAGAATCAGCAGCATGACCAGGATGAGAACCCGGTTTTTCCGCATGCCGGCGGAGCGGCTGACGGTTCCCGGAATACAGCTGGCGAGCACCAGAAGAATTGACGCGCAGATAGGGCTGCGGATGAGCACAATGGCCAGGACAGCATAAAAGCCGGCGAGGACAAGATCCTTGATGCGCCTGGAAGTCCACGCGAAGATACCGATCGCGAACACGCTGGTGATCGCGACATAGGACGTTTCCGAGGTGAACAGCTTGGGTCGCGCCATGCCGGCATTGGCGATGTCGCGGTTCAGCACCGATTCATCAAGGCCGGATTTGTAGATCACCATATAAGCATAGACGACCTGCTTGAATGGCGTGAACAGCTCAAGACAGATGAAGAAAAACCAGATCGGGATGGCGTAGCGCAGGAAGTGGTTCAGCTGGTCGCGATCGAGCTTCATCAGCATCGTGAAGGCGATGAAGCCCATGGTGATGCTGAAACAGAACTGCGCGAACCCGATGATGCGCGGCCCGAGATAGGTCAGCTGATGCGGCGCGGCCAATGACCAGAGCAGGCACAGGAACGCAACCAGGATGCCCGACAGGAAAATCTTGGAACTGAAGGGGGTGCGGAAAAGGATCACCCACAGCATCGCGCCGGGAACGGCGGTTACCATCGAGACTTCGCCGCCGCCGACGCGGATCGTCAGATGGGTGTAGACGCCGAAGAAGAAGATCGCGGTTACGATCTTGTAGCCCGTGGAGAGCCCGCGGCTTCCAGAATAGCTCGTCAACGCCTGCGCTCCACCTTGGCGTGAGGCGGCATCAGCCCATCAGCCTCCATGCGCCACGACCGCGCGGACGATAGCAAAGTCCCGCCCGTCTTCCAATCGGTGATCGTCCGGGGCCCCAGTGATGCCGGCCCGGCGGGTATGACAAGGCGCGCAAAGCCGGCTAGCGTGCAGCGCACAATGAGGCGAATTCTGCCGGAAGCAGCTCTTCCGGCCGAGGAGTGTTCATGAACAAAGACCGCCGTAGCGTCATGATGAGCCTGGGCATGCTGTCGCTCGCTGCCGCCCCGGCCGCGGCGCAGACGTCCACCGCTGCCACCGACCCTCGCGACGTTTTCGACAACCGCCAGGCCGTGGCCGCCGCCACCGTCGACCCCCAGCTTCAGCACATCTCCACCCGCAGCCACAGCGAACCCGGCGATGGCGGCGGCGCGGAGTGGCGGCGGGTGAATGCGGAGCCTCCTCATCCCGGCAAGCTGAAAGATGCCGCCGGGGCCTGGTTCGAACTGGCCTCCTTCGTCATCACGCCGGAAATGTTCGGCGCGAAAGGCGGCGATGTCGACGACCGCGCCGCCTTGCAGGACGCGGTCGACTACGTCACCGCCGCGCATCGCGAGCTGCGGTTTCTCCAGCCGCGCTACAGCATCCGGGGCCACCTCGTCGTCGGCGCGAACCGGTTCCGCTTTTCCTTCACCGGCTCCGCCTACACCGATCTGGTCCAGCTGCAGGACAACACTTCCCACTTCTATTTCGCCTATGAGAACACGAGCTACTGGTCCATCAGCAACTTCCGGTTCCTCTGGACGAACGATCAGCCGCCGACCAACACCGAAGCCTACGCGATCCGGTTCAATGTCGAGCGCCGCGGCCCGAGCGGGCACTGGAACTTCCTGATCTCGGACTGCCTGTTCTGGAACGGCTTCCGCGGTGCCGGCATCAGCGAGCGGACCACGGACGACCTGCCCTGCGCCATCTGGGGCGGCTCTTTCGTGCGGCTGCGCGGCAATGAGCGCATGACCGGCGCGCTGCTCTACATCCGCGCCTATGGCAAGGCGGGCCTGCCCAACAACAGGGTGGAGCATCTCTATGCCCGCTGCGACCGCATGGTCGAGCCGGCGCTGGTGTTCGAGAACTGCGACACGCTGACGATGTCCAACATCGAGTTCAACGCCGGGACGGGTTGCCGCATCTCGGTGCGCTCCAGCCTCACCGTGCTGATCGACGGCGTACGATGCGAGCATGTCGGGCTGACCAAGGACGACGACGCCTATTTCACCTTCATCGGCCAGCGGCTGCGCGCCACCCTTCGCGGCATCACGGTGCAGACCGTCTTCCTCAATGTTCCCAACCGCGCGGCCATCGTGAAGGCGGTGTCCGGCGCGCAGGTCGCGGTGGACGAGGTGGTGTTCGACTTCAACCGCCGAAACGTGCTGCGCTACACCTCGGCCGTTGGCGGCATGCTGGACGTTGTGCTGCTCGACAAGAACAGCCGGGCGACGGTAGGGCGCCTCGCGCCCTTCCGCGATCCGGCGGTGCGGCTCGCCGGCCCCGATTCGGTCGACCGTCTGTTCTTCGCCAATGCCTGGCCGCTGAGCCTGACGGTGCCGGACGGGTCGTCCGCCGGCAACTCCGGCACCGCCCTCTGCACCGTGCCCGGCGCAGTCGGCTCGGTCGTCGTCAGCCTGCCGGGCGACGGCGATGGCGCGGCCTGGCGGCTGGTCATCGAGCGCCGCAGTTCCACCGGTGGCTCGGCCACGCTGGCGGCCATCGACGTCCCGAAGGGACGGCTTGCGATGGTCGCCGCGCCCGGCGCGGGCATGCCCGCCGATGGCGACTTCACCGTGATGCCGGGCGACCTGCTGTCGGCCAGGGTCGAGCCGGCATCGGCCGCAAGCCCGGCCTCGCCGGTGCGGGTCGTCATCAACGTCATCCAGAACTAGCGCCGCACGCGCCACACCCGCGGGCGCCGCGACCGGCCGAGCCGGTTGGCAAGCGCGAGGCTGGGGATGGACGGGCCGGACGCCGTTTCCGGGCGTGCCACCCGCCCGGCTTTCGCGGAACATGCTGCCCGACCCCGCCGGAACGGCCGTCGCCGTCGCGGCGGGAGGGATGCCGAAGCCCGCCAGACCGAGAGGAAGACCAATGCGCGTGCTGATGACCGTTGATGCCCGGGGGGGCGGGGTATGGCGCTATGCCGCCGATCTGGCCGTGGGGCTGCGGCAGCAGGGGGTCGAGGTCACGCTCGCCTCCACCTCGCCCCTCGATGCCGGCCAGCGGACCGAGATGGCCGATGGCGGCGTCGACGACATTGTCGAACTCGCCCTCGACGGCAACTGGAAGGACGATGCCGGCGCGATCCGCGCCGCTGCTGCCAGTATCGACGCCCTCGCCCGCGAGCGGTCGGTCGATCTGGTTCATCTGAACGAAGCGCTGCTGGGCTCCTTCCTCGATACCGGCGTGCCTCTCCTCCTCGTCCACCATGCCTGCGCCGCCAGCATCCGCGAAGCGCTCGGGCAGGCGCCGGAGCTCGCGGCCTCGCCCCAGGCGGAGCTGACGGGCCGCGGCCTGCGCGCCGCCCGCGCGGTCATCGTGCCCTCACGGGCCTTCGGCGAGCAGATCGCCCGGCTTTACGCGCTGGAACGCGTGCCCCATGCGGTTCATCTCGGCCGCGCCTCGGCCGGAACGGCAGACCCCGCGGCCGATGGCGAAGCCTGCGGCTTCACCGCGGCGCGCCTGTGGGACCCGGCCAAGAACATTGCGGTGCTGGATGCCGCCGCCGCGCTGACGCCGCTGCCGATCGAGGTCGCCGGGCCGCTCGCCGATGCCGCCGGCCGCGCCATTGCCCTGCCGCATC
>CAZIXP010000007.1:0-27872 GCA_964543245.1 uncultured Starkeya sp.
ACCACGGTGTGGAAATTGCCCATGAGCTGCTGAAGCCCGAGAAAGGCGGCGCAGCCCAGCACCACGCCGAGGATCTTCCAGCCGGCGAGGCGCGCGCGCCGGCCGGCTCGGGGCACATAGAAGGCGGCGGCGGGCTCGGCGAGGGACATGGGGCAACCGGGACAGAGCTGAAGCGGCATCTAGGTGACGGCGAACTGTGTCGGCATTGTGCCGTGCCGAACCCCCGCCGTCACCGCCGCCGCGTCACCCCGCGGCGGCCAGCCTCTCCGCCTTCTGCCGCTCCATCTCCTGCCGCTTGGTGACCACCGAGGCAATCACCACCACCACGGTGACGATGGCGATGAGGATGGTGCAGACCGCGTTGATCTCCGGCGTCACCCCCAGCCGCACCTGGCTGTAGATGCGCATCGGCAGCGTGGTCGCGCCCGGCCCGGTGGTGAAGCTGGCGATGACGAGATCGTCCAGAGACAGGGTGAAGGCCAGCATCCAGCCGGAAACCACCGCCGGCAGGATGATGGGCAGGGTGATGATGAAGAAGGTCTTCAGCGGTGGGCAGCCGAGATCGAGCGCGGCCTCTTCCAGGCTGCGGTCGAAGGTCACCAGCCGCGACTGCACCACCACCGAGACGAAACACATGGTGAAGGTGATGTGCGCCAGCGTGATGGTCCAGAAGCCACGGTCGAAATTCACCGCCACGAAGAGCAGCAGCAGCGACAGGCCGGTGATGACCTCCGGCATGACGAGCGGGGCGTAGATCATGCCGGAGAACAGCATGCGGCCGGGAAAGCGGCCATAGCGGGTGAGCGCGATCGCCCCCATGGTGCCGAGCACCGTGGCGACGGTGGCGGAGATGAAGGCGACCCGCAGCGTCACCCACGCCGCGTCGAGCAGCTGGTCGTTCTCCAGCAGCTTCCAGTACCATTCGGTGGAGAAGCCCGCCCACACCGTGACGAGCCGGGAGGCGTTGAAGGAATAGATCACCAGCAGGACGATCGGCAGGTAGAGGAAGGTGAAGCCGAGCACCAGCGAGGTGAGGTTGAAGAGCGAGAGCCCCTTGCGCATCTAGCGGCCCTCCATCTGCCGGGTCTGGACGTTCTGGTAGAAGACGATGGGCACCACCAGCACCAGCAGCAGCAGCACCGCCACCGCCGAGGACACCGTCCAGGAGCGGTTCACCGAGAACTCGGTCCACAGCGACTTGCCGATCATCACCGTGTCCGAGCCGCCGAGCAGGTCGGGAATGACGAACTCGCCCACCGCCGGGATGAAGCAGAGCAGGCAGCCGGCGAACACGCCCGGCAGAGAGAGCGGCCAGGTGATCTTCCAGAACGCCGCGAAGGGCGGGCAGCCGAGATCGGCGGCGGCTTCCAGCAGCGTCTCGTCCATCTTCTCCAGCGCGGAATAGAGCGGCAGGATCATGAAGGGCAGGTAGGAATAGACGATGCCGATATAGACCGCGGTGTCGGTGGCCAGCAGCTCCAGCGGCTGGTCGATCAGCCCCAGCGCCATGAGCAGCTGGTTGAGCAGCCCTTCCGGGGACAGTATGCCGATCCAGGCATAGACGCGGATCAGGAACGAGGTCCAGAACGGCAGGATCACCAGCATCAGCAGCGTCGGCCGGATCGACTTCGGTGCCCGCGCCATGCCGTAGGCGATGGGATAGCCCACCAGCAGCAGCAGCGAGGTGGAGATCGCCGCGATCCGGAGGCTGGAGGCGTAGGCGAGCAGGAACTCGTTGTCCCAGCTCAGCACATAGCTGTAATTGTCGAAATTGAGCTGCTCCAGCGCCCCCCGCACCGCCTCCCAGCCGGCGGCGAGATCGAACACCGGCTCATAGGGCGGCTGCGCGATCGCGTCCTGCGACAGGCTGATCTTGAAGACGATGAAGAACGGCACCAGGAACAGCGCCAGGAGCCAGAGATAGGGGACGGCGATGACCAGCCACCGTCCGCGCGTCTGCCGAGCCATGATGTGTCTCCCCCGCCCGCAGGCTCAGCTCGTCAGCACCACGCCGGCATCCGGCGACCAGGAAATCCACACCTTGTCGTCCCAGCTGATCGGGCGCTCCACCATGCGGGTGAGGTTGGGCTTGGCGGCCTTGATGCGGGAGCCGTCGGCCAGTTCGACATGGTAGATGGAGAGATCGCCGAGATAGCCGATGTCCCAGATGGTGCCGGAGACGCAGTTGACGCTGCGGTCGGCCGGCGGGTCGAGGTCGATGCGCACCTTCTCCGGCCGCACCGCGATCCAGGCGGCGTCGCCGGGGCGGGCCTGGATGTCCTGGGCGATCGTCAGCGACATGTCCGCCGCCGCCGCATGCACCCGCACGATCCCGCCCTCATTGCTCTCCACCTTGCCCTCGATCAGGTTCACATCGCCGACGAAATCGGCGACGTAGCGCGAGGAGGGCTGCTCATAGATCACCGCGGGCGGTGCGACCTGCACCAGCTTGCCGTGGTTCATCACCGCGATGCGGTCGGCGACCGTCATCGCCTCCTCCTGGTCGTGGGTCACGATCAGGAAGGTCATGCCGAGCTCCATCTGGATGTCCATGAGCTCGAACTGGGTCTCCTCGCGCAGCTTCTTGTCGAGCGCGCCGAGCGGCTCGTCCAGCAGCAGCACCTTGGGGCGCTTCGCCAGCGAGCGGGCGAGCGCCACGCGCTGGCGCTGGCCGCCGGAGAGCTGGTGCGGCTTGCGCCGGGCGAAGGGCTCCAGCTTCACCAGCTTCAGCATCTCCTCCACCCGGGCGGCGGTGGCGTCCTTGGCGACGCCGTCCTGCCGGAGGCCGAAGGCGATGTTGTCCCACACGCTCATGTGCGGGAACAGCGCATAGGACTGGAACATCATGTTGACCGGCCGCTTGTAGGGCGGCGTGCCGACGAGGTCCTGCCCGGCGAGGGTGATGCGGCCGCTGGTCGGCTCCTCGAAGCCGGCGAGCATGCGCATCAGCGTGGTCTTGCCGCAGCCCGAGGGGCCGAGCAGGGCGAAGAACTCGCGCTCATAAATATCCAGCGAGAGGTTCTCCACCGCGGTGAAGGAGCCGAACCGCTTGGTGACGTTCTGGTAGCGGATGAGCGGGACCGCGGTGGGATCGGTCCAGGGGGCGAATTTGCGGCGGATACCGCCAACGGTCTTCTGCGTCTTCTCGGCGACGCCCGTGCTCATCATCTGCCTCGCTCAACCCCGCCCGTACCGGGCTCCCGTCAAGACGCTAGCGGGGATCGTCCGGTTGCTCAACTCTCAACCACCAAACATTTTTTATGCAGCGCCCGCCAGCCCGCTACCCCTTGCTTGACGGCCCCCGCGGGGCCGTGGTCCCCTCGCGGGACGCGCATAGGCGCGACAAGGTGGAAAAATGGCGAAGAAGAAGCGTTCGGGTCAGGACGCGGTTGATGCGCCCCGCGGCGTCGAGACGCTGGCCGAGGCCAAGGCGTGGATGGCGGCGCGCGGCATCACCGAGATCGAATGCGTGGTGCCGGACCTCGCCGGCGTTGCCCGCGGCAAGATCATGCCGGTCTCCAAGTTCCTGTCCGGGCCGGTGATGAACCTGCCCCTGTCGGTGTTCTTCCAGACGATTTCCGGCGAATACCCGCCCTATGAGGGTCTGGTCGATTCCGTGGTGGTCGACAGCGACCTCGTGATGGAGCCCGATCTTTCCACCCTCGCCATCGTGCCCTGGGCGCAGGACCCCACCGCGCAGGTGATCCACGACGCCTTTCACCGCGACGGGCGGGCGGTCGAGCTCGCGCCCCGCCAGGTGCTGAAGAACGTCATCGAGGCCTATGCCCACAAGGGCTGGAAGGCGGTGGTCGCCCCCGAGATCGAGTTCTATCTGGTCGAACCGAACACCGACCCGGATTACCCGCTGAAGCCGCCGATCGGCCGCTCCGGCCGGCCGGAGATCGGGCGGCAGTCCTATTCGATCCAGGCGGTGAACGAATTCGACGCCCTGTTCGAGGACATCTACGATTATTCCGAGGCCCAGGGGCTGGAGATCGACACGCTGATCCACGAGGACGGCGCGGCGCAGATGGAGATCAACCTGCTCCACGGCGACCCGCTGGTGCTGGCGGACCAGGTGTTCCTGTTCAAGCGCACCATCCGCGAGGCGGCGCTGGCGCACAAGATCTACGCCACCTTCATGGCCAAGCCGATCGCCGACGAGCCGGGCTCGGCGATGCACATCCACCAGTCCATCATCTCGGCCGAGACCGGCAAGAACATCTTCTCCGACACCGACGGCGACCCGACGCCGGAATTCTTCGCCTTCATCGCCGGCCAGCAGAAATACCTGCCGGCGGTGATGTCGATCCTGGCGCCCTATGTGAATTCCTACCGCCGGCTCACCCGCGATTCCATGGCCCCCATCAACATCCAGTGGGGCTATGACAACCGCACCGCGGGCCTGCGCGTGCCGCCCTCCTCGCCGGCGGCGCGGCGGGTGGAGAACCGGGTGCCGTCCTCCGACGCCAACCCCTATCTCGCCATCGCGGCCTCGCTGGCGGCGGGCTATCTCGGCATGGTGGAAGGGCTGCGGCCCAGCCAGCCGCTGGAAGCCGACGCCAAGGGGCTCGCTTTCGAGCTGCCGCGCGGCCTGCTCGAGGCGGTGGCGGCGATGCAGCATTCCGACGAGATCGCCCAGGCGCTGGGGCCGTCCTTCGTGAAGACCTATTCCGCCGTGAAGCAGGCGGAGTTCGAAACCTTCATGCGGGTCATCTCGCCGTGGGAGCGGGAATATCTGCTGCTGAACGTCTGAGGCCGGCCGGCCGCCGACGAAAAACGCCCGCCGGTGTGACCCGGCGGGCGCAGGACGGCGGCAAGAGGGGGGTAGACGCCGCCGGTAGCGGGGGCGGGCGCCGCTTGCGGGCGGCACCGTCGCCAAGGGAGCATCGCGCCACATAACGATGCGGCGGGCGCAGCGGTCGCGTGGCGGCCTTTCCGCCGCCGCGCGTATCCGGGCTCAGCCGATGAAGAGATCGTCCCGCGCCTCGTCGCGGGGGTCGCGCTGGACACTGGCCGGCTGGAACGCGGCGGGGTGGCGCAGCGCGATGCGGCGGGCGGCGCGCTTCTCCACCGCCCGGACCACGAGGATGCGGGTCGGGTCCTGCCAGAGCGGGCCGGAGGCGGCGTCGCGCAGATCGGCCCGGGTGAGCCCGATGTCGCGCAGCATCCTGTCGTCGAACTCGCCGAGATTGGCGATGACGCGACGGCGGGCCACCGCCTTGGCAAACCGGATCACGCCCCGGCCGACAACCGTGGCCATGTGCAGGGCGGCGGCGCCAAAAGCTTCGACTGCGGGTCTGCGAGCTTCGCCAATATACGACATGGGTCCCTCCATCGTGTCGGTCGCGCGGCGGCGATACGCCCATCCCAACCGCAGCTGCCTCATGGCAGCCACCCGAAACCGGCGTCGCCCGTTCGCGACACGACTCTTATGGCCGACATCCAATGATCACTCTAGCGAATGTTCATGATCTGACTTATCATCATCGCTGATGACTGATCACAGGATGACACCCCGATGACGGTGCTGCTCGACATCGACCAATTAAGAACATTCATGGCCATCGCGGAAAGCGGCAGCTTCACAAAGGCTTCCGAGGTGGTCCACAAGACCCAGTCGGCGGTGTCGATGCAGATGAAGCGGCTGGAGGAGCGGGTGGGCAAGCCCATCTTCGCCCGTGACGGCCGCGCCTCGAAACTCACGGAGGAGGGCGAGCGGCTGCTGGATTACGCCCGCCGCATCGTCAAGCTGAACATGGAGGCGCTGGCGAGCCTCGCCAATGCCGAACTGTCCGGCCGGGTCCGGCTCGGCGTGCCGGACGATTATGCCGACCGCTACCTGCCGGAGATCATGGCGCGGTTTTCCAACACCCACCCCCATGTCGAGCTGACCGTGGTGTGCGATCCATCACACGATCTGATAGATCGCATCGACACCGGTGATCTGGACCTCGCCATCATCACCGATTGCGACACCCATCACCGCGAGACCGAGCTGATCCGGCGGGAGCAGCTGCTCTGGGTCGGCTCGTCCCGGCACGCCGCCCACATCGAGGCGCCGATTCCGCTGGCGCTCGGCCGGCAGACCTGCCAGTGGCGGCAGGAGGCGATCGAGCGGCTCCAGTCCATCGGCAAGCCCTTCCGCATCCTCTACACCTCGTCCAACGGCACGGCGGTGTCGGCGGCGGTGCTCTCCGGGCTCGCCATCTCGGTGCTGCCGGAATCCGGCCTGCGCCCCGGCATGCGGGTGCTCGGCCCATCCGACGGCTTTCCCGCGCTGGCGCCCTGCCGCATCGGCCTGCTGCGCAACCGGCACGAGCCCTCGGCGCTGGCCGACGCGCTGGCCCAGCACGTCATCCAGGGCTTGGACAACATCAGCGATGCCCGCGCGGCGGAATGAGCCGGCCGGCGCCCGCCGGCCTCTTCGGCCCAGCCCGGCTCAGTAGGCGTCTTCGGTGAAGACCGGCTCCACCGAGCCGCCCCAGGCGCCGTTGTAGCGGTCGAGCAGGCATTCCGCCGGGGTCTTGCCGCGGGCGAGGCTGTCCTCCAGCGTGACGAGGAAGCGCGTCTCGTCGCGGCCCTGGCTGTCGCGGATGTCGCGGCGGGCGAGCCCGGCGCGGGCCACCGCCACCACGTCGCGCGCCACCTCCAGCACGCGGCGGCCGGCGATGGTCGCGGCGAAGCCCTGCCTCGGCACGGCGTCGCGCAGCGCCTGGCGCTGCTCCGCGCTCCAGCCCTTCGCCAGCTCCCATGCCGCGTCGAGGCTGGCGGAATCGTAGAACAGCCCGGTCCACAGCGCCGGCAGCGCACACAGCTTCGACCAGGAGCCGGCATCGGCGCCGCGCATCTCGAGATAGCGCTTCAGCCGCACCTCGGGGAAGATGGTCGAGAGGTGGTTCGCCCAGTCCGACACCGTCGCCCGCTCGCCCGGCACGGCGGGGTGACGGCCGGCCAGCAGGTCGCGGAAGGAAGAGCCGGCGACGTCGAGATAGGTGTCGCCGCGCTTGATGAAGTACATCGGCACGTCGAGGGCGTAATCGACATAGCGCTCGAAGCCCATGCCCTCCTCGAAGGCGAAGGGCAGCATGCCGGCGCGGGCATTGTCGGTGTCGCGCCAGATTTCCGAGCGGAAGGAGAGGAAGCCGTTGGGCCGCCCCTCGGTGAAGGGCGAATTGGCGAAGAGCGCGGTGGCGATGGGCTGCAGCGCCAGCCCCACCCGAAGCTTCTTCACCATGTCCGCCTCGGAGGCGAAATCGAGATTCACCTGCACCGTGCAGGTGCGGAACATCATGTCGAGGCCGAGCGTGCCGACCTTGGGCATGTAGCCGGCCATGATGCGGTAGCGCCCCTTGGGCATCACCGGGGTTTCCGCCCGGCTCCATTTCGGGCTCATGCCGAGGCCGAGGAAGCCGAGCCCGAGCGGGGTCGCCACCTCGCGCACCTGCTCCAGATGGGCGTTCACCTCGGCGCAGGTCTCGTGGATCGAGGCCAGCGGCGCGCCGGACAGCTCGAACTGCCCGCCCGGCTCCAGCGAGATCGCCCCGCCCCCGACATTGTCGGCGAGCCCGATGATGGTCTCGCCCTCCATGATCGGTTCCCAGCCGTTCAGCGCCTGCATGCCCTCCAGCAGGGCGCGGATGCCCGCCGGCCCCTCATAGGGAACCGGATCGTGGCCCTTGAGGGTGAAGGGGAATTTCTCGTGCTCGGTGCCGATTCGGAAACGCGCGGCTTCCTTGTTTCCCGCTTCCAGCCAGGCGACGAGGTCGTCGCGGCTCTCGATGGTCTGGGGGTCGATCTGGTCGCGCGCCATGGGAACTCCCGCCGGTTTCTACCGGCGCATCGTGGTAGGCGCGCGACCATACACACCACGTCGTGCGACGCAATGTGCAGCGCCGGCCGGCGGCGCGGGCCGGGTTATTGCGCGGAGGCGTGGGCGAGCCAGGTCTTCACCGCGCGCAGCGCCTCGTCGCGGTTTCCGGTGCGGTGGGCCGCCTCCTGATAGACCGCGATCTGCACGTCGGCACTGGTGCCGCCCTCCAGAATGGTGCGGATCTGCGTCATCTGGTCGAGGCAGCCGAGCGCTTCCGCATCGTCCGCCACCATCGCCATCAGCCGCTCCACGGTCTCGCCCACCGGCACCGCCTGCCGCGCCGCCCGGTCGACGAAGCTGCCATGGATTCCGTAGCGCTGGGCCCGCCACTTGTTCTCCGCGGCGATGGCGCGGTCGACCGCGTCGACGCCGGCGTTCAGCCGCGGCTCGCGCACCAGATGGCGCACCAGCGCACGGTACAGCGCGGCGATGGCGATGGAATCCTCCACCCGGGTGCAGCTGTCGGGTGCCCTCAGTTCCAGCGTCGGGTGCTTCTGCGACGGGCGGATCACCCACCAGACATAGCTGGAATCGCGGATGGCGCGGGCGGCGACCAGCGCCTCGATATAGTCCTCATAGGCCCGCGCGCTCTCGAACAGCTCGGGCAGGCCGGTGCGGGGCAGCTCGTCATAGGCGGCGAGCCGATAGCCCATCAGCCCGGTGCGCTTGGATTCCCAGAACGGCGAGGAGGTCGCCAGCGCCACGAAGACGGGGAGAAAGGGCAGGATGCGCCGCATCACGTCGATGCGCCGGTCGGGATCGGGCAGTTCAACATGCACATGCATGCCGCACAGCATGTTGCGCTCGCCCAGCATCTGCAGATCGTGCATCAGCCCGTCATAGCGGTGGGTCGGGGTGCGCTTGGCGCCCTGCCAGGAGGCGGTGGGGTGGGTGCCGGCGGCGAAGAAGGCGAGGTCGTGATCGGCCGCGACCTGCCCCAGCGCCCGCCGCAGGCCGCGCAGCTCCTCCCGCGCCTCCTCGGTGGAGTCGTGCGGGCGGGTCATGACCTCGATCTGGGATTGCAGCAGCTCGCCGGAAACCGATTCGCCCAGCGCCTCGCGCGCACGGTCCATGAAGGGCGCCGGCATGCGGCGCAGCACGCTCTTGGTCTGGGCGTCGACGACGAAATATTCTTCCTCGATGCCAATGCGGTACGCGTCCGTCATCGAAAATCCCCGCGAACTCGGCCCCACCGCGCAGCTGGCGCCGGCCGGAACCCGAGGCCCGCGGCCGCGCCAGATGCAGCGCCCTCTGCTGCGCTCCGCTTAGCCCCGGAACATGTCCGACGTGATACAGGCCCCGGCAACGCTGCCGACGGCCGGGCCGACAGCGCCTCGGTAACGCCGCGATTCCGGTCCGGTTCCGCCGGCCCGCCGGGTGGTTCCGCGGGGCGTGACCGGCCGGCGGGTCAGCCGGCCGGCGACGGGGCGGGCGCGGCGCGCGCGGCCTCCACCAGCGCCAGCGCCGCCACCGCCGCGGTGTCCGCCCGCAGCACGCGCGGCCCCAGCGAGAGCACGATGGCGCCGGGGCGGGCGTGGAGCATGCGGCGCTCGGCCTCGGCAAAGCCGCCTTCCGGGCCGACCAGCACCGCGAGCGGACCCTGCACCGCCTGCGCCAGCGCCGCGAGCCCGGCCGCCGGGGCGGCGGCCTCGTCGCAGAACACCAGCCGGCGGGCCGGCTCCAGCCCGGCGAGCCAGCGCTCCAGCGGCGCCGGCTCCAGCACCGGCGGCACCGCGAGGATGCCGCACTGCTCGGCGGCCTCCACCACATTGGCGCGCATGCGCTCGGTGTTCACCCGGCTCGCCTGGGTGTGGCGGGTGAGGACCGGCACCAGCCGGCCGGCGCCCATCTCCACCGCCTTCTGCACCATGTAGTCGAGCCGGGCGTGCTTCAGCGGGGCGAAGACATAGTCGAGATCGGCCGGCGCGCTCTGCCGGCGCAGCCGCGCCTCGCACAGCAGCACCACCTCGCGCCGCCCGGCGGCCTGGCGCACCGCGCGCCATTCGCCGTCGCGGCCGTTGAACAGGTGCAGCGCCGTACCGGGCGCGAGGCGGATCACGTCGGCGACATAATGGGCGCGGTCGCGGTCGAGCCGCACCTCCGCGCCCTCCGCCAGCGGCGCCTCGACGTAAAGCCGCTGCGCGCGGAAGTCATAGGCCTCGCCGCCATCGCCCGCCGGGCGGCGGCCCTCGTCCTCACCCGCTGCCAATCGGGGGCTCCCTTCGATTCTGCCGTGATATTGCCCAATCCTTGTGGCCTCTGTATCACCCTTGCGTAAAGACAGCGGGGCGATCCTGAGCAGATGAAGCAGGCAGATCACAGCCGGCCGCGATCGCGCGGCGCCGTCCGGCGCAGCGGCGCCCTTCTGGTCGCGTGCGGCACGGCCCTCGCGCCCCGGCAGGGCGCGGCGTTCGCCCGCGCGGCGGCAGCGGCCCGCGCGGCGGTTATGGCCGGGCTTCTCGGCCTCGCCCTCGCGCCGGCGCCGGCCACCGCCCAATGGATCGGCACCCCCGGCGGCGACGGCAGCACCGACAGCGGCAGCACCGACAGCAGCGGGGCGGCCCCGGCCCCCGCCACGGCCGCGCCGAACCGCGGCACCATCGAGATCGCACCGGCCCCCTCCGGCCCGCTGGAGGCGACCGCGCCGCCCCCCGACATGGCCATGCCGATGGGCCCGATGGGCCCCGCCGGTCCGGCCCCGGGCGGGGCGCAATGCGGCGACAACATCGAGAAGCTGCGCAGCGAGCTCGACAGCCGCGGCAAGACGCTGAAATCCGCCGCCGACCGCAAGCGCCCGCCCACCGAGCTGTGCCCGCTGTTCCGCCGCTTCGTCGGGGCGCAGGAAAATTTCTACGCCTATCTCCGCAAGAACAAGGCGGAATGCGGCGTGCCCGACGACATCCTGAAGAAGCTGAAGGCCAGCGCCGGCAGCATGGGCGCCACCCGCGACAAGGTCTGCAAGATCGCCGAAGCCGGCCCCGGCGCGGGCGGCGGTGGCGGCGGCCCGCCGCCGCAGGGCCAGCTCTCCTCCGGCCTCGGCCTGCCCTCCGCCCTGCCCGCCGTGCGCAGCAGCGAGCCCGGCGGGGTGTTCGACACGCTGGGCGGCAGCGCCCTGCGCTGACGCGCGGCAGGCCCGGCATGACCCCGCCTCCCCCCGCCGACGGCCCCGCGGCCGATCACGCCTCCGCGGCGGCGCTCCCGGTCGCCCCGCCCGCCGACTCCACCGGCAACTGGGTGGACCGCTACGCCCCCGCGGCGCTGCGGCCCTATCTGCGGCTCGCCCGCGCCGACCGGCCGATCGGCAGCTGGCTGCTCCTCATCCCCTGCCTGTGGTCGGTGGCGCTGGCGGTGCGGATGGCCGGCACCGGCTGGAGCGGCCACGCCGTCGGCCTGCTCGCCCTGTTCGCGCTCGGCTCGGTGGCGATGCGCGGGGCCGGCTGCACCTGGAACGACATTCTCGACCGCGACATCGACGGCCGGGTCGAGCGCACCCGGCAGCGGCCCATCCCCTCCGGCCAGGTCAGCGCGAAGCAGGCCTTCGCCTTTCTGGTGGCGCAGTGCCTGGTCGGGCTTGGCGTGCTGCTGGCGCTGCCGCGCTTCGCGCAGATCGTCGCGGTGGCCTCGCTCGGCGTGGTCGCCATCTACCCGCTGATGAAGCGCATCATCTGGATTCCCCAGCTCGTGCTCGGCCTCGCCTTCTCCTGGGGCGCGCTGATGGGGTTCGCCGCCCTGCTGCAGGCGCTGCCGGCGGCGGCGCTGCTGCTCTATGCCGGCGCGGTGCTCTGGGTGGTCGGCTACGACACCATCTACGCCCATCAGGACCGCGAGGACGACGTGCTGATCGGGGTGAAGTCCTCCGCCCGGCTCTTTGCCGGGGCGACGCGGCGCTGGCTGGTGCCGATCTATGCCGGCGCGGCGGCGCTGATGGCGCTCGGCCTGTGGCAGGCCGGAGCGGGACCGGTGGCCTTTGCCGGCCTCGCCGTGTTCGCCGCCCATCTCGCCCGCCAGATCGTCCGGCTCGACATCGACGATCCCGCCGCCTGCCTCACCCTGTTCCGCTCGAATCGCGACGCCGGCCTGCTGCTGTTCGCGGCGCTGGCGGTGGATGCGGCGATGTGAGGGGGACGATGCGAGGGCGCGGCCGCTGCGCCCCCGGCCGTTGTCCCCCCGGCGCGGTGGTGCTACACAGCCCGACTTCACGAAAGTCCGGCCCGCCATGACCATCCGCCTGCACCGGGGCGATCTGCCCGATCTCGCCCGCTATGCCCCGAGCGTCGCGCCCTTCGTCGCCATCGACACCGAGACGCTGGGGCTCAACCCCCATCGCGACCGGCTGTGCGTGGTGCAGCTCTCGCCCGGCGACGGCTCGGCCGACGTGGTGCAGGTTCCCCGCGGCGCCGGCCCGGGCAGCGCGCCGAATCTGGAGCGCCTGCTGGCCGACCCGGACAGCACCAAGCTGTTTCATTTCGCCCGGTTCGACGTCGCGGTGCTGAAGAAGACCTTCGGCGTCGAGGTGCGGCCGGTGTGGTGCACCAAGATCGCCTCGAAGCTGGTGCGCACCTATACCGACCGCCACGGGCTGAAGGAGCTGGTGCGCGAGCTGCTCGGCCTCGACCTGTCGAAGCAGCAGCAGAGCTCCGACTGGGCCGCCGCCGACCTTTCCGACGCGCAGCTTCAGTATGCCGCCTCCGACGTGCTGTATCTGCACGCGCTGCAGGCAAAGCTCGCCGCCATGCTGGAGCGGGAAGGCCGGGCGGATCTCGCCCGCGCCTGCTTCGACTTCCTGCCGAGCCGGGCCGAGCTGGACCTTGCCGGCTGGCCGGAACAGGATATTTTCGCCCATTCGTGACCGAAATGCACGGTGGGGTTGCGGCAGCCGGCTTGCGCGGAGGGCCGGATCACCGCATCTTGGAACGGGGCTAAACGGGGCGTGACGCACAGGGGATCATGAACCGGCACGTTTCACCACGCCAGGGCCTCGACTCACCACGCCACGGGCTCGACGGCGCGGCCTCGCTGGAATTCGCCGAGCGCCACACCGACAGTGCCGCCGGCTTCCGCGCCGCCGCCCGCCACAGCCGCCGGGTGCGCCTGCTGCGCGTCGGCCTGCCGCTTGGCGTCGTTCTCACGGCGCTGGTGGCGGGCGCGCTGATCTACATCGAGCCGCTGGGCCTTGCCGCCAACCTGCCGTTCGAGCTCGGCCGGGTGTCGCTGCGCGGCAGCCGGGTGGTGATGGACCTGCCCAAGCTGTCCGGCTTCACCGCCGACAATCGCGGCTACAATGTCTCCGCCATCTCGGCCTCGCAGGACCTCACCAATCCCGACCAGATCGACCTCAGCGAGATCAATGCCCGCCTCGAAATGGCGGACAAGGGCTGGGCCCGGCTGCAGTCCAAGGCCGGGCAGTACAACACCAAGAGCCAGCAGATGCGGCTCTCGGACGGGGTGCATTTCGACACCAGCTCCGGCTATGGCGGCAAGCTGGCCGAAGCCGAGATCGACATGAAGGCCGGCACGCTGGTGTCGCGCCAGCCGGTGGAGCTGACCTATCTCGACGGCAGGCTCACCGCCGACACGCTCGAGGTCTCGCAGAAGGATGCACGCGCCCTGCTCACCGGGCATGTCACGCTGGTGTTCAAGATGCCGCCGACCGACGACGCCGCGCGCGAGGCCAAGGGCCTGAACAAGCCGCAGCCGGAGGAGCCGCTGGAACAGGCCGCGCCGGAAGGCGCCGCGCCGGCCGCGAACGAGGGCACGGGCTCGGGCGGCACGGGCTCCGGTGGCGCGAGCTCGGGCGGCGCGAGCTCGGATGGTCCCGGTGCGGCCGGCGACGGCAGCCGCCGGGACGGCGCCAGCCTCACCGCGCCGCTGCCCACGCCGCGCGCGGCGCTGCCGGGCGAGGCCGCGCCGGTGGCCGCCCGGCCGACCAAGCTGGCCGATGGCTGGCCCGTCGAGACCGGCGGCACCCTGGCCCCGCGCATGCCGGTGACGGCGCCGCTGCCGCCCCAGCGGCTGCCATGAGGCCGGCGGGCGGCGGAAGCGTCCTTGCATCCGCGGCCCGGGAGGGGCCGCCCGGTGCGGGCGTGCCGCCACCTGTCGGCGGGCGAGCCCGCCACGGAACGTCGTCCCGCCCGTCGTCTCCCGCATTGAAGCCCGCCGCGGCCCCGGTTAAGACATCATCATGAAGCTTTTCGCACCCGTCCGCCCCCGCCGGCTTCCGCCCGGCCCCGCCGCCTCCGCGCGCGCCGCCGCGTTCGGCCTTGCCGTCGCGCTCGGGGCCGCCGCCCCCGCCGCCGCGCAGACCAACAACGTGCCGAACGCGCTGCAGGGCTTCACCACCAATCGCGACCAGCCCATCCGCATCGACGCCAACGAGCTGGAGGTGCGCGACAAGGACAAGGCCGCGGTGTTCACCGGCAATGTCGTGGTGACCCAGGGCGACACCACCCTGCGCTGCAACGAGCTGGTGGTGTTCTATGACGGCAAGAACCCGGCCGAGGCCGCCGGCGCCGCCCCGGCGGCGGAGGCGCCGCGGCCGGCGGCGAAGCCGGGCGCCAATGGCGGCCCGCCGCCGGCCCAGCCCGCCGCCGCCGCAGCCGATGCCGGCGGACCGATGGGCTCCTCCTCCATCCGCCGGCTGGAGATGAATGGCGGGGTGGTGGTGACCACCAAGGAACAGAGCGCCACCGGCGACCAGGGCGTGTTCGAGGCCAAGACCAACATCATCACCCTCACCGGCAAGCCGGTGGTGCTGACCCAGGGCCCGAACGTCATCCGCGGCCGCAAGCTGACGGTGGACCTGGTCTCCGGCACCTCGCGCTTCGAGGGCGGCCGCATCCAGAGCCTGATCGTGCCCAACAGCGTGAAGGAAGGCGCCGAGCCCGGCGCCGCCCCGGCCAAGCCGAAGCCCTGAGGCCGTAGCGTCGGTCGAGCCGGGGCGCCGCGTCCCCGGGCGGACGCGCCCTTCGGGCACGCGCGCGGGAGCCGCGGCATTCCGGCACCGTTTCGCGCCGGACCGCGCGACCTTGGCCGCCGGCCGGGCTGAAAGGCCGCCGGAGGCGGGCTGGCGCACAGGCGCGAGGGCGTGCCGGCACGGAGGCCGCCCGGCCCCGCGGCAGGCTGTCGGCGCCCACCTCGGCCCGTTAATTGCATCATCGCTATTTGCCAGCGTCGCCGCGACGGGCTATCACCCTTGGAGTGGTGCTTTTCACCACGGAGGGTGCGTGTGAGGCTGTTCCCGTTCTTCGGCCGCGAGCTCCGCCCGGCCACGTCGCTCGCCATGGCGTCGGCCGGTTTCGGCGGTGACGTCGGCGCCCGTCAGACCCCATCCAGCCACCCCCAAGCCGGCCGTGCCGCGGCGGGCGCGGTGGCGCCCGGCCGCGACGAGGGCGTGCTGGCGGCCACCGGCCTCGCCAAGAGCTATGGCGGCCGCAAGGTGGTGCGCGACGCCGCGCTGAACGTGCGCCGCGGCGAGGCGGTCGGGCTGCTCGGCCCCAACGGCGCGGGCAAGACCACGATCTTCTACATGATCACCGGGCTGGTGAAGGCCGATGCCGGCCGCATCACGCTCGACGGCCACGACGTCACCCATCTGCCGATGTACCGCCGCGCCCGGCTCGGGGTCGGCTATCTCCCGCAGGAGGCTTCGATCTTCCGCGGCCTGTCGGTGGAGAACAACATCCGCGCCATCCTCGAGGTGGTGGAGCCCGACCGCGCCCGCCGCGAGGAGCAGCTCGACAGCCTCTTGGAGGAGTTCCGCGTCACCCATGTGCGCAAGTCGCCCGCCATCGCCCTGTCGGGCGGCGAGCGGCGCCGCGTGGAAATCGCCCGGGCGCTCGCCAGCCGGCCGACCTTCATGCTGCTGGACGAGCCCTTCGCCGGCATCGACCCGATCGCGGTGGGCGACATCCAGATGCTGGTGCGCCACCTCACCCAGCGCGGCATCGGCGTGCTCATCACCGACCACAATGTGCGCGAGACGCTGGGCCTGATCGACCGGGCCTACATCATCCATTCCGGCGCGGTGCTGATGGAGGGCCTGCCGGACGAGATCGTCGCCAATCCCGACGTGCGCCGGCTCTATCTGGGCGAGGAGTTCCGGCTGTGAGCGCGCCCGCCGACCCGACGCCATCCCCCCGCCCCGCCACCGCGGCGCCGCGACAGGGAGACCGCCCATGTCGCTGAGCCCGCGCATGGAATTTCGCCAGACCCAGTCGCTGGTCATGACGCCGCAGCTGATGCAGGCCATCAAGCTGCTGCAGCTCTCCAATCTCGATCTCGTCGCCTATGTCGAGGCCGAGCTGGAGCGCAACCCGCTGCTGGAGCGCCAGAGCGAACCGGAGGCGGCCCCGGCCGACCCCGCCGGCGGCGGCGAGATGGGCGATGGCCGCGACACCGACGGCCGCGACCCGGACGGCCGCGAGGGCGGCGAGGAGCTGCGCGCCGGCGACGGCGAGATGCGCGCCGCCGACTGGATGGAGGACCGGCTGGAGACCAGCCGCAGCGCCATCGAGGACCGGCTCGACACCGGGCTGGAGAACGTCTTCCCCGACGATGCCGGCCGCGACGCGGTGCGGCCCGGCCCCGGCGACAGCGCCAGCTATGCCGAGTGGTCCGGCGGCGGCGCCGGCGGGCGCGACGACGACAGCTACAATCTCGAAGCCTTCGTCTCCTCGGAGACGACGCTGGCCGACCATCTGGAACGCCAGCTCACCCTCGCCGTCTCCGATCCCGTCGCCCGCCTGATCGGCCATCACCTGATCGACCTGATCGACGATGCCGGCTACCTCACCGCGGATGTGGAGAGCGTGGCAGAGAAGCTCGGCACCCTCGCCCCCACCATCGAGGGCGTGCTGGAGGTGATCCACACCTTCGATCCGCCGGGCATCGGCGCCCGCTCGCTGGCGGAATGCCTCGCCATCCAGCTGCGCGAGCGCAACCGCTACGACCCCGCCATGGCGGCGATGCTGCAGCATCTCGACCTGCTGGCCAAGCGCGACTTCAACCAGCTGCGCCGCATCTGCGGGGTCGACGAGGAGGACCTCGCCGAGATGGTGGCGGAGATTCGCCGCCTCAACCCCAAGCCCGGCCTCAGCTTCGGCTCCGGCGTGGTGCAGCCGATCGTGCCCGACGTGTTCGTGCGCCCGGCGCAGGACGGCAGCTGGTTCATCGAGCTGAACTCCGACACCCTGCCCCGCGTGCTGGTGAACCAGGCCTATTATTCCCGCGTCTCCAAGACCACCCGGAACGAGCGCGAGAAAGCGTTCCTCACCGACTGCATGCAGACCGCGACCTGGCTGACCCGCTCGCTCGACCAGCGCGCCCGCACCATCCTCAAGGTCGCCACCGAGATCGTGCGCCAGCAGGACGGCTTCCTCACGCTTGGCGTGCAGCATCTGCGGCCGCTCAACCTACGCATGGTGGCGGACGCCATTGGCATGCACGAATCCACCGTCTCCCGCGTGACGTCGAACAAATACATGGCGACGCCGCGCGGAATCTTCGAGATGAAGTATTTCTTCTCGTCCTCCATTTCCTCGTCGGATGGCGGCGAAGCGCATTCGGCGGAATCCGTGCGCTTCCGCATCAAGCAGATGATCGACGCGGAAAGCCCCAGCGACGTGCTTTCGGACGACACGCTGGTGCAGCGCCTGCGCGAGGCCGGCATCGACATCGCCCGCCGGACCGTCGCCAAATACCGCGAGGCCATGCGGATTCCTTCCTCCGTGCAGCGCCGGCGGGAGAAGCAGGCCGCGCTCGGCGGGAATTGAGCGACGGTGCCCCATTGCCGGCTTCCGGTTCCGATTGACAGGCTCGGGGAAGGCTCCTAGCTCTTAAAGGCGCCGGCCGGGCAAGTTGGGGGTTTCGGACGGGGCGTGTCGGGGTCGCGATCGAGGCCACGCCGTGTCCTGTCCAGTTAAGGGACTAGTCACGATGCCGCTGCGCGTTTCGGGTAAGAATCTGGACGTGGGCGAGGTCTTGCGGCAACGGGTTTCCGACCGCATCGCCGATGCCCTTGGCAAATATTTTGATGGCGGATGGTCCGGTCATGTGACCGTGACACGCGAAGGGTCGGGCTATCGCTCCGACTGCTCGCTGCATCTCGACAGCGGGACGGTCCTGCAGGCGCATGGCGACGCCCAGGACCCCTATGCCAGCGCCGATGCCGCGGTGGAGCGGATCGAGACGCGGCTGCGCCGCTACAAGAACCGCGTCCGGCGCCGCCCGGTGAACGGCCACGCCGCTGTCGAGCCGGCGGAGCTGGCGGCGGTCACCGTGTTCTCCATGCCCGAGCTGGAAGAAGAGGTTGTCGCCGACGCCTGGTGCCCCACCGTGGTCGCCGAAGCCACCACCGGGCTGCCGACCCTCGCCGTGAGCGACGCCGTGCTGGAGCTGGATTTCACCGGCGCCGCGGTGCTGGTGTTCCGCCATGCCAGCCATGGCCGCATCAATGTGGTCTATCGGCGTGCCGACGGCCATGTCGGTTGGGTCGACCCGCCGGCGCAGCCGGTGGCGGACGGCGTGCATTGACCCGCCGCGAGCTCCCCCGCACCCGTGGCGCGCGCGGAGCCTCTGCGCGCGTCACGGTCGCGCGTGGACCGTCCGCAGGCGGGATGTCCATAGGTGGGACGTCCACCCTTCCAATCTCTGCCCTTGGAACGTCGACGCGCGCCGCGCGGGAGCCGCTGCCACACCCGCGCCTGCCACCCCTGCCCCTGCCACGACCGCCCCGCTTCGCCGCGGGCCGACACGAACCCGCGGCGACCGGCTGGCCCGCCGGCCCGGCCGCCGCCCCACCCGGACTGACCCTATGGCGCTGATCGACCTTCTCACGCTGCCGGCCGTGATTCCCTCGCTGCGCGCGGCGAGCAAGAAGCAGGCTCTTCAGGAGCTTGCCTCCCGGGCCGCCGATCTCCTCCGGCGCGACGAGCGCGAGATTTTCGAGACGCTGAACCAGCGCGAACGGCTCGGCTCCACCGGGGTCGGCCACGGCATCGCCATCCCGCACGGCAAGATGCCGAAGATGGAGCGGCTGTTCGGCATGTTCGCGCGGCTGGAGAAGCCGATCGACTTCGAATCGCTCGACGGCGAGCCGGTCGACCTGGTGTTCCTGCTGCTGGCGCCGGAGGCGGCCGGGGCCGACCATCTCAAGGCGCTGGCCCGCGTCGCCCGGCTGCTGCGCGACCAGGAAACCGCCGGCAAGATCCGCGCGACCCGCGATCCCCAGGTGATGCTGGGGCTGCTCACCGGCACCGCCGCCTCCAACGCCGCCTGACCGCGCCGCAGGGGCTCAACGCGCCGCGCGGCCCTGCAGATGACAAAGCAACGGCCGGTCCCGCGCGGGACCGGCCGTTGTCGTGTCGGCAGACGGTTGGGGCGGGCCGGCGGCGAGCCGGCCCCGACGACGATGCGTCATTCGAGCGCCATCATGCCGCGCTCGACCATCAGCCGCACCACGCCGGCGCGCAGTTCGGCGATGCCGTCGCCATCGCGGCTGGAGGTGGGGAACACATGGGGAAAGGCCGCGGGGCGCCGCAGCAGCGCCGCCTCGGTCTCGGCGATGCGGGCGGCGCGCTCGGCGTTGCCGAGCTGATCGGCCTTGGTGAGCACCACCGCATAGGACACCGCGGCCTTGTCCAGCCCGTCGAGCACGCCGAGATCGATCGGCTTCAGCCCGTGGCGGGAATCGATCAGCACGAAGACCCGGGCAAGATTGGCCCGGCCGCGGAGATAGGCGTGGATGGTCGCGGTCCAGGCGTCGACCTTGTCCTTCGGCGCCTTGGCGAAGCCGTAGCCCGGCATGTCCACCAGGGTCAGCTGCGGCCCGAGGCTGAAGAAGATCAGCTCCTGGGTCCGCCCCGGCGTCACCGAGGTTCGGGCCAGCGCCCGCCGCCCGGTGAGGGCGTTGACGAGGCTCGACTTGCCGACATTGGAGCGCCCGGCCAGCGCGATCTCGATGCCACGCATTGGCGGCAGCACGTCGACCGTGGGGGCGGCGGAGACGAAGTTCCACTCGCCGGCGAACAGGCGGCGGCCCGCCTCGATTTCCGCCGGGCTGTAGAAGCCCTCGCCCGCCCCCGTCCCGGACCCGCCGGGAATGTCCGTGCCGTCGCCCACGTCAGGCCTTCTTGCCCAGGCGGAACAGGTCCTTGAGGTTGTCCCACAGCTCCACCTTCACGCCATGGCGGCGCATGATGATGGACTGCTGGATCACCGAGAGGGTGTTGTTCCACGCCCAGTAGATGACGAGGCCCACCGCGAAGGAGCCGAGCATGAAGGTGAAGATCAGCGGCATCCAGTCGAAGATCGCCTTCTGGGTCGGGTCCGGCGGGGCCGGGTTCAGCTTCATCTGCGCCCACATGGTGCAGCCCATGATGATCGGCCACACGCCGAGCATCAGGAAATGGCCGATCACCGGCACCTGCGAGGGGTCCCACGGAATGAGGCCGAACAGGTTGAAGATGGTGGTGGGGTCGGGCGCGGAGAGATCGTGGATCCAGCCGAAGAACGGCGCGTGCCGCATCTCGATGGTGACGAACAGGGTCTTGTAGAGCGCGAAGAACACCGGGATCTGGATCAGGATGGGAAGGCAGCCCGCGACCGGGTTGATCTTCTCCTTCTTGTAGATCTCCATCATCTCCTGCTGGAGGCGGACGCGGTCGTCGCCGAAGCGCTCGCGCAGCGCGGCGATCTCCGGCTGGATGGCCTTCATCTTGGCCATCGAGGCGTAGCTCTTGTTCGCCAGCGGGAAGAACAGCACCTTCAGCATCACGGTGACGATGAGGATCGCCACGCCGAAATTGCCGACGCCCTTGTAGATCCAGTCGATCAGCAGGAACAGCGGCTTGGTGATGAAATAGAACCAGCCCCAGTCGATCAGCAGGTCGAAGCGGTCGATGCCGAGGTCGCGGTCATAGCCGTCGACCACCCGCACCTCCTTGGCGCCGGCGAACAGGCGGCCGTCGCTCGCGGCGCTGCCGCCCGGGGCGATGGTGACGGCGTCGCCGAGCCAGTCGGTCTGGTAGCTCACCTCGCTGCCCACCGTGGCGGCGGAGAAGCGGGCCTGCACCTTGGACTGCTGGTCGGGGATGACGGTGGCGGCCCAGTACTTGTCGGTGATGCCGAGCCAGCCGCCGGTGGAGGGGAAGGTCTCGGTCTTCTTCTCCGCGATGTCCTTGTACTTGATCTCGTGCAGGCCGCCCTCGGAGGTGACGCCGATCAGCCCCTCGTGGAGGATGTAGTAGCCGAGCGTGTGGGGCGTGCCGTGGCGCGAGACCAGCGCGAAGGGGTGCAGCGTCGCCGGCGCGGCGCCGGTGTTCTGCACCTCGTCCTTCACATGGAACATGTAGTTGCGGTCGACCGAAATCGTGCGGCGGAAGGCGAGGCCCTCGCCATTGTCCCAGCTCAGCACCAGCGGGGTGTCGGGGGTGAGGCGGGCGCCGTCGGCGACGCTCCACACCGTGTCGGCGGCGGGCAGCTTCGCGGTGGAGCCGGCGCCGCCGACCCAGCCGAATTCGGAATAGAACGGATTCGGCCCGCCGGAGGGCGACAGCAGGATGATGATCGGGCTGTCCGGCTTCACCGTCTCGCGGTAGTCCTTCAGCGAGAGGTCGTCGATGCGCCCGCCCTTCAGCGAGACCGAGCCGGTCACGCGCGGGGTGTCGATGGGGGCGCGGGGCGAGAGGGCGAGGGCCTGCTCGCGGGTCAGCGCGGTGGCGGCGGCCTGGGTGGGCGCGGGCGCGGCGGTGCCGGGCGCCGGCGGGGCGCCGGGTTCGGCGGTGGGGGCGTTGGCGGTGCCCTGCTGCAGCGTCTGCTGCTGCTGGGCGATCTGCCGCTGCTTCTCCATCTGCGGGATGCCGGAGAAATACTGGAACGCGATCAGCACCAGCATCGACAGCACGATCGCCAGGATCATGTTGCGGTTTTCATTGGTCATCGACGGCTTCTCCGACGGCGCGCGCGGGTGCGGCAGCGGGCGGGTGCCCCTGCGGAGCACGCCGGCGCCGACTTCCCGAATGAAGGCGGGTTACGCCACGCTCTATGTCTTGAATAAGGTCGTCGAACCGCGCCGATATGACGCCGCGCCGGGCGACGATCACATAATCGAAGCCGGGCTGGCCGGCACGCGGGAGCGCCTCGCGCACGGCGGCGCGGAGGCGCCGGCGCATGCGGTTTCGTTCCACCGCATTGCCGTGCTTCTTGGTGACGGTGAGTCCGATGCGCACCGGCCCCTCGTCGTTCCGGTTGCGGCCCTGCAGCAGCAGGGGGCCGGCATTGGCGCGCAGGGCGGCCGCGGCGGCGAGGAAATCCCGGCGCTTCACCAGGCGGTCCATAAGGGCGCTGCTCCTCGTCACCGGGGCGTCGCCCTTTCCGGCAGCCGCGCCTTATCGTGGATCAGGCCGAGAGGCGCTTGCGGCCATGGGCCCGGCGGGCGGCAATGATCTTGCGGCCGTTCCGGGTGGCCATGCGCGCGCGGAAGCCATGACGGCGGGCGCGCACGAGCTTGCTGGGTTGATAGGTGCGCTTCACGGTGCATACTCCGCTGTTCAGGTTTCGCCACCCACCCTCCGGACGCCACCTCGGCCGTGGACTGGCCGCGAACCTGTCGCGACGCCGTTGCGCAAAGCGGGGGGCCCCGGTCGACGTGCGGCCAAGGTTGGAGCCGGCTTATAGGGGCGCGCGGGGGTGGAGTCAATGTGGGTAGGGTCGGGGGCCGGGCGGCGGGCCTTTTTTCGACAAAGGAGAAATAGCGGACGATATTCTGAATTCTGCAAAGCTCGGCGGCTACCAGCGATTTGCCCTTCACGTCGACAACGTAGCTCGGCCTGAACCCAATCGCTATTAAGGTGGACCAAAATGGTGAGGGTTCACGCAATATTTTCTAGTTGAGTGACCATCTCGGCAAAGCGCGTTTCCGGTACGATAGAAGAGGTTGAGCCCAATGGCTGAGACACAAATCGAGTGGACAGATGCCACTTGGAACCCCGTCGCGGGCTGCTCAATCGTCACCGCCGGCTGCACAAATTGCTATGCGATGCAGATGGCAAGTCGCCTTGAGGCGATGGGGGTTCCGAAATACGAGGGCCTGACACGGAAGAGCGGAAAGAGAACAGTATGGAATGGCGCGGTTCGTGAAGATCGCGCAGCGCTAGCGATTCCTTACAGTTGGCGCAAGCCTCGGAAGATTTTTGTCAATTCAATGAGTGACCTCTTCCATGAAGCCGTCAGCCAAGAATTTATTCTTGATGTCTGGCGGGTCATGCGCGAGACACCCCATCACAATTACCAGATACTCACCAAACGACCAGAGCGTATGGCTGATGTCGTGTCACATGCAATCCCGGACGTCCTTCCAAACGTTTGGCTCGGAACCAGCGTGGAAAATGCTGACGCTGTCGATCGCATAAATCATTTACGCAAGGTACCGGCTTCTATCCGGTTCATCTCTTTCGAGCCATTGATCGGATCGGTGGGCACTGTCGATTTAACGGGAATTCAATGGGCGATTGTCGGCGGAGAAAGCGGACTGAACGCTCGACCAATTCGCGAGCTCTGGATCGATGAAATTTACGCTCTTTGCGGCGCCTATGGTACCGCTTTTTTCTTTAAACAATGGGGAACTTGGGGCAAGGATAACAAGAAGCGTTCAAAGAAGGCTAACGGCCGCGAGTATCGCGGGAAAATATGGAACCAGATGCCTATGGCGCCGGAGGCAATCTGAATGGTCAGATCGCCTGCAGGGCAGCCAACATGGGAGGTCGCCGCAAGAGATGGCCGTCAAACATTACGTCTGGAAGGTGGGCAGCCCCTTGCCGTCTATCGGCAGCCACAGCATCGCAAAGCACGATGCGCTCGCCAGCTACATTGAACGATACATAAATATTTTATCATCCAACCCTCGGCGCCGCGAATTGAATTTGACTATAGTCGACGGGTTCTGCGGTGGCGGCGCTTATCAGAATGGATCAAAGATTGTGCACGGATCGCCGCTGAGAATCCTTCGAGCCGTAAAAGCTGCGGAAGCGAATCTTGCGATGACGCGACAGAATGGCTTCTCCATGAAATCGCGCTTTTTCTTTGTTGATAAAATCCAGGAACATACAGATTTTCTTAGAAGTCAAATCATTGAATCTGAATTCAAAAATGATCTATATAGTTCCATACTAATACTAAATGGATCTTTTGAAGAAAAATTAAAAGAAATAATTAACGACATAAGAAATCGCGGCACTAGTCATCGAGCGCTATTTTTCTTAGATCAATACGGCTGGAGCGCTGTGTCATTCGCAGTGATAAGGGATATTTTTTCGTCTTTAAGCAACCCAGAGGTTTTGGTAACATTTTCTGTCGACTCCTTGATTGATTATTTTTCAGATAAAACGCATATAACAACAGGCGGGCAGGCAATTGAGATTAATCCAGACATTAGCGATGCTATAAAAAATCTAAAAACAGAACATGGGCAACGAAAAATAATTCAAAGCATTTTATATAAACACATAATCCGAAATACTGGAGCAGATTATTACACTCCATTCTTTATCCGCTCGTCCGACAGTCGTAGATCCTATTGGTTGTTGCATTTATCAAAGCACCCTCGCGCTCGTGATGAGATGGCACGGCTACACTGGAAGATGAGCAATGTGTTCGTTCACCCCGGCGAAGCCGGATTCAATGCTCTAGGCTTCGACCCAAGCGTTAATCCAGACCAACCAAAATTTGAATTTAATTTCGGTTCTGATGCCCGAAGAGATTCTTTAGCTGCGGCAATAAATCAACTACCACGCTTGGTCCATGATGACGTTTCAGAATCGGGAACGCCTATCACGATAGGCGACCTGTTCCGTGCCCGCTGCAACGAAACGCCGCTAACTTTCGAGCTGGTTTCCGAAGCTGTTGTCAAACTCCGCGATGACTTTCGCGAGTTTGACGTTTTCACAGCGGACGGCCGCCCACGTCCCGCAGCCAAGGCTCTGAAGTGGACCGATCAAGTGCGTAACCGTTCTCAAAGATCATTTATTCGGAGCCTCGGGCGTTAGAGCCCGGCCGCTGAGTACCATATATCCGGCGAATTTCCCCCCATCCACCCGCCCCCTCCCCGCGTATCCCTTCAGCGCCACCCGCGTGCCTTCATCGTGCCGTCAAGCCGTGGTCGCTGGGTGGCGGATCACGTTTTCGATTCCTATCTCGGGGATTGATGGGGAATGGCGCGTGGCTGACGAGGGTTCCGGCCGGCTGATGCCGGGCGAGCGGCGGGAGGCCGGGGGGGAGAACGCGGCGGCGCCGGGCGCCGGGCGCGGCCGCTTCCGGCTGGGCCTTTCCGGCAAGCTGCTGGCCTTCACCCTCGCCTTCGTGGTGCTGGCCGAGGTGCTGATCATGGTGCCGGCGGTGGCCGCCTTCCGGCTCAACTGGCTCTCCGACCGGCTGGCCGGCGCGCGCACCGCGGCGCTGGTGATGGACGCCGCCCCCGAGGGCATGATCCAGCCCGAGCTGACCCGCGAGCTGCTGAACAGCGTCGGCGCCATCACGGTCGCCCTGAAGCGGGAGAACACCCGGCGCCTGCTCGCCTCCTCCGACATGCCGCCCGAGGTGGACCACCACGCCGACATCCGCGATGTCGGCCCCATCGAGGCGGTGACCGAGGCGTTCGACACGCTGGCGGCGCGCGACGGCCGGGTGATCCGCGTGGTGGGCACCCCGCCGCGCGGCGGCGGCTTCGTCGAGATCGTGCTGGAGGAGACCCCGCTGCGCAAGGCGATGCTGGGCTTTTCCCGCAACATGATGCTCATCTCGCTGGCGGTGACGGCGCTGACCGGGGCGCTGGTCTATCTCGGCCTCGCCTGGATGTTCGTCGCCCCCATGCGCCGCCTCACCGCGCGGATGATCGCCTTCCGGGAATCGCCGGAGACGACGCCGATCCCGCTCGGCCCCACCCGGCGCAGCGACGAGATCGGCCAGGCCGAGCGGGAATTCGCCACCATGCAGCGGCAGATCGTCGACACGCTGCAGCAGCAGAACCACCTCGCCGCGCTCGGCCTCGCGGTGTCGAAGATCAACCACGACCTGCGCAACCTGCTCGCCTCCGCCCAGCTCATCTCCGACCGGCTCACCTCGCTCTCCGACCCCGCGGTGCAGCGCTTCGCCCCCAAGCTGGTGGCCGCGCTCGACCGCGCCATCGCCTATTGCGAGCACACCCTCGCCTATGGCCGCGCCCAGGAGCCGCCGCCCCAGCGCCGCCGGGTGGAGCTCGCCCCGCTGGTGAGCGAGGTGCGCGACCAGCTCGGCCTCGGCGCGGAAGAAGGCGCGGGCATCGGCTGGGTCGCCTCGGTGGAGCGCGGGCTGGAGGTCGACGCCGACTCCGACCAGCTGTTTCGCGTGCTGCTGAACCTCTCCCGCAACGCGGTGGAGGCGATGACCGCCCGCGGCCCCGCCGACCCCGCCCGCGACCAGCTGCGCATCACCGGCCGGCGCGAGGGCGCCACCGTCGTCATCGAGGTCGCCGACACCGGGCCGGGCGTGCCGGCGCGGGCGCGCGAGCACCTGTTCAAGCCGTTCCAGAGCTCCACCCGCCGCGGCGGCACCGGGCTCGGCCTCGCCATCGCCGGGGAGCTGATGCGCGCCCATGGCGGCGAGGTGAAGCTGGTGCCGGGCACCATCGGCGCGACGTTCCAGATCGTCATCCCGGACCGGCCGCTCGATCTCGACGCCCACCGCGCGCTGCGCTCGCAGGGGTGAGCGGGATGGCGATGGGCAGGGCGGGGATGCGGGCGGGTGACGCGGGGACGGGGGACGTTGGCAGGGGTGGCATGCGGACAGGTTTGACCGGAGTTGGCGTGACCGGATTTGGCGTGACCGGGCGTGGCGTGACCGGGCTTGGCGTGGTCGTCGGCCTCATCATCCACCTCACCGCACTCACCGCACCCACCCCGGCGGGCGCCGCCGAGCTGCCGGGCGCGGGCGCCGCCGCGGGCCGGCAGGGCGACGCGCCCACCCCCACGAGCACCGCCGAGGTGCGGGTGGAGGGCACGCAAGTCCTTGTGAACGGTGAGGTTTTCGAGGTCCGCGGCGCCGCCGGCGAGGGCCGGCTGGAGCTCCTCGCCGCCCTCGGCGCCACCACCATCCGCACCTATGGCGGCGACCCCGGCCCCACCCTCGCCGCGGCGGAGCGGGCGGGGCTAAAAGTCATTGCGGGTCTGTGGCTTAGCCATCCCAGGCTGGGCGCCGACTATGCCGATCCCGCCTTCGTCGAGCGCCAGCTCGCGGCATTTCGTGCCACGGTGGAAAAATATCGCGACCACCCGGCCCTGCTGATGTGGGGCATCGGCAATGAGGTCGAAGTCGATCTCGCTGATGATTCAATGGTTTGGCCGGAGATCGAGCGGGTCGCCGCCGAGGTGCGGCGGCTCGACCCCGCCCACCCCACGCTCGCCGTGCTGGCCGAATTGGGCGAAGGCAAGGTGGCGCGACTGAAGGCGGCCGCCCCCAGCATCGCGGTGCTCGGTGTGAACTCCTACGGCGACGCGCTGCCCTCCCTCCCCGCGCGGGCGCGCCAGGCCGGCTGGACGGGGCCGCTGCTCGTGACCGAAATGGGTGCGCTCGGCCAGTGGCAGGCCGCAACCACCCCGTGGGGCGCGCCGTTCGAACCCTCCTCCACCCAGAAGGCGATTCAGCTGCGCCGCTATCTCGCCGCGCTGAAGGCCGGCGGCGCCGGCCCCTTTCCCTTCCTCTGGGGTCAGAAGCAGGAGGTCACGCCAAGCTGGCACAGCCTGTTCCTGTCCACCGGGGAATGGACCGAAGCTCTTGAATCCATGGCGGAAAGCTGGGGAGGCCGGCTGCCCGGCGGCAATCACGCTCCCCGCATCGCCAGCCTCGTCGTGGTCGGCGATGAGAGCGCGCCCTTCGGCCAATGGCGGCTCGGTGCCACGGGCCGGGTGCGGATGGAAGCGGTCGATCCCGATGGCGACAAGCTCGAGGCGCGCTGGACCATCCGGGAGGAAAG
>CAZIXP010000007.1:27882-56670 GCA_964543245.1 uncultured Starkeya sp.
GCGGGGACCCGGAGGCGCTCCCGCCCGCCCATCCGGAAGGGCTGGAGGCCGCCGACCTCGGCGGCGCCGCCATTTCAGGCCTGCCGGCGGGACATTACCGGCTGTTCGTGGAACTCCGGGACGGCCGAGGCGCGGCCGCGACCGCGAATCTGCCCTTCGCGATACACGACTGAGCCATGCCATCCACAGGGTCGATGAAGTTCCGCGACAGGCATGTTGCAATGTCCCGAGGAACGAAGTAGGAAGCGGGCCTCTCGCGAGGCATCGCCTACCGAGAGCCGCCGGCCGAAAGGCCGCGCACAGGGCGCCCGTAGCTCAGCTGGATAGAGCACCAGACTACGAATCTGGGGGTCAGAGGTTCGAATCCTTTCGGGCGCGCCATTTCGGTACAAAACGCCGAACGCCTTTCGCCGCCGCTCCTATGCTCGATGTGGCAGCAAGCGTGAGCGTCGGTTCGACGTGTTCCCATCAGCCGAGCCCTGCCAGCCGTCGTGTCAGGGACGCCCGATCGCTCGACGAGCTTCTCCAATATCGGCGACGAGCCGCGGCTGCTTCCTTTGGTCCGGATCGGCCCCGAAGCGATTCCCGCGACGGATGGCGGGCGTCTCGTTCGGGCGCTCTCAATCGGCGTGATGACGTGCCAGGTCCAGCGCGAAGTCGATCGCCTCGATGAGGCTTTCCTCATTGGCGACGCCTTTGCCGGCGATATCGAAGGCGGTGCCGTGGTCGACCGAGGTTCGGATGATCGGCAGCCCCAGGGAGACGTTGACGCCGGACAGGGCCTTCCATTCACCGGTCGCCGGGTCGACGTCGAAGCCGAGAAGCTTCACCGGCACATGGCCCTGATCATGATACATGGCCACCACGGCATCGTAGCTGCGCCCGCGCAGCTTGACAAAAATGGTATCGCCGGGCACCGGGCCGATTACCGTGATGTCCGAGCCCTCATAGGTCGCGACGAGAGGGGCCGTGACGTCGATATCTTCGCGGCCGAAGATGCCGCCTTCGCCGGCATGGGGATTCAGGGCGGCGATGCCGATGCGCGGATGCCGGATGCCGAGCGAACGCAGCATGGCCGCCGTCAGGTCGATGACGCGGCGCAGGCGCGCCGGCGTGAGCTTTGAAGGAACCTCCGCCAGCGCGACATGCGTCGTGAGATGGCTGACGCGAAACTCGCCATGGGCCAGCATCATGACGGAATCGCGCGCCCCGGTGAGGTCGGCGAGCATGTCGGTGTGGCCGGAATAGGCGTGGCCGGCGAGATTGAGCGCCTCCTTGTTGAGCGGAGCGGTGACGAGCCCTGCAATTGCCCCGGATTGGGCAAGGCGCACGGCCTTTTCGATGGCGAGATAGGCAAGCCGGCCACCTTCCGCGCTGATATGGCCCAGACGGATCGGTTCACGCTCGACGCCGGCCGCCAGGACGGCGAGAGGCCCGGGCTGCGCGGCATCGGCAATCTCGGGTATCGGCGGTGTCGCGAGCAGGGCCTCGGCAGAACGCAATGCGGCCACACTGCCGATGACGAGCAGCGAGAGCTCGCCGGCTTGCAGGCGGGGGGCGAGGCGGGCGCCGGCCTTGGCGATGATCTCCGGTCCAATGCCGGCGGGGTCTCCCATGGTGACGGCAAGACGCGGAACGGCCATGAAAGCTATCCTCTTCCCAGAATGTCTCATTCAATACCAAAAATGATCAAACATGCGCAATGACGTCGATCAGGAACTCTCCGACGCCTCATCGAACAGGGCACGCAGCAGGTCAGGACGGCCGAAACCGCCGGACTTCGAGAGCACGCGCACGCCCTCGAAGCGCCCGCCGCGCAGATGTGACACGGCCAGCCCCGGCTCACGCGCGCCCTCCACGGCGAGACTGTCCGCGCCTATGGCATCGGCGACGTCGCGCAGGGTCTCGCCGCCCGAGACGAACAGCGTGCCGGGCGGCGGGCAATGGGCGAGCAGATGGGAAAATCGTTCGGCAATGACGGTCGCGGCGGCGGCACGCGCGCCCTCGAAGGCCACGGTGACGATGCAGGACAAGCCCTGCCCGAGACGTTCCAGAACCACGCCGATGCCCGACGGGTCCGCCGAGAGCCGGACATGCCGGCGCGGGTCCGGTGCGGCGGCATGGTCGATCTGTGCCCGCATCACCGGATGATGCGAGCCGATGAGCGCCAGCACGGGGCCGCGCCCGCGCGGAGCAACCGGTGGGCCGGAGGCGGGAGGCGATGCGGGCTGGGCCCGGGCGAGCGCCGCGGCGAGCCCCCCGGTGCCGACCCACAGCACGCGCTGGCCGCCGGACATCTCGCGGGCGACGACGGCGTCGAGATCGGCATCGGTCTCGGCGTCATGCACACGGATGTCGGCGTTGACCAGCCCTGCGGCACGCAAGGTGGCGGCGATGTCGCCCCCGAGCGGCTGTTCGCCGTCCATCTGCCACTGGCAGCCCGCCCGGGTGACGCGTCGCTGGAAGGGAAAGGCCGGAGCGACGACGAGACGCCAGCCGGGCATTCTCATCGAAAGCGCGGCAAGCTCCACCGCCCAGTTGCCGCGCATCAGGCTGTCGATCTTCTTGAAGGCGGGTCCACCGTCGAGGAGCCAGTCGGCGAGGCTGCCGTGGCGGCGGATCGCGCTGGCGCCATCCATCTCTCGCGTGCCCGCGTCGATGGCCGCCATGGCCTCCAGGGCGCGAATGGGGTGCCAAAATACCGGGATCGGATTGAGAGGCGTCGCAAAGGCTGCGGCGCTGTCCAGTGCCCCGGTCAGGTCGTCGGCGAGAATGCGCAGGTCCGTGCGTTCAGCCACGGCGGCGGTCCTGTCGCAGCACGGGAACGACGCGCAGGGCGACGTTCAGCCGCCTCAAATTTTCCAGCACCAGGGGATCGATACCGTCATCGGTGACGATCTCCTGGACGTTCGAGACATCGCATATCGTGCAGAAGCTCGGCGTGGTGAATTTCGAGCTGTCCGCCAGCACCATGACGTACCGGGCCGCGGCAATCATCGCCTGCTTCATCGCCGCGACGTCGAGCGCGGTTTCGGTCAAGGTCCTGCCGGTGATGGCGTGGGTGCCGAGCAGGGCGATGTCGGCATGGAGGCTGCGCAGGAAGTCCTCCCCGGGCCGGCCGACCAGCGTCGTCGACCCCGGGCGCACCGTTCCGCCCGGCACGATGAGATGCACCTCCGGCGCGTCGGCCAGCACCTGGGCGATGGCGAGGCTGTTGGTGACGGCGGTCAGCGGCAGCCGCCGCGCGGCCACGGCGCGCGCCACGGCGAGCACCGTCGTGCTGGCGTCGAAGATCACGCTCTGTCCCGGTCGCAGCTCGTCAGCGACAGCGGCGGCGATGGCGTTCTTTTCGTCGCGCAGCAGCTGCGCGGCCAGCGCGACGTCCGGCTCGAAGGTGGAGCGCGCGGTGCTCTGGAGCAGGGCACCGCCATGGGTGCGTTCCAGCGCGCCCTGCTTCACCAGATGCTCGAGATCGCGGCGGATGGTCGATGGCGAGGCGCTGATGGCGTCGGCCAGTTCCTGAATGCCCGCCGCGCCCTCCCGCCGGAGATGTTCGAGGATCAGCGCCCGGCGTTTGGCCGGAATCATCTCGACGCGCCCGCGCGGGCCGTCCTCGCCACTGTCGCCCTGGTTTTCGCCGCTGCTCATGGGGCCTCCCTACACCGTGCGGGCGGGGCGTCCGCGGTGTGGTTGATCGATTTTGAAATATTTTGACGAATTTCGTAGAGGTTTCTACTGCCGTTGGCATATTTCCGAGGGATCTGGTCCGGGCGGTCGCCCCGGTGCCTGACGGCTCCCCCGCGCTTGACGAGCTTTCATAGCTGCGCGGCCGCCGTGGCCTCAAGGCAGCGTCGGCCGACATACGCCTTTGCCAGGGACCACGGCCCCGCAACGCCAGGCCGGCTCTTCCATCCGCGGATGGCGTGGATTTAATCCCAATAGAATCAGCGCGTTGACGTCATGTTTCCGGTCGCTCGCACTGCGGCCAGCCATAAAAACGACCGAGGGCGCTTGACCGGGATCGGAAACGTCGTCAACAATGAGAACGTTCTCTGAGAACGTTCCCGTCAGTGGAGCGGCTCTGGGCGCGGAGGAAAACAATGATGGACGCCACAGGCCGCCCCGACACCGGGGAGCGGCAACCCTTATCTCGCGAGATGCGCGCCTCTGGCGTCAGCAAGTCCTACGGCGCGACTGTCGCGCTCGAACATGCCGATATCGCGCTGAAGTCCGGCGAGGTTCATGCGCTCCTCGGTGAAAACGGGGCGGGCAAGTCCACTCTCGTGCGCATCTTCACCGGCGCGGTGATCCCCGATCGGGGCGAGATGCGGCTGCATGGCGAGACCTACGCGCCGCGTTCCATCATCGAGGCGCGCAGGCGCGAGGTCGCCACGGCCTTTCAGGAACTGAGCCTCGTCCCCAATCTGAGCGTGGCGCAGAATTTCCTTCTGCCAGCGCTCGCCGGGCGTGGGTCGCCGCTGATTTCGCAACGCCATGTCATCGCCCGCGGCGCGGAAATCCTGGAGCGTCACGGGCTCGTGCGGATCGATCCGGCCGCGCGCGTCGGCGACCTGCCGCTCGCCGAGCGCCAGCGCATCGAGATCGCCCGCGCGATCGAGCATGCCGGCCGTGTGCTGATCCTCGACGAGCCGACCGCCTCGCTTGCTGAAACGGACTGGCTGTTCGAGCAGATCGGCAAGGCACGGGCGCGGGGCGTGGCCATTCTCTACATCTCGCATCGGCTCGCCGAAGTGCGGGAAATCTGCTCGTCGGCGACCGTGCTGCGCAACGGCCGTTCTATCGGAACGGTGGGCCTCGCCAGCGCCAGCGACGGCGACATTTTCGAGATGATGGTCGGCCATCGGGTCGAGCATGCCCGGCGGCCGACGCGGGTGGCGGACCCGGCCCGCGCGCCACGTCTTGCCGTCGAGGGTCTGGCCGGGCGCGGGCTGCGCGGGGTGAGCCTGCACCTCGGGCAGGGCGAGATCCTCGGCGTCGCCGCGCTGGAAGGACAGGGCCAGCGCGGCCTGTTTCGCCTGCTCGCCGGGCTGGAGACGCCGACCGGCGGCGTGATCCGCGTCGACGGCAGGACGGCAGCCTATCGCAGCCCGCGCGCCGCGTTGCGCTGCGGCTCGGGCATCAGCTATCTCCCGGAGGAGCGCAAGACGGAGGGTATCCTCGCCGGCCTCTCGGCCGCAACCAATGTCGTTCTGCCCCTCCTGCCGCGCGTCGGCCGGGCGGGGCTGATCGGCCGACGCGACGAGGAAAAGGCGGCGCAGCCTTCGGCGCATCAGGTGGCGCTGAACCCACGCTATCTCGGCTTCGCGATCGGCGACCTCTCCGGCGGCAATCAGCAGAAGGCGCTGATGGCCCGCACGCTGGCGACCGGCGCGCGCACGCTGCTGCTGTTCGACCCCACGCGGGGCGTCGATGTCGGCACCAAGGAATCCATCTATGCCGCCATCCGCGCCTTCGCCGAGGGCGGCGGTTCGGTGCTGTTCTATTCCTCGGAACTGCCCGAGATCGTCCAGCTGGCCGATCGCTGCCTCGTTCTCTACGGCGGGCAGGTGTTCCGCGAGCTGGAAGGCGATGGCATCGCCGAACAGACGCTGGTGGCCGCGATGATCGGCCATGACCCGCGCGGGCCGGCCGGCCGGGCGCCCCTCTCCCGCGCCACCCCCGCTCACGCCGTCGCGGAGAATGCCCGATGAGCGATATCGCAACCACAGGCGCCGCCCGGTCCGCTCCTCCCGCCGCCCGCTCCGGCCCGGCCCCGCGACACCGGCTCTGGCGGCTGACGCACGGCGCCGGCCTGATCCTCGGCCTCTATGTGCTGCTCTATGCCCTCTATGCCTACCAGCAGCCGCGAGCTCTGGACGCCTACGCCATCGCGGCGCTGATGAACAATACGGCCCCGCTGGCGCTTGCGGCGGCCGGGCAGACGCTGGTGGTGCTGAGCCGGGGTTTCGACCTCTCGATCGCCGGCGTGATCTCGCTCACCAACGTCGTGCTGGCCGTCTATCCCCTGGAAGGGCCGGGCGGCGCGCTGCTCTCGCTGCTGGTCTGCCTCGCCATCGGCGGTGCCGTGGGGGCGGTGAATGGCTGGCTGGTGGCCTATCTCCGGCTCCAGTCCATCGCCGCCACGCTGGCGACCATGATCATCTGCCAGGGCATCGCGCTGGTGATCCTCAATGCGCCGGGCGGCGCGGTCTCCGACTGGATCGCCGACGAATTGACCGGGCGGCTGTGGGGCGTGTTGCCGGTTTCGGGGCTGGCGGTTGCCGTGGTGATCGGGCTCTGGCTGCTGGTGCGGCGCACCGATTATGGGGTCGCACTCTACGCCATCGGCGCCGACGAGCCGGCCGCCGCGCTCTCGGGCGTCAATGTCCGGCGCACGCGCTTCCTCACCTTCGTGGCGGCCGGCACGCTGTACGGCTTCGCCGGGCTGATGCTGAGTGCGCAGACAGCGACCGGCAATCCCAATTCCGGCGCGCCGCTGCTGCTGCTCTCCTTCGCGGCCGTGGCGCTGGGCGGCACATCGCTGAGCGGCGGACGCGGCGGCCTGTTCGCCTCGGTGATGGGGGCGGCGACGCTCACCCTGTTGCAGAAGGTGCTGTTCTCCAGCGGCGTCTCCTCCTTCTACACCGGCCTGTTCCAGGGCGTGGTGCTGATCGTGGCCGTGGTCTTCAGCGGCCTGCTGACCCGGATCGGGGAACGGAAATGACGGTCATGAACGAAAACCCGATCTCGCAGGCCCGCTTCCAGCAGAACGGCGACACACGGCGCAGCGCGCGCATCAGCGCCGAGACGGTCAGCACCCTCGCGGTGGCGATCCTGTGCGTCGTCCTGCTGGTCGGCGCCCGCTTCATCAGCCCCTCGCTCGGCTCCTGGTCGCAGGTGGAGACGGTGCTGGTGCTGGGCTCGTTCCTGGTGGTGCTGTCCTTCGGGCAGGGACTGGTCATCCTCACCGGCGGGCTCGACCTGTCGCTGCCGGCGGTGGCCACGCTGAGCGGCATCCTCGCCACCAATTGGGTGGGCGCCAGCGATCCCGGCGCCTGGTATCTGCTGCCGCTGGTGCTGGCGGCCTGCGGGTGCGTCGGCTTGCTCTCCGCCGCCGGCATCGTGTGGCTGAAGGTGCCGCCCTTCATCATGACGCTGGCGATGTCGATCATCGTGTCCTCGCTGCTGCTGGGCTACACCAAGGGCACGCCGCGCGGCGCCGCGCCCGACGCCGCGGTGGCCCTGATGAAGGGCCATCTCCTCGGCCTGCCGGCGCCCGTCGTGTTCCTGGTCGCCTTCGTGCTGCTGGGCTGGCTGTTCCAGAGCCGCTCGATCTATGGGCGCTATCTCTATGCCATCGGCACCAATGTCGAGGCCGCGCGCATTGCCGGCGCCCCGGTCACGGCGATGCGCATCCTGCCCTATGTCGTCAGCGCGGTGAGCGCCGGCTTCGCCGGCCTGATGCTGGTGGGCTATTCCAGCGGCGCCACCCTGCGCATGGGCGACAGCTACCTTCTGCCCTCCATCGCAGCGGTGGTGATCGGCGGTTCTTCGATCCTGGGCGGGCGCGGCACGTTCCTCGGCACGGTGGGCGGGGCGATCCTCTTGACCACGCTCGGCACCATCATCTCCGCCATCGGCCTCGAATTCGGCCTGCGCACCATCATTGAGGGCGCCATCGTGCTGGTGGCGCTGCTGCTCCTGCGCGAGGAGCTTTTCCAGAAACTCGGCTCGCTCTGGCGCTGAGCCAGGGCGGGCGAGACGAACGACAAAAACAATGTCAAATATCAGGAGGAAACGACCATGATATCGACGCTTCTCAAGACCGCGACCGCCGCGCTGCTGCTGGGTGCGGCCTGCCTCGGTGCCATCCAGCCCGCCGAGGCCGGCGCTCCCAAGGACGGAAAGAAGTACAAGATCTATCTGAGCCTCAGCTATTCGGGCAATGCCTGGCAGTCCGAGGCGGCCAACATCGTCAAGGCGCTGGCGGCAACGCCGCCCTACAATGACATCGTCGACTTGAAGGAGGTCATCTCCGGCGCTGACCCGCAGGCGCAGATCTCCGCCTATGAGAGCATGATCGACGCCGGCGCCGACGGCATTGTCAGCTTCCCGATCTCCGCCACCGCGCTCAACCGCACCATCAAGCGCGGCTGCGAGCAGGGCGTGCTGTTCTTCATGTACGACGCCACCGTGACCGAGAGCTGCGCCTACAACGTCAGCTATCTCTCCTCGGGCTTCGGCGAGAACTCGGCGCAGGCGCTGGTCAATGCGCTCGGCGGCAAGGGCAAGATCTTCCTGTCGCGCGGCGTGCCCGGCAACTCGGTCGACCAGCGCCACACCGATGGCGCCAAACACATCTTCGCCAAGTATCCCGGCATCGAGGTGGTGTCGGAATATTACTCGTTCTGGGACGACCGCACGACCCAGCAGGAGACCGCCAAGGCCCTCGCCGCCCACCCTGATGTCCAGGGCATCTGGGCGCAGGCCGGCGAATACGGCGCCATCCAGGCGCTGCTCGACAAGGGCGGAAATCTCGTGCCGGTCACCGGCGAGAACTCCAATGGCTTCCGTCTCGCCCTCGCCGATCCGGCCATGCAGGCCAAGGGGCTGACCGGCGTCTCGGCCGGCTCGCCGCCGGCGCAGTCGGGCTATGCCTTCAAGCTGATGATGGAAATCCTCACCGGCAAGCGCGAGCTCAAGCCCACGAATATCGAATACCCGCTGCCCTGGGTCCCCGCCGATAAGGTCAAGCTGTGCTCGGGCGACACGTTCGAGAACGGCTGCAACGTCTTCCCGAAGGATCGCGTACCGTCGTCCTTTGTCACGGAAGTGCTGAACCCGGTGTTGCTGCCCGAGCTGAACATCGACTCCGCCCTGAACGGCACCCCGGTGAAGGGCGCGACCATCCAGCCGCTGCCGGCCGAGATCGTGAAGGCCGCCAACGAGCCGGGGATCAACTGCGCGCGCTGCGAGGCGGCCAAGGACCAGTACAAGCTCACAAAGATTGCGCCGACGGTGAACTGAGGCGGCAGCAACCGAACGACCTTCTGCCCGGCGCCCACAGGTGCCGGGCAGCCCCGGATGCCCGAACAGGGTGGCGCGACATCCCGGTTACGAACCACACTGCTTTCCAGCCGCGACGGAATGACAGTACCGCCGGCGATGGCGAGACAGGAGACAGGCCTTGAGCGACGCACAACGAGACAAGGGGCGCCGAGTGACCGTGAAGGACCTCGCTCGCGATCTCGGCATGTCGGTCTCGACGGTCTCGCGGGCCTTCTACCCGGACGCGGTGGTCGCCCCGGAGACGCGCCGGCTCGTGCTGGAGCGGGCCACCGCGCTCGGCTATCGCCCCAATCCCTTCGCCCAGAGCCTGATCACCAAGAAGACCCAGATCGTCGGCATGGTGGTCTCCGACCTGACCAACCCGTTCTATCCCGAAGTCATGACCGAGATGACGGCGATGCTGCAGGAGGCCGGCATGAATGTGATGCTCGCCGCCGCCAACCAGCCGGAGAAGATCGACGACGCCGTCGACCTGCTGCTGACCTATCAGCCCGATCTCGTCATCGTGCTGGCCGCCAACATGGCCTCGCACGCCCGCGAGAAATGCGAGGGCGCCGGGGCGCCGTGCATCTTCTTCAACCGCCTCTCCGCCGACGGTCTCGGTTTTGGCGTGACCTGCGACAACGAGGCGGGCGGGCGGCGCGTCGCCGACCACCTCATCGAGAGCGGCCACCGGCATCTCGCCTATGTCTCCGCCTTTCCCGGCGCCTCCACGAATGTCGAGCGCGGCAAGGGCTTCTGCAGCCGGGCGGTGGAACGCGGCTTCGCGCCGCCGGTGGTGATCGAGGCCGGCCGCTTCAGCTACGAGGCCGGCTATGCCGCCGGGCTCGAGGCGGCGCGGGCGGAGCGCCCGCTCGACGGGGTGTTCTGCGCCAATGACATCGTCGCCATCGGGTTCATCGCCGGGGTTCAGGAAAGCGGCCGGTTCCGCGTGCCGGACGACATCTCGGTGGTCGGCTTCGACGACATCACCATGGCCGGCTGGCCCTCGCATTTGCTGACGACGGTGGCGCAGCCGCTGGACGGGATGATGGCGGCGACCGTCAGCCTCGCCCGCGAGCTGGCCGTCGACCGCCGGCAGGATCCGCACATCCTGCGCCTGCCGCCCGGCGAGCTGATCGAGAGAAACACCACGCGGCAGCGCGAGGGGGGGACCCGATGACGGTGCAGCGACGCGCTCTTTTCGACCGCCTGACGAACGTACACCGCCCGGACTGCGGCCTGTTTGCCGACGGGCCGCTGCCGATGCCGGTTGCCGGGCCTGACGATCTGGCGCCGCTGCTCGGCTCGGATGGGGTCGCCCGCTATGCCGCCGAGTGCCGTCCGGTGTTCGAGGATCTGCGCCGGATCGTCGGCCAGCTGGCGGGGTTGATGATCCTCGCCCAGCTCACCCGATCGTCCGAGGTGGCCGGCCTCGACGAGCTCGCAAGCTGCCGGCGGCGCTTCGCCGAGGCCGGGGAGCGCATCGGGCGTCTTGCCGCTCCCGACGCCCTCCTGCCGCACCGGGAGCAGATCGTTGCCGCCCACGCTTTTTCA
This sequence comes from uncultured Starkeya sp., assembly GCA_964543245.1. Taxonomy (GTDB): domain Bacteria; phylum Pseudomonadota; class Alphaproteobacteria; order Rhizobiales; family Xanthobacteraceae; genus Ancylobacter. The sequence goes on from CAZIXP010000007.1 coordinate 38,488, forward strand.
GGCCTGGCTCTGGGAACGTTCTCTGAGCTTCGTCCGCGCGGCGACAACGAGGCCGCCTTCGACACCATCTCCCGCCACGTGCGCCGCGCCTATGCGCATCTCAGCGCGGCGACCGCGGAAAAGGCCGGGCTCGCCATGGTGGACCTGTCCCATGCCTGCTGCTCCTGCGGGCGCTGAACCGTCGACCGGAAAAAGACAAAAGAACCCAAGGAAGGAAACCAGCCATGTCCGACTATTCGATCTGGGTGTGCGAATATTCCTATGTGAAGAACTACCACAAGAGCGGCGTGCTTTACGGTGCGCATAACCAGGGTTTTGTGAAGCTTCCCTACTGCTACGTCGTGATAAAGGGCCGAGATCACGTCGCCATGGTCGATGTCGGGTACAACGACAAGGACTATGGCAAGGTTCTGGGTGATCGCTTTGGCGTGGAGAACTGGCGCAACCCCGCCACGGTTCTGGCCGAGATCTGCGTGAAGCCGGAGGAGGTGGACACCTGCTTCATCACCCACGCGCATTTCGACCATTTCGGTAATGTCGAGGACTTCCCGAACGCCACGTTCTACATCCAGGAACGCGAGATCGCGAAGTGGGTGTGGGCGATGTCGCTGCCCGATCGCCTGCGCTGGATGATGGTGGCGGTCGATCCCGGCGACATCGTTCGCGGCGCCGATCTCGCCCGGCAGAAGCGTCTCGTCACGGTCAACGGCGCGCTGAGCGACGTGCTGCCCGGCATCGATCTGCACGCGGCCGATGACAGCCACACCTGGGGCTCCATGTGGGTCACGGTGCGCAATGACGGGCAGGCGGCCTCGCAGGACAGCTGGGTGCTCGCCGGCGACCTCATCTATGTCTTCGAGAACATCCACGGCCCCGGCGCGGCGGTCGACGAGAAGGAAGTCTACACCCCGGTGGGCCTCGCGGTCGGCAGCCAGGCCAATCTGGTGCTCGCCACCGAGGCGATGATGAAGCAGGTGAATTACGATTCCCACCGGGTCATACCGGTGCATGAAGAGCGCCTGCGCGATACCTTCCCCTCGCGCATCACCCGGGAAGGCCTGCGGATCACCGAGATCTGCCTCGCCGATGGCGAAACCTCGAAGGTGTCGGCATGACGCGGCCGGCCCCACTCGCGGCCCATGCCGTGGCCATCATCGGTGCCGGCCTGGTCGGCTCCGGCTGGGCGCTGGTGTTCGCCCGCGCCGGCGTGCGGGTCCAGGTCTACGATCCCGCCGCCGAGGTCCGCGCCCGCATCCTGCCCTGGGCGCGGGAGAGCGCGACCGCGCTGGCCGAGGCCGGCCTGATCGAGGATGTCGAGGCGGTGCTCGGCCGGCTGCAGGTGTTCGACACGCTCGAGGCGGCACTCGACGGCGCAACGTACGTGCAGGAATCGGTCTTCGAGCGCGTCGAGGTGAAGCGCGACATCTGCCTCGCCATCGACGCCATCATGGCCCCGGATACGATCGTCGGCTCCTCCTCATCCGGCATTCCCGCCTCGCGCTTCACCGAAGGCTGCGCCCACCGCGGGCGCTTCCTGATCGCCCATCCGGTCAACCCGCCGCACCTCGCCCCGGTGGTCGAGCTGGTGCCGGCGCCCTGGACCGCCCCCGATGCGCTCGCCGGTGCGCGCGAACTGATGCGGGCGGTCGGGCAGGTGCCGGTGACGCTCACCCGCGAGATCGACGGGTTCATCCTGAACCGCCTCCAGGGGGCGTTGCTGAACGAAGCCTGGGCTCTTTATGACGAGGGCTATGCCGGCCTCGCCGACATCGACGCCACCATCGCGCACGGGCTCGGGCTGCGCTGGGCGTTCATGGGGCCGTTCGAGACGATCGACCTGAACGCGCCGGGCGGCATCGTCGACTACGCGGCCCGGCTCGGCGGCATGTACCACGCCATGGCGCAGAGCCGCACGCCGCGAGCCTGGCCGGAAGACACCATCCGCCGCGCTGGCGAGGAGCGTCGCGCGGCGCTTCCGGAAGCCGAACTCGCCGCCCGCCGCGCCTGGCGTGACAAGGCGCTCACCGGCCTCGCCGCCTTCAAGCAGGCCCGTGGGCTCGCTCCCTAGCCCCCGCCGCCTCTTCCCGCTTTCGCGACACACGTAAACGTAAGGACCAGCATTATGGCCGTAACCTATCTGAAGCGCGGCAAGCCCTCCGAGGAGCGCTCGCAGGACGACCGCAAGGTTCGTGAGACGGTCGAGACCATCCTCGCCGACATCGAGGCGCGCGGCGATGTGGCGGTGCGCGAACTGTCGGAGAAGTTCGACCGCTATTCGCCACCGGCCTTCCGGCTGACCCCGAGCGAAATCGAGGCGCTGATGGCGCGGGTCTCGACGCGGGATATGGAGGACATCCGTTTCGCGCAGCAGCAGGTGCGCCATTTCGCACAGGCCCAGCGCAACTCGATGACGGATATCGAGATCGAAACGCTGCCCGGGGTCATTCTCGGCCACAAGAACATCCCGGTGCAGTCGGTCGGCTGCTATGTGCCGGGCGGGAAGTTTCCGATGGTCGCCTCGGCGCACATGTCGGTGCTGACCGCCGCGGTGGCCGGTGTGCCGCGCATCGCCGCCGCCACCCCGCCCTTCAAGGGTGAGCCGAACCCGGCGGTTATCGCCGCCATGCATCTGGGCGGGGCGCATGAGATCTATGTGATGGGCGGCATCCAGGCCGTCGGCGCGATGGCGATCGGCACCGAAACGATCGCCCCCGTCGACATGCTGGTCGGCCCCGGCAATGCCTATGTCGCCGAAGCCAAGCGCCAGCTCTATGGCCGTGTCGGCATCGACCTGTTCGCCGGCCCCACCGAGACCATGGTGATCGCCGACGAGACGGTGGATGGCGAGATCTGCGCGACCGATCTGCTCGGTCAGGCCGAGCACGGCTATAACTCGCCGGCCGTCCTGGTCACCAACAGCCGCCGGCTCGCCGAGGACACCCTCGCGGAGATCGACCGCCTGCTCGCGCTGCTGCCGACCACCGACACCGCGACCAAGTCGTGGGCCGATTATGGCGAGGTGATCCTGTGCGACACCCATGAGGAGATGCTGGAGGTCGCCAACGACATCGCCTCCGAGCACGTCCAGGTCATGACCGACCGCGACGACTGGTATCTCGCCAACATGCACTCCTATGGGGCGCTGTTCCTCGGCCCCCGCACCAATGTCGCCAATGGCGACAAGGTGATCGGCACCAACCACACGCTGCCGACTCACAAGGCCGGCCGCTACACGGGCGGGCTGTGGGTCGGAAAGTTCCTGAAGACGCACAGCTACCAGAAGATCACCACCGACGAGGCGGCGGCGATGATCGGCGCCTACGGTTCGCGGCTGTGCCTGCTGGAAGGCTTCGTCGGCCATGCCGAGCAGTGCAATGTGCGGGTGCGGCGCTACGGGCGCAAGAACGTGCCCTATGGCGAGGCCGCGGAATGAGCGGCGCGGTGCCCTCGTTCCGGCTCGACGGACGCCGGGTGCTGGTGACCGGCGCGGGGCGAGGCATCGGCCTCGCCATCGCGCAGGCCTGTGCCGTCTCGGGCGCGGAGGTTACCCTCTGCGCCCGCTCGGTGGGCGAGATCGGCGCGGCGGCCGATAATTTGCGGGCGCGCGGCCTGAGGGCCGAGGCCCTGCCGGCCGATGTCGCCGATGTGGAAGGGTTTGCCGCGCTCATCGCGGCGCGCCCGGTCTTCGATGTCTTCGTCAACAATGCCGGCATGAACCGGCCCAAGCCGCTCGCTGACGTCACCGTGGAAGATTACGACGCCGTGATGGGGCTGAACCTGCGCAGCGCGGTGTTCGCCGCCAAAGCTGTTACCGCCGGAATGATCGCGGCGGGGCGCGGCGGATCGGTGATCAACATGTCCTCGCAGATGGGGCATGTCGGGGCGGCCAACCGCACGCTCTATTGCGCTTCGAAATGGGGGCTGGAGGGCTTCACCAAGGCGCTGGCGGTGGAGCTGGCGCCGCATCGCATCCGCGTCAACACCATCTGCCCGACCTTTGTCGAGACGCCGATGACGGAGCCCTACTTCCGCGACCCGGCTTTCCGCACGGAGGTGCTGGCGAAGATCCCGCTCGGTCGCATCGGGAGCGTGGACGACGTGGCGGCGGCCGCGGTGTTCCTCGCCTCGGATGCGGCGTCGCTGATGACCGGCAGCGCGCTGATGCTGGACGGCGGCTGGACAGCACTGTGAGCGTGGCACCGCGGTGCGGGGGCCGATCATCGGCGCCGGCTTGCGGACAGGGCGAGTTCGACACATCACCCGTCGGCGCAGCAGGTTTTTGCCGGAGCCTGGCGCTGCGCCTGTTCCGGGGTTAGTCCCAACGTGTGATGGCGGCCCGCTCTCTGTGTGAGAGCGGGCCGCCATCGTCCGCGGGCCTGCTCATTCGGCCGCAAAGACCGGGTGACCGACGGGCGCGCCCGCCGCTTCCGCGTGCACCTCATCTCCCGTCGGCCTGATGCGGAACCAGGCGGCATAGAGGGCGGGAAGGAACAGCAGGATCATCACCGTGCCGACGGCGGTCCCGCCGATCAGCGTGTAGGCCATCGATCCCCAGAACACGGAGTGTGTGAGCGGGATGAAGGCCAGCACCGCCGCCAGAGCGGTCAGGATCACCGGCCGCGTGCGCTGAACGGTCGCCTCGATGACGGCGTGATAGTCGTCGAGCCCGGCGGCCTTGTTCTCCTTGATCTGCTCGGTCAGGATCAGCGTGTTGCGCATCAGGATGCCGGCCAGACCAATCAGGCCGAGAATGGCGTTGAAGCCAAAGGGCTGGTTGAACAGGATCAGCGTCGGCACCACGCCGGCGAGGCCGAGCGGCGCCGTCATCATCACCATTGTCATGGTCGAAAGGTTGCGCACCTGCAGGATGATGACGATCAGCATCGCGGCGATCATCATCGGGAAAATCTTGACCAGCGCCGTGTTAGCCTTGATCGATTCCTCGATATTGCCGGCCATCTCGATGCGGTAGCCGACCGGGAGAGACGCGATCAGCGGCTGGAGCGCCTGCATCACCTGCTTGGAGACTTCCGGCGGTTGGGTGGCCTCGTTGACGTCGGCGCGCACGGTGATGACGGGCGTGCGGTCGCGCCGCTTCAGGATCGGTTCCTCGAACCGGATCTCGGAACGCCCGACCTGGTCCAGCGGAACCTGGCGTCCGTTCCGGCTCATCAGGGAGAAGTCGGCGAGCCGTGCCGGATCGAGCCGGTTTTCGCCGGCGCTGCGGGCCACCACGGGGACATTGCGGATGTCCTCGCGGACCTGCGTGACGGAAATGCCGGTCAGCAGCAGCTGCATCTGCTGGGCGGCCTCCGCGGGTGACAGCCCTATGAGGTTGAGGCGCTCCTGGTCGGGAACGAAGCGCAGGATGGGCGCAAGGTTGCCCCAGTCACGATTGGCCTGCCGCACGTCCGGGATCCCGTTCATGAGCGTGAGGGCCTGCTCGGAGATGCGGTAGAGTTCGGCGGGGTCGGGACCCATGATGCGGAACTCGACGGGGAACGGCGTGTAGGGACCGAAGACGAGCTGCGTCACCCGGACATAGGCTTCGGGTGCGAGCCCCTCGGCGACGGCCGCGCGCAGGTCGTGCTTGAGCTTCTCGCGGGCCGCCGCATCTTGCGTCAGCACCACGATCTTGGCGAAGGACGGGTCCGGCAGCTCCGGCGCCATGGCGAAGAAGAAGCGCGGCGCGCCCTGGCCGATATAGCTCGTGACGATTTGAGCCTCGGGCTGTCCCTGCAGCCAGCGCTCGACCTGCTCGACGGCGGCCGTCGTGGCCTCGATGCTGCTGCCTTCCGGCATGCGGACTTCGACGAGCACCTCGGGACGGTCCGATGTCGGGAAGAACTGCTGCTTGACGGCGCCCATGCCCATGACTGAGAGAGCCATGGCGACACCCACCACCGCGCAGGTCAGATATTTGTGCCGCACGGCGAATTTGATGGCACCACGCAGGCGCCGGTAGTTCGGCGTGTCGTAGATCGCGTGGTGGCCGCCTGCGATCGGCTTGATGTCCGGCAGCATCTTCACGCCGAGATAGGGCGTGAAGACCACGGCGACGATCCACGAGACGATCAGCGCGAAGCCGACGACCCAGAAGATGTTGCCGGCATATTCGCCCGCCGACGAGGCAGCGAAGCCGACCGGCATCAGGCCGATGATGGTCACCAGCGTGCCCGAGAGCATGGGCGCCGCCGTATGGCTCCAGGCATAGGCCGCCGCCTTGATGCGGTCCATGCCCTCTTCCATCTTCACCACCATCACCTCGATGGCGATGATCGCGTCGTCGACAAGGAGGCCGAGCGCGAGGATGAGCGCGCCCAGCGTGATGCGGTCGAAGAAGCGACCGGTTTCCAGCATGATGAGGAAGACGACGGCCAGCGTCAGCGGCACGGCGAGCGCGACCACGATGCCGACGCGCCAGCCCAGCGCGATCAGGCTCACGAACAGCACGACGCCGAGAGCCATGACGAACTTCAGCATGAACTCGCCGACGGCGGCGTCGATGTTAACGGCCTGGTCGCTGACCTTTTGGAGTGTCATGCCGAGCGGCAGGGTCTCGGCGATCGCGCTGGAGCGCGCTTCCAGCGCCTTGCCGAGCTCCAGTCCGTTCCAGCCCTGCTGCATGACCGCGGCCAGCATGATGGTGGGCTCGCCATCGTGGCGGATGATGTAGGTTTCGGGATCCTGATAGCCCCGCCGCACCTCGGCGACATCGGACAGCTTGAGCGTATGGCCGCCGGCGACGATGGGGGTATCGGCGATGGCCTCAAGGCTGTCATAGGCGCCGTCGAAGCGGAGGAACACTTGCGGTCCCCGCGTATCGATGGAGCCGGCCGGGGTCACGGTGTTCTGCCGCTGAAGGGCGGCGGCGATGTCCTGCGCCGACACGCCCAGCGTCGCGAGCTTGGCGTAGGAGAACTCGACGAAGATCTGCTCGGGGCGCTCGCCGAGGATGTTGATCTTCTTCACGCCGGGGACGTGCAGCAGATCCTGCCGGATCACCTCCGCCTGCCGCGCCAGTTCGCGCATGGGCATGCCCTTGGCCTTGAGGGCGTAGAGGGCGAAGCTCACATCGGAGAACTCGTCATTGACGAAGGGGCCGAGCACGCCGGACGGGAGGTTGCGCGCCTCGTCGCCCAGCTTCTTGCGGGCCTGGTAGAACTCTTCCTCGACGGCGGCCGGCGGCGTGCTGTCCTTGAGCGTGACGGTCAGGAAGGCAAAGCCCGGGCGGGCGATGGTCTCGACGCGGTCATACCAGGTCAGTTCCTGAATGCGCTTTTCCAGCGGTTCGGCGACGAGATCCTGCATCTCGCGGGCGGTGGCGCCGGGCCAGGCGACCGTGACCGTCAACGTCTTGATGGTGAAGGAGGGGTCTTCCGCCCGTCCGAGCTTGACGAAGGCATAGACGCCCGCGGCCGCCAGAAGAACGATGAAGAACAGGGTGACGGCGCGCTCGCGGACGGCGAGAGCCGAGAGGTTGAAGCTCATTTGGAATTCCCCTCGACCAGAGCGGCGGTTCTGACGGCAGCGCCGTCCTTCAGCAGATGCGCGCCCAGCGCCACGACGTCCGCGCCAAGCGCGATACCGGTGACCGTCGCGTATTCGTTCCCCAGGCGCCTGATCTGCACCGGCGCAAAACGGACCGTGGAGGAGGTGCGATCAAGAACCCACACGCCGGTACGCACGCCATCGTTCAGCACGGCGCCGATGGGCACCGAGACCGATGGCCTGTCGTCGCCATTGGCGATGGTGATCGTCACCGTCGCGCCGAGCGGTGCCGAGGCCGCGGGTCCATCGAGGACGTAGCGCGCCTCATAGGTGCGGGTCTGGGGGTCGGCGGCGTCGGAAATCTGCCGCAGCCGCGCCGTGCCGGGTTCGGCGTCGCTGCCATAGACGCTCGCCTTGGCGAGGGAGTCCAGGGCGGGGCGGATGGTCTCGGGCAGCGCCACCACCGCTTCGCGCGGGCCGGCATGGGCGAGCTGGATGACGGTCTGGCCGGCCGCCACGACCTGTCCGGGCTCGCCCGACGTGGCGACGATGGTGCCGTCGGCGCCTGCGGTCAGCGTCGAATAGGTCGCCTCGTTCTCGGCGACATCGGCTTCCGCTTCCGCGGCATCGAGCTGCGCCTGCGCCGTGTCCAGCGCGGCCTTGGCCTGCTCGTAGCGTTGGGGGGTGGCGGCGAGCCCGCCCTTCACGAGCGCGGCGTAGCGCTTCTCATCCGCACTGGCCTGAACCAGCACCGCCCGCGCGGCGGCAGCCGCATTGCGCTTGGCGGTGAGGGCGAGGCGCAGATCGGTGTCGTCGATCCGCATCAGGGGCTGGCCCGCCTTGACCTGCTGGCCGACATCCACGAGCCGCTCGACGATCTTGCCGGGGACGCGGAAGCCGACATTGCTCTGGACCCGCGCCTCGACGAGGCCGGTAAAGCCCCGTTCGACGCCTTTCACCGGCGCGATCTTCGTGACGCGAACCAGCGGTGCCTCCTGCCGGGGGTCGCTGACCGGTCCGGCCTGGGGTGAGGAGAGAGATAGCGCGACAAAGCCGGCGGCTCCGGCCGCCGTGACCACACCACCTGCCAGCACGAAAATCGGCTTCTTCTTCATGTCCGCCGCCCTGTCAAATTAGATTGCATTTGAACGCTATATCGGATATAGAAATCGAACGCAATCTAAATTTGGGAGGTCAGCCATGCGGGTCAGTCGTATCCAGGCGGAGGAGAACCGGCAGACGGTGATCGATGTCGCGAGCCGTCTCTTTCGTGAGCACGGCTTCGACGGCATCGGCCTGAAGGACCTGATGGCCGGCGCCGGCATGACACAGGGCGCCTTCTACAAGCAGTTCGAATCCAAGGAGGATCTGGCAGCCCAGGCATCCCGGCGTGCCCTGGAGGACGCCCTGGGCCGTTGGTCCGCCGCGGCCGCTCTCAATCCCGGAGACCCGCTGTCGGCGGTGTTGGATTTCTATCTCAGCCGGGAGCACTGCACGGAGATGGCGAACGGCTGCCCGGTCGTCGCGCTGGCGGCGGATGCCGCCCGGCACGGCCCGGAGGTGCGCGCATCCTTCGAACGCGGCATCCAGGATTACATCGTCCTGATGAAGAGCTGGGTCGGCGAGCCCGCTCAGGAATCCGGCAATAGGGCCATCGCTATTCTCGCCACGATGGTCGGCGCGGTGCTCATCGCCCGGGCCGTCAATGACGAGCGGATGTCGCAGCAGGTCCTGCAGGCCGCCGCCGACAGCGTGATGGTTCAGGCTGGCGCAGCATCGTCGGTCGCAAAACAGGGGCAATGAAGATGTCGGCACGCAAGACAGGGAAGCCCGCTGACGACGACATCACCAAATCGGCGTTTCTTCGCAGGGCGCACATGGCGCAGTTGGCTTGAGGCGCTGCGCCAATGCGAGGCGGCGATGGACGACAACGAAGTTGCGGCTCTTGAACGTCGCATTCGACCGTTGGAGCTTCGCCGATCACGGCTACTCGGAGCGCCGGGCCGGCCGCTTCAGCTGCTTGCGCAAGCTCTGGTCGAAGGCGCCCGCGACCACCGTGGCGGCGACCGCTTCGGGAGCGTCGCCGCCCTGGATCGCGCACGCCCAGCCGCCGTCCAACGCTTCACGCGCTGCGCGAAAGGCCTCAAAGGCCGGCCGGGCTTCGGCGCCTTATGCCGTCATCTCTTGTCTTGATCACGCGGGACGGACGCTCACATCCGAGCGCCCGTTCTGCGCTAGCGGCTTGATTGATCACGCGGATGCGGGAACCCGGTAGCGTTCCGCCGGGGCGCCGCCGAGCCCGGAAGGGAAGATCGCGCGGGCGCCTTCCAGCGCCTCCCACAGACCCTCGTCAGCCAGCGGAGGAATGGTCACCGGCTCGCGACGGTCAAAGCCGACGAGGGCGGCATCGACGAGGTCATCGACCTCCATGACATTGGGAATCTGGTCGATGTCCGCACCGGACTTGGCCCAGATATCGGTACGGGTCGCGGCCGGCAGCACCGCCTGCACATACACACCCTTGGGGCCGACCTCGGCATGGAGCCCCTGCGAAAGCGTGAGGATAAAGGCCTTCGTCGCGGCATAGACGCCGGGGAAATAGGCCGGCATCAGCGAGACGACGGAGCCGATATTGATGATGGCGCCGGTCTGGCGCGCCACCATTCCAGGGAGGGCTGCCGATGCAAGCCGGGTCGGGGCGGTGACGTTCAGGCGGAGCAGCTGCTCCATGGCGTCGGGGTCCGCGCCTTCAAACGTGCCCAGCAGCGCCGCGCCGGCATTGTTGACAAGAATGTCGACGGGCGCCCCGGCACGCAGGCGCGTTTCCACCACGGCCAGATCCGCGGCCTGGGTGAGGTCGGCGGGGAGCACCTCCACGGCCACGGCGTGAGCCGCGCGCAGCTCGGCCGCCAGCGCCTCCAGCTTCTCTGCGCTTCGCGCCACGAGGACAAGGCCGTAGCCCCGGGCCGCCAGCCGGCGGGCATAGACCGCACCGATGCCGCCAGAGGCGCCGGTGACGAGGGCGGTTGACATGTTCGTTCTCCGCAGTGTGAGGAGCGTCAGCTCCATGTAGATGACGATCATCATCTAATTGAAAGGATGATCGTTGTCATCTACAATTTGCGTGTGAAGGAGATGTCGGCATGGCGAGGAGTCAGAAGCAGAAGGCGGAGAGCCGGCAGGCCATCCTGCGCTCCGCCGCGAAGCTGTTTCGGGAAAAGGGTTTCGACGGCGTCACCGTCTCGGACGTGATGGACGGCGCAGGGCTCACCCATGGTGGCTTTCCGCGACACTTCTCCAGCAAGGAGGAGTTGATCACCGCGACGCTTGCGGACGTGTTCGCCGCGGATGCCCGCGCACCATCGCTCCCTTCAGACGATTTGCGTGCTTTCGCCCGCGCCTATCTGCGCAAAGAGCATCGCAACGCGCCCGGCGCCGGCTGCGTGTTCGCGGCGCTGGGTCCCGAGATGGCGCGGGGGCCGGAGGCCACACGGGAGGTTCTCACCGAAGCCATCGAACGCCAGATCGATACATTCGCCAGCATGGCCGGTGACGGGGACCCCGACGCGCGGCGGGTGGCGGCCATCGGAACCTGGGCAACCATGATCGGCGCGATGGTTCTGGCGCGTATCGCCCATTCGGACGCGGTCTCCGACGAAATCCTGGCGTCGGTACGGGCCTTCCTTGAGATCGACGGCTGACAGCTGTGATCTCCCCGGTCGGCCCCTTTCGGGGCAGCCGCGCATCTCGCGCTGGCACGCCGAAGCCGTCGGCGCGGGAGGTGCAACGCTCCGCCATGCGAAGCGGGTCGAGCGCGAGAGCGTCTCCCAGGCGGTGATGTCGTCCCGCATGCGGTCGAGCTTCTGTTCGACCAGCGCCAGGGCATCGGCGCGGAGGAACAGCCGCGCCGGCGGATCCTCGGCATCGATCAGAGCGAGCAACGCCTGCGCAGCCTTGGCCGGGTCGCCGGGTTGATGGCCGCTCTTGGTCTCACGACCGGAGAGAGCACGGCCAGGCACAAAGACGGGACGGCCCGATGACGTGGTGCCCGGCACCTGCGCCAAGGCGGCCTTGAGCGCGGCTCTGGCGATGACGCTGGCGGAATTAATCCAGACAACCATATGCCGAAAACACAAAGGGAGTTCAGATGATAGCCGAATGCCGTCCGCAAACGATCACGGAACGGTCTGAATGATCGATTGCGACCATTCTTCGAGAAACCGCTTGCGCCGGGCCGCATCCTGGACGGCCAGGAGGGTCGGCCCCACGGCGATCGGGCGGGCGATGCCCGAGGTCACCACGTCCGGCCCCTCAATGCCGGAAGGCGTCGAACCATCCAGCCCGAAGAAGAAGGACTGGCTTTTGCCGACAGATTGGCCGCGCGCCGACAGCAGATAATTGACGAAACGGCTCGCCAGGCCCGGGTTGGACGCGCGGACGGGCACCATGGCGCCGCGGCTCAGCACGAGCGTGTAGTCCGCAGGCATGACGATGCCGATCGGCTGGCCACGCCGCACCCGCTCATAAGCGTAGGAACCGAGCATGTTGTAGCCGATCAGCAGCCGGCCCGCCGCGACCTCGTCGAGTATCTGCGATGTGCAGCAGCGCACCACCACCTGCGCACGGCCGAGGCTTTCCAGCAGACGGCCATAGGTCGTCGTCGTCTGCCGGGCGTCGTTGAATGCCAGCAGATAGCCGATGCCGGACAGCCTTACGTCATAGGTGCCGACCCTCCCGCGATAGCGTTCAGCGTCGCGCCGCAGCAGTTCCGCGAGGTCCAGATGCGTGCGCGGCACGTCCGCCGCAGATACGCTGTCGCGGTTATAGACCATGACGATCGGCTCGAAGGTGAAGCCGAACACCTCGTCGCGCCAGTTCGCCCAGCGCGGGGCGCGCGCCAGATCCGGCCCCTCGATGCGCTGCGCGCAGCCATCATTGGCGAGCTTCACCAACTGGTCCACCGACGACGAGAGGTACACGTCGCCGAGCGCCCCGCCATCGTGACAGACCCGCGCCGCGGCCGAGAACAGGTCGTTGGTCACATATTCCACGATCTCGACCCTGGTGCCGGGCGAGAGCTGCTGAAAATCCCGGATAAGAGGCTCCAGGGCATAAAGGTCGGTGGCGGCATGGATCGACAGGGTGTCGACCTGACTGGCGACCGCCGGAAACCGCGTCACGCTCTGAGCCTGCGCGCCGGGGCTGGCGAACAGCAGCATTGCGAGCGCGGCGCCAAGACTCAGCGCAAGGGCTTTCATGCGACCTCCCGCTCGTCCTTCGCCAGGGACATCATCACGACGAAGCCGAAGCTGCCCTTCTCGACGAAGGACAGGGTGCCGCCATGGGCGGCGATCACTTCGGCGGTGATCGAAAGACCCAGCCCGGACCCTTTGCCGTCCGAGGACGGCGCGCCGAAGCGCTGGACCACACGCGACCATTGTTCCGGCGGAATACCGGGTCCGTCATCCTCCACGGCGATCACGGCGCGACCCGACTGACTCAGCAGGCGCACGGTGATGCGGGCCGGGGCGCCGTGACGGACGGCGTTGTCGAGGATGTTCTTGACCGCCTCGGCGAGATTGACCGGGTCGCCGCTGACGATCAGCGGGTCGGGCGGTGCGTGCAAGGTGACGAGAATATCCCGCTCCAGCGTGTCGGGGATCGCCTCGTCGAGCGCCCGCCGCGTCAGCTCTGTGAGATCGACCGGGGAATTCGCGACCGCGCGTTCGCGGTGCGCCACCATGGCGTGGCTCAGCAGCTGGTTGGCGAGGCGCGACAATTGCCGCGTGCGGGCACGGATGCGATCGAGGTGCTTGCGCGCGGACGGCGGCACCTCGTCATTGGTGAGCAGATCGACCTGCGCCTCCAGCGCGGCGAGCGGTGTCCGCAACTGATGCGCGGCATCGGCGATGAACTGCTGCATCAGCTCGATCCGGCCCCGCAGCCGTTCGATGAAGCCGTTGATCTCGGCGACGAAGGGCGCGAGTTCCCGCGGTGTGGAGACGTCGACAAGTGTGAGGTCCAGCGGGTCGCGCTGGCGGATCGCGGTCTCCAGCCGGCCGATCGGTGCCAGCGCGCGACGCACCGCAAAAATCGTCCCGCCGATCGCGATGGCCCCCATGGCCCCGACCAGTACGAAGGAGCGCAGGGTCAGTTCACGTGCCAGCGCGCGGCGCGCCTCAACGGTCTGCGCCACGATGACGATGGCATCGCCGCGCATCTGGGGGTCATCGAAGCGCCGCACCACCCGCGCCACCCGCACGATCTCGCCGTCGAACTCTGCGTTCTCGACCATCGCCCTGGCCGGCGTCGTGGTCTCGGCGGCCGGATCAGCGAGGCTCTCATAGCCGGTCATCGTCTGCCCCGCCGGATCCAGCACGCGGTAGAAGATGCGGTCTCGGTCCGACAACGCCAGAAGTTCGAAGGCAGAGACGGGAAGCTGGATATCCGGCTGGCCGTCCTGCACCTGGATAGCGTCCGCGATCTGATAGGCGGCGCCGAGCAGCAGCCGATCATAGGCCTCATCGGCGGCCTGGCGGGCGGAATACCACGCCGCGGTCATCAGCACCGCCGCGCCAAACACCAGCACCAGCGACATCAGCGCGAACAGGCGGATGAACAGTGAAGGCTCACGCCGGGCCATCGATCACCATCTGATAGCCGAATCCGCGCACGGTGACGATCTGGGCGCGCGCGCCTTCGATCTTTCGCCGGAGCCGGCCGACATAGAGCTCGACGGCATTGGCCGCGGGCGCCTCGTCATGGCCGAACATGCGGTCCAGCAGTTCGTCCTTGCCGAAGACGCGCCCGGGCCGGGAGCACAGGATTTCAAGCAGCGTGAGCTCTCGCCGCTTGAGATGCACCTCGCAGTCGCCCACACGAACCATCCGCGTCAGCCGGTCTATGCTGATGTCGCCGCAGCGCAAGACATTGGTGGCCTCGCCGCTGTTGCGACGGATGAGGGCGCGAACACGAGCTTCCAGTTCGCGGAAATCGAACGGCTTCACGAGATAATCGTCGGCGCCGATGTCGAGCGCGTCCACGCGATCTTCCACGCGCGACCGCGCGGTGAGGATCAGCACCGGCGTGGTCGATCCCCGTGCCCGCAATTGCGACAGGATGCTGAAGCCATCCGTGCCAGGCAGCATGACGTCGAGGATGACGAGATCATAGGCCGCGGCGCCCAGCACCTCCGCGCCGGCGGTGCCGTCGAGCTCCCAGTCGACAGCGTGACCGATCCGGCTGAGGCGCCCGACGATCGCCTCGCCGACGTCCCTCGTGTCTTCGACCAGCAAGATTCGCATCGGACTCCCCAGGCTCGGCGCCTGCCGTAAAGACAGCTGTATGACAGGAATCCCCTCTAGCAAAGCAGCGCCAAGCGCCGCGCAGACGGCGTGGAAACAGATGGAGAAACGTCCGCCAAAAGGCCGCCTTTGTCGGCCGGCTGCCGCTCAGCTCCGCACATCCATCCATCCGCGCCGGACTGAGGCGCAGGCACGATGCTGCAACGAGTCCTCGGAGGGACGAGCCCATGAACGCCATTTTCAGGAAAGTCGCTTTGGTCGGCGTGGTCAGTGCCATGCTCACGGGGGGCGCCTTTGCTCTCCCGCAGAAGACCGAATGCCTTGCGGGCGCGAAGCCCGGCGGCGGCTTCGACGTCACCTGCCGCCTCGCCGCCAACGCGCTGCTGGCCGCCAAGCTGATCGAGACGCCGATGGCCGTCACCTATATGGAAGGTGGCGTCGGCGCCATTGCCTATAACCATGTCGTCGGCAAACGGGCTGCCGACCCCAGCCTGATCGTCGCGGCCTCGACGGGTTCGGCGCTGTTGCTGGCACAGGGCAAGTTCGGCAGCCACGATGAGAGCGCGGTGCGCTGGATCGGTGCGCTTGGCGCGGATTATGGCGTCATCGTCGTCAGCGCCGACTCACCCTACCAGACGCTGAAGGAGCTCTCGGACGCCTATGCCGCCAATCCCGGCCAGTTTCCGATCGGCGGCGGCGGCGCGGTCGGCAGCCAGGACTGGATGAAGGCCGCCCTCATCGCCAAGGGCGCGGGGCAGGACCCCAAGAAGATGCGCTATGTCGCACTGGAAGGCGGCGGCGCCGTGCTGACCTCGCTGGAAGGCGGTCACATCAAGATCGGCGCGGGCGACGCCTCCGAAATGGTCAAGCACCACCTGGCCGGCAAGGTCCGCATCCTCGCCGTCATGTCGCCGGAGCGGCTGACCGGCGACCTCGCCAATATCCCGACCACCCGAGAGCAGGGCTATGATTTCGACTGGGTGATCTGGCGCGGCTACTACACCGGCGGCAAAGTCAGCGATGCGGACTATGCGGCGTGGGCCGACACTTTCAGGAAGCTGGTCGACACGCCCGCCTTCAAGACGGAACTCGCGGCGCGCGGCCTGTTCCCCTACACGCTGATCGGCGCCGATTTCGACGCCAAGGTGAAGAGCGACGTGCAGCGCTTCAAGGCGCTCGCGAAGGAAGCCGGTCTCTGATCCCAACCGACCCGACCAGCGGCCTCGCCTGCGGCGGGGCCGCCTGGGCCCGCTCGCCAGGAAACGCCCCATGGACGCCCATCAACATCCTGCTCGGGACACGCTGAGCAACCGGATCGCCGCGATCGTGCTGCTGCTGTTCAGCCTGCTGTATGGCTACGCCGGCAGCGGCATCGAGTTTTCCTTCTCGTCGGATCCCCTCGGGCCCCGGGTGTTCCCGGTCATGCTGGCGGCGATCCTGGGGCTGCTGTCGCTGATCTACCTCTTCATGCCGGGCGAGGGCGAGGCATGGCCGCAGGGCACGGTGCTGATGCGCTGCATCGCGCTGCCCAGCCTGGTGCTCATCGCCGCACTGCTGTTCGAGCCGATCGGCTTTGCCGGCTCGATGTTCGTCATGACCACCGGGGTCGGCCGCATTTTCGGTGCCTCGTGGAAGGCATCGCTGCTTGGCGGGCTTCTTCAGGCCACGCTCTGGTACGTCGTCTTCGGCTACCTGCTCGAGGTCTATCTGCCGGTCGGCGAACTCTTCGCCGCGTCGCGTCGGGGCTAGGACATCATGAGTTTCGATTATCTCTGGACCGGGTTCGCCGTCGCGCTCAGCTGGCAGAACCTGCTCATCGGCCTGATCGGCTGCTTCCTTGGCACCGTCATCGGCGCGCTGCCAGCCATCGGCCCGATCAATGGCATCGCGCTGCTGCTGCCGATCGCCTACACGCTCGGCCTGCCGCCCGAGAGCACGATGATCCTGCTCGCGGCGATCTATATGGGATCGGAGTATGGCGGGCGCATCTCCTCCATCCTGCTCAACGTTCCCGGCGACGCCGGCGCGGTGATGACCGCGCTCGACGGCAACCCGCTGGCGCGGCAGGGGCGCGCCGGCGAGGCGCTGATGATCAGCGGCCTGTCCTCCTTCGTCGGCGGCATCATCGGCGTTCTGGGACTGACGCTGTTCGCACCGTTCCTCGCCAGCCTCGCCGTCGGCTTCGGCCCTGCCGAGTATTTCGTGCTGATGGTCTTCGCCTTCGCCACGCTCGGCTCCATGGTTGGCAGCCAGCCGGTGAAGACGCTGATCGGTTGCGTGCTCGGACTGATGCTGGCGACCGTCGGCCTCGACCCGACATCGGGCGCCTACCGCTTCACCTTCGACAGCCCGGAACTTGGCGACGGCATCGACTTCGTCGTGCTGGTGATCGGCCTGTTCTCCATCTCCGAGGCGATGCTGATGCTGGAGAGCCACGCGATGGGCGCCTCGGTCATCGGGAAGGTCGGGCGCACCTTCGTGCGCTTCAAGGACATCGTCTTCACGACCGGCGCGACCCTGCGCGGCTCGATCATCGGATTCGTTGTCGGCGTCCTGCCCGGCACCGGCGCGTCGGTCGCCAGCGCCGTATCCTACACGCTCGAGAAGCGCGTTTCCGATCGCGACGGCACCTTCGGCAAGGGCGACATGCGCGGCCTCGCCTCGCCGGAAGCGGCCAACAATTCCTGCGCGGCCGGCGCCTTCGTGCCGATGCTGACACTTGGCGTGCCGGGTAGCGGGACCACGGCCGTCATGCTCGGCGCCCTCATGCTCTACAACATCCAGCCGGGTCCTCAGCTCTTCGCGGAGCGCCCGGAGATCGTCGGCGGCCTGATCGCCTCGCTCTATATCGGCAACGTGCTGCTGCTGCTGCTCAACATCCCCTTCGTCGGCATCTTCTCGCGCCTGCTGCTGCTGCCGAACTGGATTCTGGTTCCCGGCATCCTCGTCCTGTCGGTTGTCGGTGTGTATTCGACCCATGCCAGTGTCGAATCCATCATGCTGATGCTCGCCATCGGCTGTCTTGGCTGGGTCCTTCGCAAGCTGGGCTTCGACATGGCGCCGATCATCCTCGGCTTCGTGCTCGGCAAGGTGATGGAAGTGAACCTGCGCAACGCGCTGGCCATCAGCGGCGGCGAACTCGGCATCCTGTTCCAGAGCCACATCTCGCTCATCCTGTGGGCGCTGGCGATCTTCGTCGCGGTGGGGCCCTGGGCCCTGCATCGGTGGTCCACGCGGAACAAGGTGCCCAGTCTTGCCGAGTGACGGGTTGACGGAACTGTCCGATAGAGCCTTTTCGAGCGACGTGGATTCCGGTTCCCGTGAACAAAATGCGGCAAAACAACAACCTGGAGCGTATCCGGTGAACGTGAGTTCACCGGATACGCTC
>CAZIXP010000008.1:0-54992 GCA_964543245.1 uncultured Starkeya sp.
TGGCGTGGTTCTGCCAGAAGGCATAGCGCATGTCGCGTTCGAGCAGGAGGTGGTTCTCCGGCTCCTTCAGCATCGACATCAGCATGGAATGGCCGTTGCCGACGTGCCGGCTCTCATCCGACTGCACCGAGAGGAACACGGTGGGCAGGGCGTAGTCGCCATTGCGGGCGGCTTCGGAAGGCATGGCGACGAACAGCGTGTTGGTGAACGCCGTCTCGGCCACGACCGTGAGGTAGACATTGGCGGAGGTGATGGCGTCGCCGGTGATGAAGCCTTCACCGAACTGCCGGCCGATGGTGGTGGCGTAGCACTTGCCGAACGCTTCTTCGGTGATATCGAACCCGGCGGGATCGATATAGTTCTCCATGTACCACTTCTTGAGGTTCATCTGGATCGTCGAGTGCCGGAACTCGTCGACCATCTGCATGGTGAAGCCCGTGCGCAGGTCCTCGCCGGGCGCCAGGCGGCCGACCATGGCCATGGAGCGGGCCGCCGAGATTTCCGGGAACGGAATGATCGCCAGGAACAGCTTCATCCATTCCACCCAGCGCGGCTCCACATTGCGGAACATGTCGCCGCGCAGCGCCGCGTCGAGCGCGCCATAGACCCGGTTGTCCTTCTCCTCCTGCATCGGGAAGTAGGAACGAAGCACCTGCTTCATCGGGTCCTTCGGAGCCTTCGTGATCTTGTAGTCGGTCGGGAAGGTCATCGCCTCCTGGACATAGGAGGGATTCCAGCCGAGATCGGCGATTTTCTTCGCCGCCTCAGCGACGGAGATGCCCTTCTGGGCCGTGATCTTGTTCAGGGTCAGTGTACTTGTCATTTTTGCCATCCTGCTCTTGGAGCGGAGTCCACATTTCCTCCCGTCCGGCGCGGCACAGCGACGTGCGCTGCCCGGCCGGGCGGATTTCAGGCGTGAGCTGGCCGTCGCCTGTCGCGATGCGGCGGGCGTCGAAGGCCTGGGCAAAGGTGCAAGGCGCCAGGGTTGGCTGTTGGCGTACGGGCCGGTGACGGCGTCGTGATCCGATCGCGCCACTCCCGCCGAGCCGGCTCTTCGCCGTCTCGGCAGCCTCCCCGGAGTTCTCCCCTTCGTTCTTGTCGCAGCCTGCCCCGTAGGACATGTCAGCATTGTTCTAATCAGAAGGTAGCAAAGGCCGTGCCAATTGGTCACAGTAAGTATTTCAACGACTTTTCAGAAGCCCTACCTACCTTTATTCGCCGAGATGACGTGTTTTGCGAATCTCGCGTCAGAAGGTGTTTCATTATGCGAAAATGGTGCAACGCAAAATAACCGTTAACATTGCTTACGGATCTCACGTTTATGCTGCAATGCACTTTTCTATTGTTGGAGTACAATATACGGAACAGACTTGATCAGGGCACCAGCACCGCGCGGCCATGGATCTTGCCCGCGTTAAGGTCGTGCAGCGCCCGGTTCGCGTTCGCAAGTTTGTACTCTGCGGTCGCAAGCTGGACGAGGCCGCGATCCGCCAGCGCCATGAGCTCCGTCAGCTCAGCCCAGGTGCCCACCAGATTGCCGATGATGTTGCGTTCCGAGATGATCAGGTCGACCGTGGGAATCCGGATGTCCTCGCCGTAGCCCACGATGTAGTAGCTTCCCATCGGCCGGGTCATCGCCAGACCCTTGCTCGTGGTACCCTTTTCGCCCACGAAGTCGATCACGGCCTCGGCGCCGACACCTTCCGTCAGCGCCAGCACCGCCTCGACCTCGTTGCCATCGGCCTTCACGGTATGGTCGGCGCCGCTCTTGCTAGCCAGTGCGAGCGAGGCATCGGACTTGTCGACGACGATGACATCGGCGGCACACATGGCTTTCAGGCATTGGATGCCGATATGGCCAAGGCCGCCGGCCCCGATGACGACGCAGCTCTGGCCGGGCAGCAGATGCCGGGTGGCCTTTTTTACCGCCCGATAGGCGGTGAGGCCGGCATCGGCATAAGGCGCCACATCCTTAGGCGCCAGCGAACGCGGAAGCGGCACGATGTTGCGTTCCGACGTACAGATGAATTCGGCATAGCCGCCGTCGCAGTCGAGGCCGGGAAAGGTGCCGGGTCCGTGCATGTCGAACCCGCGGCGGCAGGCGAGGCAGGTGCCGCCGGTGATCTTCGGATGCACGATGACGGGATCGCCCTTCTTCAATCCGTCGACCTCCTTGCCGACCTCCTCGATCCAGCCGGCATTCTCATGACCCATGATCAGCGGCAGCAGCTGGTCGCCCTGGGGGTCCATATGCGGCTTCCAGACCCCCTCAATGATGTGAAGATCGGTCCGGCAGACGCCTGCGCCGCCGATGCGGACGATGACATCGGTGGATTTCACGATTTTGGGGTCGGGCACGTTCTCTTCCGCCACCCAGAGGTCAGCGGAGAGAGATGTGTCGTAGTTTTTCAGCACCTGCGCCTTCATGGCGTCCTCCCTTTTTCGGCACCGCATGGCGTCGCCGTCGGGGGCTACATCGCAGCAAACGTGCCACCGGACATTGTTGCACGCGATCAACGCTTTACTGCAGGTGCGAAGAGTTCGTCTCGTTCATGGACTGAACAGCTGACCGTGATCACTGTCCAGTTTGTGGATATTGCTTTCCGACTGTTTTGCGCCGACCCTGCCGCAAAAGGGCAAGAACAGCCACAGGGATAGCGCCCATGCCGCCCCTCTCTCCCGCGCCCCAGCCCGAGGTCGCGCAGGCCCGCACCGCCCAGGCCCGCACCGCTCTTGAGTCGGGCGCGCGCATCCCAGCCGGCGTCCTCGCGCCGGAGGTCGGCCGCAGCTGGGAGCGCTGCCTGGCCGGAGGCCTCGACCCCTTGCGTCGGCCGAAGGATGAGGTGATCGCCTTTGCCGACGTGCGCGCCCGCCGCGAGGAGCAGGCATTGCTGCGCCGTCTTGCGCTGACGCAGATGCAGCTTCTGCATGAGCAGATTGCGGGCTCGAATTTCATGATCGCCTTCGCCGATGCCGGCGGCGTGGTACTGGATGCGCTAAGCGACCCGCTCTTCGCCGACAGCGAGGCGGGCCGTTCCATCGTGCCGGGCAGCGTCTGGCTCGAAAGCGGGCGTGGTACCAATGCGCTCGGTCTAGCCCTCATCGAGCAGGCCCCCGCGGCGATTTACGGTCGGGAACATTTCTTCGCCTGCCACGGCCATCTCAGCTGTGTAGCGGTGCCGATCTTCGACCCGTCGGACCGGCTGGTCGGTCTGCTCGACGCGTCGAGCGCCAATGAAGCGCGCCAACAGCATACCCACGCGCTGGTGCGCATGGCGGGATCGGCCATCGAGAACGGCCTGATCATCAATAGCCGGCCGGATATGCTGCTGCTGGCCCTGCACCCGCGGGCGGAATATCTCGACACCCTGTCGGCCGGCCTGGTTGCGCTGTCGCCCGAGGGCGAGGTGGTGTCGCTCAACCGGGCAGCGCGGGCGCTGCTCGCCGGGCTCGACACCCGTCCGGGGCAGGCCTTCGATGCCCTTTTCGAACCCGGTTTCGGCAGCGTCGTGGATGAACTGCGCGCCAATGGCATTGCTCGCCTCGGCGACCGGGCCGGCAGCCTGCTTTATGTCGCGTGCCGGCGCTTCGCGGCCGCGCCGGTGGTGGCGGCAAGCCGCGCGCCATCGACACGGCGCGTGGCCGTCGAGGCGGCGCCCGAGCCCTCCGCCGGCTTCGTCTGCGAAGACCCGCTTCTTCTGCGGCGCATGCGCGGCCTCGGCCCTGCCACCCGGGAGCGGCTGGCCATCCACATTCATGGCGAGACCGGTACCGGCAAGGAACTGATGGCGCGACATGTCCACGCGCTCAGCGGGCGCGGCGGCGAATTCGTGCCCATCAATTGCGGAGCCATACCGGAATCGCTGTTCGTCGCCGAGCTTTTCGGCCATGACCGGGGCGCCTTCACCAATGCCCGCACCGAGGGCGCGCCCGGTCTCATTCGCCTCGCCGACCGGGGAACGCTGTTCCTCGACGAAGTGGGCGACATCCCGCTCGCGGCACAGACAGCGCTGCTGCGTTTTCTCGACACGATGGAAGTCCGATCGCTGGGCGGGGGCAAAGCTGCCCGGCTCGATGTCCAGATCGTTTCCGCCACCAATCGCGACCTCGCCGCCGCCGTCGCCGCCCACCAGTTCCGCGCCGACCTGTACTACCGGCTGAATGGGTTCTCGATCGAGATTCCGCCGCTTCGCGACCGCAGCGATTTCCCTGTCATCGTGCGCCATCTGCTGGAGCGGCGTGTGCCGGGCGGCTCGATAGATGACGCGGTGCTCGAGCAGCTGCGCCAGCGGCCGTGGCCCGGTAACATACGCGAGCTGCAGTCCTGGCTGCGTCGCGCCGCGATCGAGGCGGATGAAGCCGGCCGGATAAGCTCCTCCTGTGACGAAGGCATTGGCCCTGCCGAACCGAGCTGCGCCCATTGCGCCCGCCATCCGCTGAGCCGCGACAAGTGCCGGCGCATCCGCGAAACGCTTGCGGCAACAGGAGGCAACATACAGGCGACCGCTCGCCGCCTCGGCATATCCCGCACGACGGTCTATAAACACGCAATGGTCGACTGACCGCCGCAGCCGCTGGCCGTTCAAGGGCGCGTTCTGGAAGATCCTCAGGCGTCGCGACCGCCATCCACATTTCTTGGCGCGCTTCTGTCACGTGCCGTCAGCCGACATAGGCCGCGAGTTCTTCGGGCGTGCCTTGCGGGAATGCGTGGTACGTTCACCGAACCGTCGGCACCGAACACCGCCAGATAGATGACCCGCTCGACGCCCGCTTCCCGTTCAGGGTACGGAGGGCCGGCGTAAACTCATCGCCAGCGAGCGCATGCTGGAACAGATGGGTTTCACCGCCAAAATCCTGCGCCCGGCCTACTTCATCGACAATGAGCTGATGATCAAGGACATCATCGTCAACCATGGCGTCTACCCCATGCCGATCGGCGACAAGGGCGTCGCGAGGGTCGATGCCCGCGACATCGCTGAGGTCGCCGCGATCGAACTGATCCGGCGCGACCAGGCGCCTGGCAAGCTGCCGGTCGAGACCCTCCATCTGGTTGGGCCCGACACGTTGACGGGGTCGGACGTTGCCGCGATCTGGTCCGAGGTCCCTGGCCGCCCGATCGCCATTCATGCCCAAATGGATGGCCTATGAGATGCGCCTCATGGCCGAGCGCTATGTCAGCGACGGCATGATCCCCGAGCCCAGCGACGTCGAACGGCTAACCGGGCTCCTCGGTCGCCCGCTGCATTCGTACCGGAGTTTCGCCACCGAAATCGCGCGCGCGGCCTGAGGGCCGCGCCATGCCAGCGAACGCCGTTGGCGGACCGCAAGACAGGCCGCCGAATGGCCCCCAGGAGCAAGCTGAGCAGGCCCAGTTCGACAGCGAGAAGGTGACATGCCACCTTGCTATCGACGCTCAAGCGGGAATTACCGGCCGAGGGCTGGCTATGATCCACTCCCCGTCAACGCTCGACGCCTTTCGGCCCCGCCCCGTGCCGGCGGGGCCTGTCGTCCGGATTGCGATCCGGCGGCGTGCCCGACGGCGAGCCGCAGCGCCGGCAGCACGTCTTCCGGCTCGGGGCGGCGGGTATAGTCCGGGTTGACCTCGGCATAGAGGATCGTGCCGTCCTGGCCGACGACGAAGCGGGCCGGCATCGGCAGGGTCCAGCTCGGGTCGCCGTTGAAGGTCGGCAGATCGTTCTTCAGCGTCTTGTAAAGCTCGATCAGATAGTCCGGCATCTCGAAACGCAAACCGAAGGCAGCCGCGACGTCGTTGTGCGTGTCCGACAGGATGAGGAAGGACAGGTTGTTCTGCCGGACGGACTTGCGGCTGTTCGCCGGGCTCTGGGGCGAGATCGCCACCAGCGTCGCGCCGAGTTCCTCGAACTGGGGCAGGGCTTCCTGGAGCGCCTGGAGCTCCATGTTGCAGTAGGGGCACCAGACTCCGCGATAGAAGCTGATGACCAGCGGGCCACGCAGGAGAAGGTCGACGGACGACACCATGTTGCCGTCGGGATCGCGGAGTGCGAAGGCAGCCACCTTGTCGCCGGCCTTGAGCGCGCGCTGGGCCGCACCCGAAGCGGCCAGCTCGGCGGTGGCCCGGTGCATCGTTTCGATCACTGAATGGGGTACGTTATACGGCGGCTTGCCCGCCTCGAAATCGGCCTTGAAGGCGTCGAGCTTGGACTGCAGGGTCATGATCTTGCTCTTTAGGCTTGAGCGGCCAGGCGGGTCGGCGGCGGTCAGCCACCGACCGCCATGGAACGGGCGACGTCGGCGGCGCTGATACCTTCCAGCGCGAGACTGTAACCGGCGCCTTCCTCGATGATCCGGCGCAGCTTCTGCGTCAGCGCGATGCGGGTATAGCGGCTGGTGAGCGGCGGAAGCGCGGCGATCCCCTCGGCGATTTCGCGGGCACGGGTCAGCAGCCGGTCGGCCTGGACGATCTCGTTCACCACACCCCAGTCTTTGGCCGTCTGTGCGTCGAGAACCTGCCGGGTGAGGATAAAATAACGGCCACGAATGCTGCCGATCACCTCCGGCCAGAGCAGGTTGACGCCATCACCAGGCACGATGCCGAAGTCGAAATGCGGCTTATCCTGGAAAACGGTTTCCGGAGTCGCGAGGATAATGTCCGTGAGCAACGCATATTCCGAATGTAGCAGGACCGGGCCGTTAAGCGCGGTGATCATCGGTACCTCGATGTCGAGGATGTTCATGAGCACTTTCTTGCCTTCGCGGTATATCTTGTCGTAACCGCGCGGCGAGAAAAAATCGAAGCCTTCCGGACTGATTGCATCCATGAAGGCGTCGCCTGAGCCGGTCAGGATGACGACGCGGTTGTCGGCATCGGAACCGATCTGGTGGAAGAGCTCGACGAACTGTTCGTGGGTATGGCCGTTGAAGATGAGCTTGCCGCCATCGGTGTGCAGCGCGACTTCAAGGACGCCGCTTTCCGACCGGCTCAAACGGGCATTGGGAAAGGAATTCTTGTAGACGTTGAAGTTGGACATGGCGGTCAACTCCATTTCTTCGAGCACAATGAGGGAACTTTGTTTTTGTTGGGCGTTGGGAAGGTGTGAACTTCGATCATATTTGTCTCCATCGACTGCGGTCGTCGCTGGAGAGAGTTATGGCCATTCCCATGACCTTGTGGCAGAAACCTCAACGGGATATTGTTTATTCCTGCGGAGAATGAGCAATATGGATCGATTGCAGGCAATGGCCGCCTTCGTACGCGTTGTGGAGACAGGCTCCTTCTCGGCAGCGGCTCGGCACATCGGGGTCGGGCAGCCGGCGATATCAAAAACCATCGCGCAGCTTGAGGACCGCCTTCACGTGCGGCTGCTGGTCCGCTCGACCCACGGACTATCGCCGACGGATGCTGGACTCCGGTTCTACGAGCGCGCCAGGACCGCGATCCATGAAGCCGACGAGGCGGAGTTGGAGGCGCGAGGCGCCGGAGCCGGCCTGACCGGCCAGCTTCGCATCTCGGCCGCCACCACCTTCGCCAGGCTGCTGGTCGTGCCGCAATTGCCGAAATTCCTCGCGCGGCATCCTGACCTTGCGGTCGACATCGTGCTGGACGACCGGGTCATTGATCTCGTCTCGGAGGGCATAGATGTCGCCCTTCGCATGGGGCAGCTTTCGGATTCGTCGGCAGTGGCACGGCGGCTGGCGCGCGGGCGCCGATCGGTCATCGCAACGCCCGCCTATCTCGAGCGGGCCGGGGTTCCCGCGGTGCCTGCCGATCTCGCCACACATGAGGCGGTCGTCTACAGCCAGATCGAAAACAGCTGGATGTTCCGAAAGGATGGCACCGAAACGTCGGTCGCCATCCGTGGCCGGGTCCGGGCCAGCGCCGCCGAGGGGATCCGCGCCGCGGTGCTCGCCGACATCGGGCTGACGGTCAACTCCGACTGGATGTTTGCACCCGAGCTGGAAAGCGGCGCCGTCGTTCGTGTGCTGACGGACTGGGACCTTCCACCCATCGACCTGTGGGCCGTTTTCCCGACTGGACGGCTGGCAAGCGCCAAAGCGCGGACCTTTGCTGATTTTGTGGAAACCGCAATAAGGATCCCAGGCAGCCCGGGGCAATCCCTGATTAGGTAACCCTCGACTCGCTAAGCGCGGCGTGTGGCTATTGGCTGTTCTCGAGGAGTCCCGCCACGTCCCAGCAATAGGGCAGAACCGCCCCACGGTAGGTGGCGAGGTCTACCGCCACCGCTTGACGTGATCGACCAGGGCCCGAAGCTTCGGAGCGAGATTTCGTCGATTGGGGAAATACAGAAAGAAGCCGGCAAAGGGCGGGCAATAGTCTTCGAGCAGCGGCACCAGCTGGCCGGAGGCGACATAGGGCCTGAAGGTATCTTCCATGCCGAAGGTTATGCCTCCTCCGGCGCAGGCGATGCGGATCATCAACCACATGTCGTTGGTGGTGATCTCGGGGTTGACGGCGATGTCGTACTCGCGCCCGCCTTCGCCGAACTCCCAGCGGTAAGGTGCCGTCTGCGGCGCCGGTCGCCAGCCGATGCAGCGATGCCGCGCCAGCTCGGACGGATGCGAAGGTTTGCCGAAGCGCTCGATATAGGCTGGCGCGGCGACCACGGTCTGGCGCTGCTCGCCCGACACGGAGATAGCGATCATGTCCTGGTCGATCACTTCCCCAAGCCGCACCCCGGCATCATAGCCTTCCGCCACGATGTCGAACTCCTCATCGGTGACCGTCACATCGATCTGAACGGCCGGATAAGCGTCCGCGAATCCGGCCAGCAACGGTCCTGAGATGAACCGTTCGGCGATCGACGACACCGCCAGCCGCAAAAGGCCGCTCGGCGCGATGTCCCGATCCGCAGCGGCCTCCAGGGCCAGGCCGACCTCGGCGAAGGCCGGCGCCACGCGCTGGAAAAGCTGCTCGCCGGCCTCGGTGAGGCTGACGCTTCGCGTCGTTCGGTGGATCAGCGCGACGCCCAGGCGGTCTTCCAGCCGGCGAAGAGTCTGGCTGACGGCTGGCCGCGTGACGCCCAGATGCTCAGCCGCCGCGCGGAAGCTTCGCAGCTCCGCGACGGTCAGAAAGACGGAGATTCCGGTGAGGTCAATCGCCATTGGTAACGGCAGATTACCAGTGTGGTTACGATTGGGCAAGTTGTCCGTCTTGCCGGCGACCCCTAGTTTTCGGTCCGCCAACTGAGGTGACCACACATGACACTCGCTGATTACAGATTGCTCGGCCGCTCAGGCTTGCGTGTTTCGCCGTTGAGTCTCGGCACCATGACGTTCGGGTCGGATTGGGGCTGGGGCGCGGACAGCAACGAGGCCCGCCGCATCTTCGACCTCTACATTGATCGCGGCGGAAATTTCATCGACACCGCGGTGAACTACACCAATGGAGCGGCTGAACGCTTCCTCGGCGGGTTCATCGGCGACAGGCGGGAGCGGCTCGTCCTCGCCACGAAGTTCACGATGGCCCGCGAGCCCGGCAACCCCAATGCGGGCGGCAACCACCGGCTCAACATGGTGCGGTCGGTCGAGCAGAGCCTCCGGCAGCTCGCCACCGACCGGATCGATCTCCTCTATCTCCACGCCTGGGATATGACGACCCGGCCAGATGAAGTGATGCGGGCGCTCGACGACCTCGTCCGGTCCGGCAAGATCCTCTATCTCGGCATCTGCAACACGCCGGCGTGGCGGACCGCCGAAATGCAGACCCTCGCCGACATGCGGGGATGGTCGCCCTTTGTCGCGCTTCAGATCGAATACAGCCTGGTGGAGCGCACCGTCGAGCATGAGCTGATGCCGATGGCCGCGGCGCTGGGGCTCGGCGTGCTGCCGTGGTCGCCGCTGGGTGGCGGCGTGCTGGCGGGCAAATACACCACGGCAGACATCCACGATTCACGCGATGCCGCGGTGTCCCCCAGCCGCAAGGGCGTCATCGCCTCCTCAGGGCATCTCACCGAGCGCTCGATCGAGATGGCCCGAGAGGTGCGCACCGTAGCCGAGGAAATCGGCGGGACACCATCCCAGATCGCGCTGGCATGGACGCTCGCGAACCCGGCGGTGGTGTCGCCCATCATCGGCGCCCGCACCCTCGCCCAGGCGCAGGAAAATCTGGGCGCTCTCGACGTGGCGCTGTCCCCGGAACAGCTCGACCGCCTGAACCGGGTCAGCGATCCCGCTCCGATCTTCCCGGCCCGCTTCGTCGAGCGTCCCCTGGTTCAACAGCTCATCTTCGGCGGAGCTCGCGTGGCGCATCGCACCTGACCGCCACGAAGCAGGACGCGCACCGGCAAGGTCGCGCGAGACGACGACAGCACCCGCGCGGTCCTTCCCGGGCACCCCAGCCCATCGCCGGCTTCTGATCGACCGCACGGGACCGGGCGTCTTGCCCTCCGCATGCCAAAGAAAGGAACGATCCCATGACCATCCTCTCATTGAATGCCCCTGCAGGCGCTGGCCACCGGCTGCTCATCGCCTCGGCCTTTCTGGCCGCCATCGGGGCAGCACATGCCGAGATCACAGCGCCTGACCCGGGAGCGGAGACCCACGAGACGGCCGTCGAAAAACGCAACAAGGCCATCGTCCACGAGGCTTTCGAGAAATGGCGTGGCGGCACCTATGTCTTTGCCGCGCTTCTCGCACCCGATGTCGCCTGGACGATCCACGGCTCCGGGCCGGTGGCGGGCACATATCGCAGCCAGGACGACTTCGTCGAACGGGCGTCGCGCCCCCTGACCAGCCGCCTCGCCACCCCCATCGTACCGGAGGTACGCGGCATCTATGCCGACGGAGACACGGTCATCATCCGCTTCGACGGTTCGGCGACGACGACCTCGGGCGCCCCCTACCGCAACCAGTTCCTGTGGATGCTCCGGATGAAGGACGGGCTGGTCATCGAGGCCGAGGCGTTTCTCGATCTCGTCGCCTACCAGCGGGTCGTCGACAACAACGCGCCGCGCGCGCCGTAGCCGCGGGTCACGCGGCCCGCATCGCGCGGCGCGCGGGTCCGATCCGGCATCGCAGCCAACAGCCCCATTCAATCTCAAGGAGCACGGTCATGCGGCATGCCTTTGCAGCCCTGATGACGGCCACACTCTTGAGCCAATCCGTCCACGCCGAGGAGCCAACATTGCAAACCAGCCACCCTTATGTCGGAATGTGGGTGACCGACGATGGTCGCGTTCGCCACGAACTCCTGCCCACCGGGCGCTATGTCGAGGCGCGCGGCACCCGCGAGCGCGCCTACGAAGGCCGCTATGAAGTGACCGGCACGCATATCGACTATTGGGACGACACCGGCTTCACCGCCGATGGCGACTTCGTGGACAGCGACACCTTGCATCACGGCGGCATGGTCTTGCGCCGCCGAGAGGATCCCCGCGCCAGGCCCTGACGCCCTCCCACGGGTGCCGGCGCTCTTCGCCTTCCCCCTTCATCGGGCCCCGTCCCGCTGCTTCAAGAGGTGATAGCGCCTCCCGCCGGCCGGGCGCTGCCGGATACAGCGAACCTCTCACCCGACCGACGCGACGGCGCGGCGTCACCTTTGGGCGCTCCAATCGTAGGTCCTGACGTAATCGAGAAAGGCCCGCATGGTCGCGCTCGGAAGGCGGCGGCTGGGATAATAGAGAAACCAGTGCGGCAAGGTCGGGCTCCAATCGGAGAGGAGTTCGACCAGTTCGCCTTTCCGGATATGCGGCTTGGCATAGTCATCGAAAATATGGGCTATGCCTCTGCCGGCCAGTGCCGCCTGCAGCTCGTTATGCGCGGAACTGAGCAACAGGCGGCCGGTGGGCGTGACCTCTATTTCGTCGTTTCCGTCGGCAAATCGCCAGGTGACCAGGCTGCCCCCGGGAAATCGGCGCCTGATGCAGTCATGATGGACGAGATCGTGCGGAACCTGCGGCCGGCCGTGCTTTCTGATGTAGTCCGGTGAGGCGACGATGGCATAGCGAAGCGCCGGGCCGAGCGGAAGCGCGATCATGTCCTGCGCCAATTGGTTGCCGAACCTCACGCCGGCATCGAAGCCCTGTTCGACAATGTCGATAACCGCGGCATCGCTGATGATTTCAATGCTCACCTCGCGATAGGCATCCATGAAATCGAAGGCCAGCGGGCAGAGATAATGATCGACGGCCGGCGCCGGGGCGTTGATCCGGAGCGTCCCGGATGGCGTGACCCTCAGCTCGTCGACTTCAGCCACCGCCAGCCGGATATCACTCAATGCGGGCGCCAGACGTTCGAGGAGGCGCTGTCCGGCTTCGGTGGGCGACACGCTTCTCGTCGTGCGATTGAGCAGCCGGATGCCAAGGGCCTCTTCGAGCGCGTTCATCGTCTGGCTGAGTGCCGATGAAGAGACGCCGCGCTCAAGTGCCGCCGCCCGAAACCCGCCACAGCGGACGATCGAGACGAACACATCGAAGCTGTCGAGCCGGACCGGGGGCATTGCGAAGATCATCTAATCAGGCTGATCGCGACTGTGCATCTTATCGGTTGAATGGCCCTGTGTCACGGTTGCCGCTAGGGCAACAGCCGGGCTCGCCCTGCTTCCCATCACCGGTCCCTCCCGCCGCGGCGCCGGACCGGAGCGCGCTGGCCCGAACGAAAGGGAAAACCGATGAATGTCTTCACCCTCAACCGACGCACCATCATGCTGTCCGCCGTCGCGGGCGCATCCAGCGTGGTCGTCCCTGTCATCGGCGGCCCCGGTGGCGCGAAGGCCCAGGCCGCACCCCCGCTGAGCGGCAATGCCGGCTGCTACCGCTTCCGTGTCGGCGACATCCGCGCGACCGTCCTAAGCGACGGCGTCATCGGCGGCCCGCCGCGGGTCTATGCCAGCGACGCACCCGAGGCCGAGCTTCAGGAGGTGCTGCG
Organism: uncultured Starkeya sp.; assembly: GCA_964543245.1. GTDB lineage: Bacteria > Pseudomonadota > Alphaproteobacteria > Rhizobiales > Xanthobacteraceae > Ancylobacter. The sequence continues at coordinate 12,865 of CAZIXP010000008.1, forward strand.
GCGGGCATTTCTTCCCGCAGACCACATGACGCTCAACCTCAACACGCTGCTGATCGAAACCGGCGGGCGGCGGATCCTGATCGAAGCGGGCGCGGGCAGGACGATGGGGCCGAATGGCGGCCGCCTCTTTGAAAACCTTGCGTCGATCGGGCTTGGTCCTGCCGATATTGACGCGATCGTCATCTCCCACACCCATCCCGACCATGTGGGCAATCTGCGAACGGTCGATGGCCGCAGGGCCTTCCCCCGCGCCTCGGTGTTCGTGCCGAAGGCGGACTGGGATTTCTTCGTCCACACCGACCCGGACCTCTCCTACATGCCCGTCCCGCAGGACTTCCGCGTGCGCTTCGCGGCAGCCATCAAGACCAGCCTTGAGCCGGTGACGAACGATCTCACCCTCTATGAAGCCGGCGCCGAGATCGCGCCAGGCCTGACGACGATTGCCGCCTCCGGCCACACGCCGGGCATGGCGACGTTTCTCGTCCATTCCGGCAGCGACCAGCTTCTGCTGACGGCCGACCTTGCCTATCACCCGGTCGTCAACGTTGACAGGCCCTGGGTTCCGGGACCGGACCGCGACAAGGAGGCGGCCCTCGCCTCCCGTCGGCGCATCTTCGACCGCGCGGCGGCCGATCGCCTGGCCGTGCTCGGCTTCCACTTTCCGTTCCCCGGCCTTGGCCGCCTGCTCAAGACCGATGGCGCCTACGTCTGGGTGCCCGCCAATTGGCAGTTCTGACGCTCAGGAAAAAGGAGCACCTCATGAACGAGTCGACGATCAACCGACGCAGCTTCCTCGGCACGATGGGCGCGGCGGCGACGGGGCTCGCCCTTGCCACACAGGCAAAGGCCCAGACCCAGCAGACAGGGGCAGCTTCGCCCGCCTCGGAACCCAATCCCGATGTGCTGACCCGCACCCTGCCCCGCACCGGCGAGCGGCTCACCGCCCTCGGCCTCGGCACCTTCCTGACCTTCGATCTGAAGCCCGGCGCGCGCCGCGACGGCCTGCGGCACGTCTTCGAGCGGTATGTTGCCGCGGGCGGCCGCGTCGTTGATACCTCCCCGCTCTACGGTTCGGCGGAAGTCAGCGTCGGCCAGTTCATGGGGGAGTATGCGGGGTCCGACGGGATGTTCCTCGCCAACAAGGTCTGGGCCACCGGGGAATATCTTGGCGATGAAAGCCACGCAGAACAAAGCCTGCGACAGTCGCGGCTGCGCACCTGGCGCGACACGATCAATCTGTTGCAATGCCACAGCATCACCAACGCGCCCGTCATCATCCCGCTGATGAAGGCGTGGAAGCGGGAGGGCCTGATCCGCCATGTGGGCGTGACCCACCACGAGTCGGCGGCGCAGGATCAGCTGGCGACCATCATGGAAGGCGAGGATGTGGACTTCATCCAGACGAACTACTCGATCTTCAACCGCACCGCCGAGCGCCGCCTGCTCCCGGTGGCCGCGGAGAAGGGCGTTGGCGTGCTCATCAACCTGCCGCTCGAGAAGGCGCGCCTGATGAAGGTGGTCGAGGGCCGGCCGCTGCCGGGCTTCGCGCAGGAGTTCGGCGCCACCAGCTGGGCGCAGTTCTTCCTGAAATGGGTCATGGCGCATCCGGCCGTCACAACCGTGCTCTGCGGCACGTCGAATCCCGACCACATGAGCGACAATGTCCAGGCCATGACCGGGCCGCTCCCCGACCCGCGCATGCGCGCCCGCATGGTTGCGCACATGGAGACGATCCCCGGCTTCGGCTCCATCGGCACCATGCCCTGGTATCCCGGCAAGGACGGCATGTATCCCGGACTGATCCGGGAAGCGCAGGCCAATGCCGCAAGACGCCTGCAATGATCGGGCGCGGGTCCCATCCGCACCCGGATCGGGCCGAACGCTCTCCCGTTGCCTCTATCGATTTGCCCGGCCGACACCATATGCCGGCCGGGACCGATCCCGTGATAGAGGGCAGCCCGATCCTCACGGCAGCGATGGCGGATCCTCAGGGAGTGCCCGCGGCCGGCGGGCGTGCCCGAGACGCGGCAAGGCGCGGGGTCTTGCGACGCTGGATGCGGTAGACCGCAGCCGGAGGCACGTTTGCGAAGGTGCCGCCCAGATAGCTGGCCTTGAGGCCCAACCGGTCGAGCAGCGGTCGCGGCACCGGGCAGCGCGGGCCATAGGTGAACTGATAAAATGCGCCGTTGGAGCGAAGATGCGCGAAAGCTCCTTCCAGGATGGAATAGACCGTCCGCGGCGTCATCGACAACAGCGGCAGGCCGCTGATGACAGCCCCTGCGGGCGTGCCGTCGAAAAGCTCGATGTCGCGCAAGCGCGCCGCGTCCATGCACAATGTCGTCGCGCGAGGGAAATCCGCCGTCAGCCGTGCAGCAAACTCCTTGCCGAATTCGATGAGCGCGAGGTTCTCTTCGGCGACGCCGCGCGCCAACAGCGCGCGCGTGAACACGCCCGTCCCGGGCCCGAGTTCAAGGATGGGCCCGGTGTCGGCGGAAATTTCCGACACGATCAAAGCCGCCAGCGCTCGCCCGGATGGCGTCACGGCGGCAACCCTGAGCGGTTCTGACAGCCAGGCGCGGAAGAAATGCAGGGTCTCTGACGACCTGTTCAGCATGCGTGGTCCTCCGGGAGTGTCCGGCGCCAATGAGCTCGCCCAAGCAGCCGCCAGATCAGCACGGACAAGATTTCAACCGCGAGCACCAGCAGCAGGAGCTTGATCGCCAGGGCCGATGCGTTGAGGTCGGGGAACGATCGTGCGGCCGCATAGCCCGCCGCCAGGAACGCGCCATTCCACAGCGCAACGCCCAGCAGCGTTCCCGTTGCAAAGCGCCACACGTCCAGACGCACAAGGGCCGCGGCCAGCGGCGCGATGATGCGGATCGTCGGGACCATTTGGGCCATCAGGGACAGGGTGTGGCCACGCGCGCGGAAGGAGGCCAGCATTCTGTCGATGCGCTTCGACGGCACGCCCAGGAGCCGTCCGACGCCATACAACAGCCTGGCGGACATGTCCGGCCCCATAGCCTGGACGACGAGGAACAAGGCCAGGCTGGCGACCGCGCTTCCGCCAGTCGTCATGATGAAAGCGGCCGGCAGCGACCAGCTGTCTTCCATGGCAGCCATGCCGATGGCGACCAGAACAGCGTGGGACGGCAGTGCCGGGACGAAGCGTTCCGCCAGTCCGGCTGCAAACAGACCGAGCATCCCATAAAGAGCGATCCAGTCGACGAGGCTTGCGAGCGGGTCCATCCCTCAGGCCTCCATGACAACGCCGGACCCACCCGGCCCGGCGTGGAGAGGGGTCGCCGCGGCAGGGCCGAAAGCGACATTCGCCAGACGTTCCGATACCTCCCAGAGCCGGCGGGCGCCATGCGCGTCCAGGGCGGCCGCGGGAATGGACGCCTCGCTTGGATGGCCGCGGGTCTCGGAAAGCCTGTCGGGGCCATAGTACCGCCCGCCCCTCGCCTCCGGTGAGGTCGCCGCGAACAAGGTCGGCAACGCTCCCTGCGCCGCCGGCTGAAACAGAAACCACAGGATCGACCGCGAGAGACCCTGGGTGCTGTAACGGCCCGGGGCGTTGTGCAGCAGGTCGGTTCGCGAAATCCCGGGATGAGCCGCAAGACTCGTCAGGCCCCAGCCGGCTTCGTCGCTGCGGCGCTGAAGCTCGAGCGCGAACATCAGACAGGCGAGCTTGGATTGCGCATAGGCTGGCATTGGCTGATAGGCCTTCTCGGCCTGAAGATCGTCAAAATGGATGACGGCCCTCCCGCGAGCAGCGATGCTGGACAGAGTGACCACGCGAGGATTCCGCCCGCGCCGGAGCAAAGGCAACAGATGCGCGGTCAGCGCGAAGTGGCCGAGATAGTTGGTGCCGAACTGAAGCTCGAAGCCATCCGCCGTCGTCCGGCGTTGCGGCGGCGTCATGACGGCCGCGTTGTTGATCAGAGTGTCGACCCGCTCCCGACTCGCGCGCAACCGCTCTGCGAACGCGGCGACAGAGGCCAGATCGGCGAGGTCAACGGGTTCGAAGCTGACATGGGCGCCGGGCACCGACTGTCTGATGCGCGCGACCGCATCCCTTCCTTTGCGGGGGTTTCGCCCGGCGATAATGACGTCGCCGCCCGCACGCGCCAAGGCAAGTGCGTCTTCAAAACCGAGGCCGCCAGTGCCGGTGACGACGATCGTCCTGCCGTGCTGGGACGGCATGTCCTGGGTGGTCCAGTTCTTTCGCATCTGGAAATCCGTTCGCCGCCTCAGGAGGAAACCGTCTGGAGGGGCTGCAACACGGCTTCGGCCAGCGCCGCCTCGCGCATCGGTGCCGCCGTGTCCCGGTAGTCGGCATCCATCGCCATATCGCCAAAAGCCCGGCGGTTGGGGTAGCGGACCAGCGCCACAGCATCCCACGCCTGGCCCGGTTCTGCCGACAGAGCCGGAAGGCCGTCGCCCACATAGACGATCTCCGCGCCAAAGCGGGCGATGATCGGCGAGGCGACGGTAAGGTACTCCGCGTAGCGCTCCCTACCGCCGCCTTCCCGGAACCGCAGCAGATTCAACATGACGATGGGCTGCCCGTCGTCTTCGTTCAGGAGTTGTTCGAGAGCATCTTCGATGAGGGTAAGCATTCTGACCTCAGAGCTTGAATGATCGACAGTTTCGACCTGACGCTGCGATGTCGGCGGTCATATTTTTCGTCGAACATTGGCAACGCGCCGGCCGGCGACCGGAAATCCAAGCTAGATGGAGCGCGCCAGCATCAGAATGCCGGAACCTTCAGGAAATTTGCCTATTCCTGCAGAGGGGCGCCTTCGATCGGTTTGGTGTGCAGCATCGGCCGCACAGCGGACCGGAGGTTCGCGTGACGTCCGGTTCTGGCCGGCGTTCGGGCGGATGTCGCGGATGGCCGCCATCTTGGTTCAGCCCATCGCACCGTCTGCCGGGTCGTGCAGGCAAAGCCGACGTTGAACCCGCACGCGGCACGGCACCCGCCCGTGAGCGGACGTCGCCGCGGCGGCAGCTCTGAGGCGGCGCGCCGCCTCGCACATGATCAGGATCACCAAAGGCGCCGCTCCTGGCGACACCGCCGGGAGCAATCCCTCTCAGGCCAGGGTGAAGAGCTACGCCGTATGCACCCGGCGGCCGACATACTCGCTGTAGAGGCGCTGCTGGTTCATGACGTCCCGCTTCGGCGCCACGCCGAACGTCCGGGAATATTCGCGGCTGAACTGGGAGGCGCTTTCGTAGCCGACCTGATAGGCCGCCTCCGTCACGTTTGCATCTTCCATCACCATCAGGCGCCGTGCCTCCAGCAGGCGCAGCTGCTTCTGGAACTGCAGCGGCGTCATCGACGTCATGGCCTTGAAGTGCTGATGGAACGAGGAAAGGCTCATCCGCGCCACCTCCGCCAATTCCTCCATACGCAGCGTCCGGGCCATATCCTCATGGATGAGGTGGAGGGCCCTGCCGATCCGGGCGGCGTTCGACTCGGGCTCGGCCAGCTTGCAGAGTTCGCCGCCATTCGGACCGCTCAAAAGCCAATAGCAGATCTCGCGCATGATGGACGGAAATAGGATCGGCACCGCCTTGGGCGTGTCACACATCCGCAGAAGGCGGAGAACGCACTCCGCCAGAGGCTCGTCGACGCGGCGCACGAACAGGCACGGCCCGGAGGTGGCGGGCGGCACCGGGGGCACGTCGAGCTGCTCCAGCACGTCGCGGATCATCGCCACGTCGAGCTCGAGCGTTAAGCCGGTATATGGCGCATCTGGGCTTGCCTCTACGATGTGCCCGGTCGCCGGCAGCGTCATGCCGACCGCCAGACACTCCATCGCGCCGTAGCGAAGCGTGTCCTCCCCGACGATGATCTCCTTCGCTCCCTGGAGGACGACGCAGATCGACGGCTTGTACACCTGCCGCATCCGCATCCTTTCTTTGAAGGAACGGACGATATTGAAGCTGGCGATCGGGGTGGGAAACACGCCCTGCCCCCCGCCCTGGGCCTCGATATAGGCGGTGATGGCCCCGAGCAACGATGGCGGCACACGCACCTCCGGCGGGTTGCGAGGCCAGCGCAGAACCCGGCTCTCATCTGGTAGCCTATCGGCACCTGCAGGATCGGGCAAGTTTTTTGAGGCTTCCGGCATTCTGGCCATCAGAAACTCCATCTAGCTTGAGGATGCGAACCAAGCGAGGAGTGCGTCAAACATGGCAGAAACCACCGCGCGGTCAATAGGAACGCAGCGTAATCTTCGGTATTTTACTGATAAATCGTCGGGACAATATCTAGATGGCTGGCGGGTGGCAGCGGTCTGCGCGACGCTGCTTCTTGTCAATGCCTTTTCCCAGATCGACAGGATACTTCCCTTCATTCTGGCCGAGTCCATAAAATCGGACCTCGGGCTGAGCGACACCCAGATGGGCCTGCTGACGGGCCTCGCCTTCGCCGTTTGCTATTCACTGCTGTCGTTGCCTCTCGCCCGGGCCTCAGATCGAGGGTCGCCTCGCCTCGTCCTGGTTTCGTGCATTCTGCTCTGGAGCGCGATGACAGCGCTCGGTGGCTTCGCCGCGAGCTTTCTGCTGCTGGCGTTCACGCGTTTCGGCGTCGCGTTCGGAGAAGCCGGCGCGGTGCCGGCCGGCCATGCGCTGATCGCCCGCACGATCCGGCCGGAACGTCGCGGCCTGGCGATCGGCCTGTTCGCCATGGGGATTCCTCTGGGCACCATGGTCGGCTTCGCCGCAGGAGGCGCGATCGGCGACACGCTGGGATGGCGCAGCGCCATGATCGGCGCCGGCGCCATCGGCGGGCTGATCGCGCTGCTGACCTTCTTGGTCCCGGGGCCAACCCCGCCGCTCGAGCGTACTGTCGCCAACAGCGAACCGTTCCTGCGGTCCAGTCGGCGATTGCTGACGACCCCCGCGTTTCGCTGGTTGTTCATCGCCGCCATCTTCCTCGGCTTCGCCGCAGCGCCCTTCTACGCTTTCTCCGCGCCGTTTCTCATCCGCACGCACGGCTTCAGCGCCAGCGAAGTGGGACTGGCCTTTGGTCTCCTGCAGGGCTTGATGGGTGTTGTCGGCACGCTCCTGGGCGGACGCTGGTTCGACCGCGCGGTGAGTTCGGGCACCGGACGAGTGCTGGGGCCGCCCGCCCGTCTCTTCCTGATCGCCAGCGCGACCACGAGCGCTGCCCTGTTCGTGCCGGCAGGCTGGTTGTCGATCGCCCTGTTGGTGCCGGGGATGCTGTCCTTCTCGTTCTTGCTGCCCTGGGCTTTCGGGGCGGCCCATCTCGTGGCCGGCGAAGGCAAGCAGGCGCAGGCGACCAGCCTCGTGATGATCGGCTCCGGCCTTCTCGGGCCGGCACTCGGGCCCCTCATCGTCGGCATGGTCAGCGATGCGGTGACAGCGGCGCAGGGCCCCAACGGCCTCAGCTTCGGGCTACTGCTCGTCCCGATGGCGAGCGTCCTGACCGGCATCGCCTTGCTGATCGCGAACCGGCGGATCGCGGCTTCGCTGTAGCCGGGTGACGTTCGCCACCTCCCCATCGCCGACACCCAAGCCCCGCCCACCGCTCGCCGCGCGTGGCGCGTGGCGCGCCTGGCAAACCACTCACAAAAGGGACCATCACCATGTCCGATGCTGACACCTCACGCCGCGCCTTCATGACCCTCGCGGCCGCTGCGGCCGCCACGCCCGCCGCTCTCGCCATGGGCAGCACGGCATCAGCCCAGGCCGCCGGGACCGGCCCATCCGCTGGCCCCGGAGCCGACAAGGCCGCCGTCGTCACCGGCTCATCGCGCGGCATCGGCGCGGCCACCGCCAGGCGCCTGGCGCGGGAAGGCTTCGCCGTGACCGTGAACTACCTTACGAACCGTGATCTCGCCGCCCGCGTGGTGGCTGACATCAAGGCTGCCGGGGGGCGCGCCATCCTTTGCCAGGCCGACGTCGCCGACCCCGCAGCGGTCAAGGCTCTCTTCGACGCCAATGACCAGGCTTTCGGGGGCGTCGATATCGTGGTCAACAACGCTGGCATCATGAACGTCGGCTCCTTCGCCCAGATGACGGACGCGGCCTTCGACCGGATGATGGCCACCAATGTCAAAGGCAGCTTCAATGTGCTGCGCGAGGCGGCGCGACGGACACGCGACGGCGGCCGCATCATCAGCCTGGCCTCGAGCATCATCAAGACGCCGCCCCCGGCGACGGGGGCGTATGCGGCCACCAAATGCGCGCAGGTGCTCTTCTCCAGCGTCCTTGCCAAGGAACTGGCGGGCCGCAACATCTCGGTGAACGCGGTGGCGCCCGGCGCCGTCGACACGCAGCTCCTCCGGCAGCACGGCGAAGAAGCGCTCCGCGACATTCCCGAACAGACCCCCCTCGGTCGCCTGGGCCTGCCGGAAGACATCGCCGGTGTGATCGCGCTTCTCTGCTCGTCGGACGGCGGCTGGATCGACGCTCAAACGGTCTTCGCGAATGGCGGGCTGGGGTAACGGTGGTCCGGAAGCCTCCGGCGTTGCCAGCGCAATCGACGACGCGTACGCGCCGTCATGCGGGTTGAGATTTGTTCGGTACCTAGCGTCTTAGCTAGGCACCAAACAAGAAGAGGACCCCGCAGTGGCCGACGATTGAGACGACACAGGCCGGGAACAGGTGGGAGCGTGGGCCAAGCTATGCTACTTCGCCGGCCGCGCGGTCATGGACGCGGCCCTGCGTCCCCACGATCTCGGCTCCGTGTAGTGGTACGTGCTGAACCAGCTCGCAACGGGCGGGCCGACGATGCAGCGCGATCTTGCGCGACGCCTCAAGATCGAGCGAGCGACAATGACCGGCATCGTCGCCACGCTTGTGCGCAAGGGGCCGGTGGAGCAAGAGGCTGAACCGCCCCGGGTTTGTTGGAAGCCCCAACTCCTGAGAGGATGGAGCTATGACGAGCAAAACGACGAACAAGTTCCCGCCTGAGCTGCGTGCCCGCGCGATGCGGCCGGTGTCGGATCACGAGGCCGACCCGCTGGCCGAAGCTGAGGCACGCTACTACGCCATGCTCGACCAGCACCAAATCGCGGCGTTACTTAAACCAAATGGCCTCCGGTGAAACCGAGCGGTTCACTTCCTGGCCCCGAGCGGTCTAACAGGCGCTCCTTGATGACGTGAGTACGGTCGCGAACAGGACGCGCCTGAACTGCTCGATCGGTCGCGGCGAACGATCGACCTTCATGCGCATCATGGCGCCTTGCCAGGAGGCAAGGATGAAGACAGCCATGTCAGCTGCATCAAGGTCACTGCGGATCTCGCCCGCCTTCTGCCCCGCTCGAACGGCTTCTGCGAAAGATGACGTGAGGGCGCTGCAAACCTCGATCAAATGCGTGCGAAGCAATTCGCTCTGCTCCGCGACCTCCAAGCTCATGTTGCCAATCAGGCAGCCATATCGCCAGCCGACTGCCTCGAGCCATTCGGCGATCGCGTCGAAGTAGGAGCTCAGCCGCTCAATGGCCGGCCTGCTCTCGTCGCGTACCGTGGCGTCAATGATCGCCTGGGTCCGCTCCTGATAGCGGTCGAGGACCGTGACCGCGAAGGATTCTTTCGACCGGAAGTGGTTGGTGAAGCAACCTTGAGGGACCCCGGCATCGGCGGTGATCTCGCGGATGCCGGCGCCGGCATAGCCCCGCTCGTGCAGCGTCTGAACGCCGGATTCGATGATTTTCTCGCGAAGTGAAGGTCTTGCCATTGCGTATAAATACAGTTGAACGTATTACTCTACAAGAGGCAATGCCAGGTGATGAGCTCCAAGCGATCGGCCCCGTGCCACGGAACACCGTTGAGCACGAAAATAGGAGAAGGAAAAACACGACGATGATGGACTGCACTCCTGCGGCGCTGCAGGTCGCTGGCGAAGCTCTTGGCGACGCTGGCCCCGTCTACATGGTCAACCTTGTCCGCTACCGCGGCGAGGCGGCCTATGAGGTGGGCACAACCCTGCCGCCCTGCTCAGGGCGCGAGGCCTATTTCAAACGTTACGCCCCCGCTTTCAACACAGTCGCGCAGGGTGAGGACTATGGGGTCTTCTGGGTCGGCAATGTCCATAGCGTGCTGGTGGGAACCGATGGCGAAGCATGGGACGATATCGTCATCGTTCGTTATGCGAGCTTTGCCGTGCTGCGTAGAATTCTGGAAAGTCCTGCCTATGCCGAACAGGCCGCGCCCCATCGGCGCGCGGCGCTAACGGACTGGAAGTTTATCGTGACGACGCAACCGGAGATACCGCGATGATTTTGCCCCCTCCAAAAAATGCCGTCGCGCAGCTTTGGGGGCTCTTTTCGGAAAATATGCATACTGTCAGTATCTTATCGTAAAAAAGGTATCGTCAGGAGCCTCTTCGGCCCTGGCGGTACTTTCAAATTTGCGCGTGATCAATATGGGCAAGGGCCGTCAGCTGGGCCGCCGGCTTTGATCTCTGCCCACCGATAGGTGTCGATAGACGGCGAGGTAAATATTTATTTTTATCAGCGGGTTAGATCGCGCTCTGGCGTATTTTTGGATACGCCCGTAGGGGCAAAAATCATTCCCACTCGATGGTGCCGGGGGGCTTGCTCGTCACGTCGTAGACGACGCGGTTCACGCCCTTGACCTCGTTGACGATGCGGGTGGCGACGCGGCCGAGGAAGGCCATGTCGAAGGGATAGAAGTCCGCCGTCATCCCGTCCACCGAGGTCACGGCGCGCAGGCCCACCACATAGTCGTAGGTGCGGTAATCACCCATCACGCCCACCGTCTTCACTGGCAGGATGACGGCGAAGGCCTGCCAGATCTGGTCGTAAAGACCATGGCGGCGGATTTCCTCAAGGTAGATTTCATCGGCGAGGCGCAGAATGTCGAGCTTTTCGCGGGTGATCTCGCCAGGGCAGCGTATCGCCAGCCCCGGCCCCGGGAAGGGGTGGCGGCCGACGAAGGCTTCCGGCAGGCCGAGCTCGCGGCCGAGCACCCGCACCTCGTCCTTGAACAGTTCGCGCAGCGGCTCTACGAGCTTCATGTTCATCCGCTCGGGCAGGCCGCCGACGTTGTGGTGGCTCTTGATGGTCACGGAGGGCCCGCCGGAGAAGCTGACGCTCTCGATCACATCGGGGTACAGCGTGCCCTGCGCCAGGAAGGCGGCGCCGCCGATCTTCTTCGCCTCGGCCTCGAACACGTCGATGAACAGCTTGCCGATGGTCTTGCGCTTCACCTCCGGGTCGGTGACGCCCTGCAGCGCATCGAGGAACATTTCCTCGGCATCCACATGCACGAGGGGGATGTTGTAGCTGTCGCGGAACAGCGTCACGACCTTTTCAGCCTCGCCGAGGCGCAGCAGCCCATGGTCGACGAACACGCAGGTGAGCTGATCGCCGATCGCTTCATGGATCAGCACCGCCGCCACCGCGGAATCCACGCCGCCGGACAGGCCGCAGATGACCCGCTCGGACCCGACCTGGGCGCGGATGCGCCGGATCTCCTCCTCGCGAAACGCCGCCATGGTCCAGTCGGACTTCAGGCCGACGATCTTGTGGACGAAATTGGCCAGCAGGCGGCCGCCGTCGGGGGTGTGCACCACCTCCGGGTGGAACATCGTGGTGTAGATGCGCCGCTCCTCATTCACGGCGATGGCGAAGGGCGCATTCTCCGACGTGCCGGCAACCGTGAACCCCTCCGGCAGCGCGGTGACGCGGTCGCCATGGCTCATCCAGACAGGATAGCGTCCGCCGACGCTCCAGACGCCGTCGAACAGAGCGCTCGGCTTGAGGATCTCGACATCTGCGCGGCCGAATTCGGCGGCATGGCCGCCTTCGACCGTGCCGCCAAGCTGCAGGGCGCAGGTCTGCTGGCCGTAGCAGATGGCGAGGATCGGCACATTGGCGTCAAACACCGCCTGCGGCGCCCGCGGGCTGCCGGCATCCAGCACGGAAGCGGGTCCGCCCGAAAAGATGACACCCTTCGGCTTCAACCGTTCAAAGGCGGCTTCCGCGTTCTGGAAAGGGTGGATCTCGCAATAGACCCCGGTCTCGCGGACCCGGCGCGCGATGAGCTGCGTCACCTGCGAACCGAAGTCGATGATGAGAATGGCGTCGTGAACGGGCGTATCGGTGCTTGTCATGGCGAGCTTTTAATGAGTGGCGTGACATCCGTCCAGCCTCGCGCGCGCCGGCGAGAACGGCCGCATGGCACCCATGCGGCGCGCGAAAGACGCCCCCGACCGGAGCCTTCGGCAATCTCACAGCGCATCGACCCAGAGATGGGCACAGCCCGGCGGCGGCTCGACGATGCCGGCATGGCGCCGGTGCAGGGTGACGCAGCTCAGGGCCCGCATCGGCTCCGGCATGCGCTGATTGATCGCGACGCCGATGGGATCGAAAAGGTCCACCGCGACAAAGATGTAATAGAGCCAGTAGCCCACGACGACGACGGCGAGCACGAACAGCAGGCGGAACATAAGGAACACGGCTGCATCTCCTAAGGCGGCGGACCAGCATAGCCAGAAAGGCGCACAATTCGAAGACGGCGCTTCAAGAGGCCCACACGGTTGACGCCACACCCCCTCCGATCCTACCTTCCTTGCGTGACGCATGCGCCGTGCCGTCTCTCCCGCCTCGACCACCTGATCGTGCAACATCGAATGGAGCCGACGCCATGAAGCGCGCCGCTGCATCCCTCGTCGTGCTCATCGCCCTTGGCGGCGCGGCCGGCGCCGTCGAGATCCTGAAGGCCGAACCGCCGGCTGGCGCACTGCCCTACCGCCATGTGGTGTATGTCGATGATGGCTCCTGCCCCAAGGGCCAGATCAAGAAGCTGGTTGGCGGCAACGGTAGCAGCGTGCCGCGCCAGCGCAGCTGTGTCGACCGCCCGAAGAACTGACGCCCCACCCGGCACTTTTTTAGCACGAAGAACCCGCCCGCCGACAGCCTCACGAGGGCCTGGCCGCAAGCCTTACAACGGCTTGGTGGCCAGGCTCACGACGGCTTGGCGGCGGGCTGGCGCTGTTGGATACGGCCTCAGCGGCGGGCGAGTACGCTGACAAAGAAACCGTCGGTAGCGGTGCGCCGCGGCGTCAGCATGAGGCCCTCGGGCCGCAGCAGGGCCGCCTTGCGCAAGGCCAAGCCGGCCGGGCCGAGCCCCAAGGCCACATCGGCCGGTGGCACCACGGTGAAAGCGGCGTGGCGGCCGAGAAAGCCGCGGATCTGCGCGCCGTTTTCCTCGTCGAGCAGCGAACAGGTGATGTAAGCGAGCCGCCCGCCCGGCTTCACATAGGCGGCCGCCGTGTCGAGAATGGCGGCCTGGTCGCGCACGCGCTCGGCGAGAGCGCCGGGCCGGATGCGCCATTTGGCGTCGGGGTTGCGCCGCCAGGTGCCGGTGCCGGTGCAGGGGGCGTCGACGAGCACGAGGTCCATCCGTCCGGCGAGATCGGCCAGGACGTCGGCCCGCCCGCGCGGGCTGCGGACCTGCACGTTGCGGACTCCGGCCCGGGCCAGCCTCTCATGGATCGGGGCCAGCCGGCGGAGATCGGCGTCATAGGCGTAGATCTGCCCAGCATTGTCCATCAGCGCCGCGCATTCCAGCGTCTTGCCACCGCCGCCGGCGCACAGGTCCAGCACCTGTCCACCCGGAGGCGGGGCGGCGAGGATCGCCGCGATCTGGGACCCTTCGTCCTGGATCTCGACCTCGCCCTTGAGGTACGCCGGCTCCGAGGTCACCGGCGGCGCCTTGCCATCCGCAGGCAGGCCGATGCGCAGGGCGAGCGGCGACCAGGCACCGGTGACGGGCTCAAGATGGGCCAGCGCGTCGGCCGCCTCCGACGGGGTCGCCTTCAGCGTGTTCACCCGCAGGTCGAGCGGGGCACGATCGGCGAGCGAGGCCGCCTCCAGCGCCCGCTCCTCGCCGAACACCGTCGCGAGCGGAGCGTTCAGCCATTCCGGGTAATCCCCGGCAATGAAGGGTGGCGCGCCTTCCAGCGAGCCCGTGGCGAGCCGGCTGTGTTCCTGATCGGAAAGCGCGGCAGGGCCGTAGCGCGTGCCGTCGAACAGCGCAGCGATCGCCTCGACCTCCATCCCGCGCCCCAGCTTCAGCATGCCGAGCAGCACCGCGCGCGGCGTCTCCTCCCCCATCAGCCAGGCCGCCGAGGCGCGGCGGCGCAGCGCGTCATAGACCAGGGAGCCGAGGGCGGCCCGGTCAGCCGAGCCGGCGAAGCGGTGGCTGCGGCCCCACTCCTTCAGCACATCGGCTACGGGGCGGCGGGCGGTCTCGACCGACTGGATCACGTCGATGGCGGCGGCAAGCCGCGCGGCGGGCGTCATGGGCAGCACGCTTCGGGAATGGACGGCAGCCGGGAAGGCGCGTCAGGGCAGGACGGGGGCGAACACGATGGAGAGCGCAAATAGCACCCACATCACCAGGAGAACAACCACCCCGACGAGATAGGCCGGAAAGCGGTAGCGCACATCGTTGGAGGTGAGGTGGACAAAGGCGTGCGCCAGCCGGCTCAGCACGAAGACCCAGGACAGGACCACAAAGATCAGGTCGGCCTTGCGCGTCAGCAGCGCGAAAGCCACCAGCACGAAGTACAGAACCGGCACCTCGAACTGGTTGCGAAAGGCATTCGACGCCTGCCTCACCTTGTCCGGCCAAGCCCCGTCGTCAAGGGTGGGGTCGCCCTTGATCTCCCCGCGCCGAACGGCGCCGAACCGCAGCGGCCCCAGCCAGAACAGGATGAAGAACGTCAAGGCGACCTGAACGAACACAGGCAGCAGCACGTCGGCGACGGTCATGACGACTCCAATGTGAAACGGCGCGGGTGGAGGCCAGCCTACAGCAACGCCGCCGCCGCCGGCAGGTTCGGATGGTCCCGGGAACCGGGTCGATGATGCACCGTTGTGAGGTACCACCCCACAGAGGCCCGTCATGGCAACCGCCGCATCGCCCTCCAGCCACCATTCGGCCAGCCACGCCGCCCGCAAGCCGAAACGCTCGCTGTTCACCCGCTTCTCGCAGACGATATCAAGCTATGCCGGCAAGCCCGCGACCTTTGTCATCGCTCTCGGCATCATCGTGCTGTGGGCGGTCAGCGGGCCGATCTTCGGCTTCAACGACACGTGGCAGCTGGTGATCAACACCTCCACCACCATCATCACCTTCCTGATGGTGTTCGTAATCCAGAACAGCCAGAACCGCGACACGGCGGCGCTACAGATCAAGCTGGACGAGCTGATCTCGAAGCTGGATGGGCCGCGGGAAATCCTGCTCGACCTCGAGGAGCTCGACGACGGCGATCTCGAAAAGATCCGTCGCGAGTTCGAGGCGATGGCGGAAGCGGCACGGCAGGCTGCCGCCACGCGCGGCTAAAGCGCATTCACTCCGTCCGCCGGACGGGCCGGCGGACGGACGTTCATGTCAGCGGGCCGGCATCCGGCCCCTCCCGCGATCAGACGCGGGACGGGTAGTTCGGGCTTTCGCGGGTGATGGTCACGTCATGAACGTGGCTCTCGCGCAGCGAAGCGCCGGAGATGCGCACGAACTGCGCCTTCTCGCGGAAATCCTCCAGCGTGGCGCCGCCGACATAGCCCATGGCGGCGCGCAGGCCGCCGGCAAGCTGGTGCAGCACGCCCGAGACCGGCCCCTTATAGGGAACCTGGCCCTCGATGCCTTCCGGCACGAGCTTCAGCGTGTCCTTCACTTCCGCCTGGAAGTAGCGGTCCGCCGAGCCGCGGGCCATGGCGCCCACCGAGCCCATGCCGCGATACGACTTATAGGACCGGCCCTGATAGAGATAGACTTCCCCGGGGCTCTCGTCGGTGCCGGCGAGCAGCGAGCCGATCATGGCGCATTCCGCGCCCGCCGCCAGCGCCTTGGCGAGATCGCCCGAGAACTTGATGCCGCCATCGGCAATGACCGGCGTGTCCAGCTTCTGCGCCACCTCCACCGCGTCGAGAATGGCCGTGAGCTGGGGCACGCCGACGCCGGCGACGATGCGGGTGGTGCAGATCGAGCCCGGCCCGATGCCGACCTTCACCGCGTCCGCGCCGGCATCGATCAGGGCGCGGGCGCCCTCCCCGGTCGCGACGTTGCCGGCGAGGATCTGCACCTTGTTGGACAGGGTCTTGATACGGCTGACCTGGTCCAGCACCTTGCGCGAATGGCCGTGCGCGGTGTCGACCACGACGAGATCCACGCCCGCATCCACCAGCAGCTCGGCGCGATGGAAGCCGTCATCGCCGACCGTGGTCGCTGCGGCAACGCGCAGGCGACCCTGCTCGTCCTTCGCCGCTTCCGGGTTGGCCACCGCCTTCTCGATGTCCTTCACCGTGATGAGGCCGACGCAGCGATAGGCGTCGTCCACCACCAGCAGCTTCTCGATGCGGTACTGGTGCAGCAGCTTCTTGGCCTCGGCCTGGTCCACGCCGTCCTGCACCGTGACGAGCCGGTCCTTGGTCATCAGCTCGGCGACCGGCTGGGCCGGATTGGTGGCGAAGCGCACGTCGCGATTGGTGAGGATGCCCACCAGATGACCTGACCGCCCGTTCGGGCTGCGCTCGACCACCGGAATGCCGGAAATGCCGTGCAGCTTCATCAGCGCGAGGGCGTCGGCCAGCGGCTGGTCGGGGTGGATCGTGACGGGGTTCACGATCATGCCGCTTTCGAACTTCTTCACCTGCCGCACATGTTCGGCCTGCACCTCGGGATCAAGGTTGCGGTGGATCACCCCGAGGCCACCGGCCTGAGCCATCGCGATGGCGAGGCGGGCCTCGGTCACGGTGTCCATGGCGGAGGAGATGATCGGCAGGTTGAGCGCGATGGAGCGGGTGACGCGCGAACGCACGTCGACCTGGCCCGGCATGACGTCGGAAAGGCCCGGCTTCAGAAGCACGTCGTCGAAGGTAAGCGCCTCTCGCGCGAGCCCGTCGTAAACCGACATCGCCAACTCCCTGTAGCGGGCGGCACGGCGCATGGCCGGCGGGCCCGGATTGGATGAAATGCGCGAAGCGGGCGCCGGCAGAACGGCTCCGGCTCGCTTCGAGTTGGCGAGGGCTCTTAACATGCCCTCTGCCGCTTTCCTAGCTCCCGCACCGCTGCCCGGCGCATGGCCGCACTGCGCAGAGCGGGGTGCGTGGGCCGCTTGCGCTTGCCTAATCGCACCACCATCACGGCGCGATGACGGGGTTGTGCGCGGGCCGCCCTCGCCCCGCGGCGAGGCGGGCGCTATCTAGCTCGTCGCCTGCCCCGACCGGGCGCAAAGCCGGAACGACATCGTGCGCACCGAACGTCTCGTCCCCCTCATCGTCGCCTGCGCCCTGTTCATGGAACAGCTCGATTCGACGGTGATCGCGACCTCCCTTCCCGCCATCGCGGCCGATCTCCACGAGGACCCCATCGCGCTGAAGCTGGCGCTGACGGCCTATCTTCTCAGCCTCGCCGTCTTCATTCCCGCGAGCGGCTGGGTCGCCGACCGGTTCGGCGCGCGTACCGTGTTCCGGGCGGCGATCGTGGTGTTCACCTTGGGCTCGCTGATGTGCGGCATGGCGCATTCGCTGCCGGATTTCGTGGCCTACCGCATTCTCCAGGGCATGGGCGGGGCGATGATGGTGCCGGTCGGCCGGCTCGTCATCCTGCGGACCGTGCCCAAGAACGAGCTCGTCTCGGCACTCGCCTGGCTCACCATCCCCGCGCTGATGGGCCCGGTGCTGGGCCCGCCGATCGGGGGCTTCATCACCACCTATTTCGACTGGCGCCTGATCTTCTTCCTCAACATTCCGATAGGCCTGCTTGGCGTTCTGCTCGCCACCCGCTTCATCGAGGACATCCGGGAAGACGATGTCGCCCCGTTCGATCTCAAGGGCATGCTGCTCTCGGGCCTCGGCCTTGCCGGCCTCGTCTTCGGCGCGGCGCTGCTGGGCCAGGAGGCGGTGGCGCCGCAGATCGCCCTTGCGGTCGGAGCGGTCGGGGCGGTGTCGATGTTCTTCTATGTCCGCCACGCGCGGACGGTGGAGCGGCCGATCCTCGACCTCGGCCTGTTGCGGATCCCGACTTTCCGCGCCGGCGTGCTGGGTGCCTCGCTGTTCCGCATCGGCATCGGCGCCATGCCGTTCCTGCTGCCGCTGATGCTTCAGCTCAGCTTCGGCCTGACCCCCTTCGCCTCGGGCATGATCACCTTCGCCTCGGCCGCGGGGGCGATGACCATGAAATTCACCGCGGCGCCGATCATCCGCACCTTCGGCTTCCGCCGGGTGCTGATCGTCAACGCCTTCATCTCCAGCGCCTTCATCGCGATCTCCGCCCTGTTCGTACCGGGCATGTCGCCCGCGCTGCTGATCGGCTGCCTGCTGTTCGGCGGGTTCTTCCGCTCGCTGCAGTTCACCAGCGTCAATGCGCTGACCTATGCCGACGTACCGCCGGAATCGATCAGCCGCGCCACCAGCTTCGCCAGCGTGGCGCAGCAGGTCTCCATCTCTACCGGCGTCGCCGTGGCCGCGCTGGTGCTGGAGGCCATGCGCGCGGCCCGGCATGACAGTCACATCCTGCTCAGCGACTTCTCGGTGGCCTTTTGCGTGGTGGGAGCGATCGCGATCATCTCGGTGCTGTTCTACATCCGGCTGCCGTCGGATGCGGGGGCGGAACTTGCCGGGCGGGCACCGGCCCGAACCAAGGCGGCCCCCGCCCCTGCGGGCGACGGTGAGGTCGGCACGACGGCGTGAGGTCGCGCCAGCGCGGACTCAGTCCGCCGCGTCGTCGGGCGGGGCGGTGTCGCCCGTCGTCGCACGACGGCCACGGAACCCGGTCGCGACCACATAGAGTTCCGCCGAATCCGCCCGGCTCGCCTGGGGCTTGATGTGGCGCACCGTTGCGAAGTCGCGCTTCAGTTCGGCGAGCAGCGCCCCCTCGGTCCCGCCCTGGAACACCTTGGCGATGAACGAGCCACCCGGCGCCAGCACCTGACGGGCGAAATCGATGGCGAGTTCCACCAGCCCGACGATGCGCAGATGGTCGGTCGGCCGGTGGCCGGTAGTATTGGCGGCCATGTCCGACATCACCATGTCGGCGGGCCCGCCGAGCATGGCGATGAGCTGGGCCGGCGCCTCTTCCAGGAGGAAGTCGAGCTGGGCGAAATCAACCCCTGGGATCGGCTCCATCTCCAGCAGGTCGATGGCCACGACGCGGCCCTGCCCCTGCTCCGACTTCACCCGCTGTGCGGCGATCTGGCTCCAGCCACCCGGCGCGGCGCCGAGATCGACCACCCGCGCGCCCGGCTTCAGCAGCTTCAGCCGGTCGTCGATCTCCAGCAGCTTGAAGGCGGCGCGCGAGCGCCAGCCCTCGCGCTTGGCGCGGGCGACATAGGGGTCGTTGAGCTGGCGCTGAAGCCATTTCTGCGAGGAGGAGCTGAGCGAGCGCGCCTTCTTGAGGCGCACCTTGAGCGGGCGGGCTTCGGGGCGCGCATCCCCGCCGCCGGGAGAGCGGCCGGGCGTCTTTACACGATCGCTCACGGATGAACCTCGACCGTCCGGTTCCAGACGCCGTCGCGCCGCATCAGCTCGACGAGGATGCCTTCGCGCAGGCCGCGGTCGGCCACGCGCAGGCGATCGCAGGGGAAAGCGCGCCGCACCGCCTCCAATATCGCGCAGCCCGCCAGCACCAGGTCGGCCCGCTCGGCGCCGATGCACGGATTGGCGACCCGTTCGGCGAAGGGCATGGCGAGCAGCCGGTCGACCACCGCCGCCACCTGCCCGGCGCCGAGCCAGGTGCCGTCCACCTGCGCGCGGTCGTAGCGCGGCAGGTCGAGATGGACGCCCGCCACCGTCGTCACCGTGCCCGACGTGCCGAGCAGGTGTAGGCGGCCGCAATCATGCGGCCCCACCGCGGCGACGAAGCCGTTGAGATGGGGACGGAATTCGTTGACCATCGCCTCGAAGTCGGCCTGGGTGACCTGAACGCCGCCATGGCGCTCGGCCATCGACACCACCCCCAGCGGCACCGAGACCCAGGCGCGGATGATGGCCGCCGGCGGGCCGTCATCATTGGTGTCGACCCGGTCGAGCCAGACCACTTCGGTCGATCCGCCGCCGATGTCGAACAGCACCGCCCCGTCCGAGCGGGGGTCGACCAGCGGGGTGCAGCCGACCGCGGCGAGGCGCGCCTCGGTCTCGCGCTCGACGATCTCGAGCTTCAGCCCGGTCTCGCGCTCCACACGGCGGATGAACTGCTCGCCATTGCTGGCGGCCCGACACGCTTCGGTGGCGATGAGGCGTGCGTGGGCGATGCGACGCGAGCCGATCTTGGCGGCGCAGACGCCCAGCGCGTCGATTGCCCGGCTCATCGCGGCCTCGCCGAGCCGGCCGGAGCCGATCAGCCCCTCACCCAACCGCACGATGCGGGAGAAGGCGTCGACCACCCGGAAGCCGGTGCCGGTGGGGCGGGCGATCAGCAGACGGCAATTATTGGTGCCGAGGTCGAGCGCGGCATAGCACGGCTCGGCCGGGCTCGCCCGTTCTCCACCGCCCGGACGGCCGCCGCGGTTGCGGCGCCCGTGCCAGCCGCCAAGGCGCACGGCATCGGCCGCACGATCCTCGCGCGGAAAACGGTCAGCGGCCGGCGGCCCCGGCACGCGCGGGTCATCCACCATGGCGGGCTCCTCCGGGGGAGACGCCCGACCCACGGCACGACGATGTGAGATGGTCGAGAACAGGTTGATACATCTTGCCCAAAGTGTAAGCACCATGGCAGCCGCACGCAATGACGCATGCACCGCCGGCATGGAGGCCATGCGCCCCGCTCACGGGCCGATGGTGTCGTGGTCGATCGACGGCGCCGACAGAGGGGTATGATGGTGCGTTGATTCACGTCAACGCGGACGTCCGCCGCTGCGTCAGTATGGAGCGTCGTCACCGCTGCCGGATCCGAGCCGAACGCCCGCAGGCAGAGCCCTGGCGCGGCGGTCCCTGGGCCGTCGAGGCGCGTTGCAAGGGCCTGAACACGATGAGCACCTATCGGGTCGAACCGCTCGGCGCCGCCCGTGTCGATCAGGCCTTCACGCTGATACGGCTGGTGGCACCGACGCTGGAACTGAAGGCCTGGCGGGCCTTCTGCCGCAATATGGGCGGCGCCACCGCCTCCTCGCGGGCGCTGAGCGTCGTCATCAATCCGCGCGGCTACGTGCAGGGCCTCTGCCTCACCGAGTTGAAGGACCACCCGCTGCATGGCCGCATCGTCGACGTGCCGGTGTTCCTCGCGACCAGCGCGGCAGATGAGGAGGGCGTTGCCGGCGCCCTTCTCGGCCATCTCGGCCACCTCTCGCGACTCAACGGCGACTGTCCGGCGCGGATATGGACGGAGCGCGACGATGTATGGTCGCGCCCGCGCGGCGAGTGCGATGTCGGGCGCTGGGACCACGGCGTGATGGTGATGTTCCCGGCCACCGGCCGCGGCGCGGAGCCGGGGACGACCTCACTCTGAACGCTTGCCGGTGAAGACATAGCCCACCCCGCGCACCGACTTGATCAGGCTGGGGCGGCGGGCATCCGGCTCGATCTTCCGGCGCAACCGCGCGATCTGGGAATCGATCGTACGGTCGAACGCCTCCCAGTTGCGGGCCCGCGTCAGCTCCATCAGCATCTCGCGGGTGAACACCCGGCCGGGCTGCCGGGCGAGCACCAGCAGCATGTCGAATTCGCCGGTGGTGAGCTCCACACCCGCACCGTCCGTCATGGTGAGCTGGCGCCGACCCGGGTCGAGCGTCCAGCCCTCGAATCGCAGCACCTCCTCGGAAGCCGCCGGAGACGGCGGGGCCGCGGGCGGGCGGCGGCGGCGCAGCACCGTCTTCACCCGCGCGAGAACCTCGCGCAGATGGAACGGCTTGGCGATGTAATCGTCGGCCCCGACCTCGAGCCCGACGATCTTGTCCACCACGTCGTCGCGCCCCGTCAGCATGATGATGGGGATGTCGGAGGAGGCCCGTATTTCGCGCGCGAGCGAAAGACCATCCTCGCCCCCGGGCAGCATCAGGTCCAGCAGCACGATGTCGAAGGTAGCCGATTGCAGGCTGCTGCGCAGGCCGGCGCCATCGCCGACCGACGTCACATGGTAGCCCTCGTCCTCGAAATAGCGCGACAGCATCTGCCGGATCCGGGCATCGTCATCGAGGACCAGGATCCGCCCGTTTTCCGACTGTGGTTCAGCCATGCTGGAGGTCGCAAACCTTGCAAGATCGTAGCGGTGACAATCTGCTACAATTCATCACCGAAGGTAACACGGACGGCGTTCGCGCGTCACGTGCAGCACGTCAACTCCCGCCATCAACGCGGTCGGGAGCCAGCCATGTACATCGAAAGCGCCCTCACTCGCCACGACGCCGCCGAGGCCTTTTCGCCTCATGCCCTTGCGTCCCAAGCCCTCGCGCAGCCGGACACGGCACAGGCCGCAGCGGTCAGCCTGCAGGCCCTGTTCGCCAAACAGCCGGTGGAAAAGTTCGAGGCGGGTACCGCCGTGTTCTGGGAGGGCGACGCCGCCAGCCACGTCTTCGAGGTGACGGAAGGCGTGCTGCGAATCTTCCGCATGATGAATGACGGCCGCCGGGTCATCACCGGCTTCGTCTATCCCGGCGACCTGCTCGGCGTGTCGCTGGAACGCAGCTACCTCTACACCGCCGAGGCGGTGACGCCGGTGAAGCTGCGGCGTTTCGCCCGGGCCCGGTTCCAGCACGAGATCCAGAACTCCCCGGAACTGCGCCCCCAGCTCTTCGCCCGGCTCTGCGACGAGATGGCGGCGGCGCAGGACCAGATGGTTCTCCTCGCCCGAAAGACCGCAGAAGAACGGGTCGCGAGCTTCCTTCTCGTGATCGCCCGCCGGCTTGGCCCGGCCCGCGAGACCACGCCCGTGGTCGAGATCCCCATGACCCGGCTCGACATGGCCGACTATCTCGGCCTCACCATCGAAACGGTGTCCCGGATCATGACCCGCCTCACCCAGCGCGGCGTGATCGAGCCCAATGGCCGCCACGCCATCTTCGTGCGTAAGCTGCGGCTGCTTGCGACGCTGGCCGGCGAATGCGAGGAGAAGGCCGGCGTGCTGCACGAGGCTACCCCCGTCCGCCGGGCGGTGTGGCCGCAATGATGGGCTGATATCGGGAGTTGGCGTCCGCATGGAATCCATGGCCACCAGCGAGCGAAGCCTCGACGAGATGGTGCGCATGCTGGACGGCGCCAACATCATCGTCCATGGCTTCGATGGCGTGATTTCCCGCTGGACCACCGGCTGCGAAGAGCTTTACGGCTGGAGCCGGGCCGAGGCGGTGGGGCGGGTCGCCCACGAGCTGCTGGGCACCATCTTTCCCGAACCGCTCGAGGATATCCGCGCGCATCTGCGCGAGCACCAGAGCTGGCGCGGGCAACTGGAACAGCGCGACCGCCACGGCAACCCCATCTTCGTCGCCAGCCGCTGGGTGGCGGTCCTCTCCGCGGAACCCGGGCGCTGGGTCATCGTCGAGACCAATGTCGACATCGGCGACCTTCGCGCCACCCAGGCCGACCTGATGGCCCGCGAGGCGCATCTGCGCTCCATCCTCAATACGGTGCCCGAAGCTGTCGTGGTGATCGACGAGGCCGGCACCATCACCTCCTTCAGCACCGCCGCCGAACAGCTCTTCGGCTTCACCAGTGAGGAGGCCGTCGGGCGCAACGTCAGCATGCTGATGCCGAACCCTGACCGCGACGCGCATGACGACTATCTCGCGCGATACCTGAGGACCGGGGAACGGCGCATCATCGGCTATGGCCGCGTCGTCACCGGGCTGCGCAAGGATGGGCTGACCTTCCCGATGGAGTTGGCCATCGGCGAGGCCGTCGCCAATGGCACGCGCATCTTCACCGGCTTCATCCGTGATCTCACCAGCCGCCAGAAGATGGAAGAGGAACTGCGGCAGGCGCAGAAGATGGAGGCGGTCGGCCAGCTCACCGGCGGCCTCGCCCATGACTTCAACAATCTCCTCACGGTCATAAGCGGCAACCTCGAGATGCTGGAAGCCCGTCTGACCGACGAGCGCCAGCGCGGTCTGCTGCGCGAAGCCCAGGACGCCGCCGAGGATGGCGCCAAGCTCACCGGCCAGTTGCTCGCCTTCGGCCGCCGCCAGCCGCTGCACCCCCAGCTCGCCGATGTCGGCCAGCTTCTGTCGAACTTCTCCGACCTGCTGCGCCGCACGCTGGGCGAGACCGTGGAGCTGCGCACCACCATCACCGGCTCGGCGAACCTCGCCATGGTCGATTCGAGCCAGCTGCAGAACGCGCTGCTCAACCTCGCCCTCAACGCGCGCGACGCCATGCCCCGCGGGGGGCGGCTGACCATCGACATCTCACGCGCCCAGATCGACGTCGACTATGCCCGGATGTATCCGGAGGTGCGCACCGGCGACTATGTGCTGATCTCGGTGTCGGACACCGGCAGCGGCATGGCGCCGGAGGTGAAGCAGCGGGCCTTTGAGCCGTTCTTCACCACGAAGTCGGTCGGTGCGGGAACCGGGCTCGGCCTCAGCATGGTCTATGGCTTCGTCAAGCAGTCGGGCGGGCACGTCCAGCTCTACAGCGAGATCGGCCAGGGAACCTGCGTGCGGCTGTTCCTGCCGGCGGGCCCGAGACGAACCGCCCGCGGCGCCGCGCCGGGCGCGGCTGCCACCGGCGCGCCCGAACTGCCGCGCGGCAGCGAGAAGATCCTGGTGGTGGAGGACGACGCCCGCGTGCGCCGTGTCGCCGTCGCGCGGCTGGAGGATGCCGGCTATTCCGTGATCGAGGTGAAAGACGCCCGGCAGGCGCTCAGCATGCTGGAACGGAACCCCGACATCGACCTGATCTTCACCGACATCGTCATGCCGGGAGGCATGAGCGGCGATGAACTCGCCCAGGAGGTGCGGCTCACCCGCCCGGACATGAAGATCCTCTTCACCTCCGGCTATGCCGAGCCGAGCGTCGCCGGCCGCGAACTGGCCGCGACCGGTGCCTGGCTGCGCAAGCCCTACACCGCCCGTGAACTCACGACGTTGCTGCGGCAGCTTCTGGACGGGGAATGACCGCCCTGCCCCGGCCCAGAGCCCGCAACGCGTTGAGGATCACCGCGACATCGATGGCCTCCTGAAGCACCGCTCCCTGCACCGGCGGGAGATAGCCGGCCGCCGCCACCAGCATGGCGACGAAGGAAAGCCCAAGCCCGACCGCGACGCTCTGCAGCGCGATGGCGCGGGCACGGCGGGCGGCGGCCATCGCCTGCGGCAGACGCGATAGTTCGTCCACCAGCACCACGACGTCCGCCGCTTCCGACGAGGCCGCCGCGCCGCGCGCACCCATGGCGACGCCGACATCGGCCGCCGCCAGCGCCGGGGCGTCGTTGACGCCGTCGCCCACCATCATCACCGGTCCCAGCGCCCGCTGCTGCCGCACCACCGTGACCTTGGCGTCCGGGCGCAGGCCGGCCACCACCTCGTCAAGACCCAGTTCGGCCCCCACCACCTGCGCGACCTCGGCACGATCGCCCGAGGCCAGCACGACCCGGCTCACACCAACCGCCCGAAACGCGGCCACGACCGCCGCCGCGTCGCGGCGCAGTTCGTCTTCGATGAAGAACGCCGCCACGAGCTCGCCGTCGACCGCCACCGCGATCATGCCCTGGCCCGCCGGGCCCCCGGCGTCGAACCAGCCGCCGACGCGCGCGAGGCCGCGCACGAAATCCAGCCCGCCCACGGCCACGTCCCGCCCGTCCACCAGGCCGCGAATGCCCATGCCCGGCGACTCCACCACGGCGGAGGGCATCGCCAGGGACAGGTGCCGCGCCTCGGCCGCGCGCAGCAGCGTATCCGCCACCGAATGGCGCGACGCCCGGTCGAGGCTGGCGGCGAGGCGCAGGACCTCGCCGGCCTGCCATCCCGGCGCCGTCTCCAGCCGCCGGATGCCGGGAATGCCGTGGGTGAGCGTGCCGGTCTTGTCGAGCACCGCGACCCGCACCTGTGCCAGCCGCTCCAGCGCCGCGCCGGACTTCACCAGCACGCCCAGAGCCGCGGTGCGCGACAGCCCCGACATCATGGCCACCGGCACGGCGAGGATGAGGGGGCAGGGTGTCGCCACCACCAGCACCGCCAGTGCCCGGGTCGGATCGCCGGCGAGAAACCAGGCGAGGCCGCTGACGACCAGCGTCGCGGCCAGCATCACCAGCGCGTAGCGGTCGGCCAGGCGCACCATGGGTGCGCGGCTGGCCTGCGCCGCCTGCACCAGCCGGACGATGCCGGCATAGGTGCTTTCCGCCGCGGCGCGCTCCACGTCCAGATCGAAGGGCGCCCCGATCGAGGTGGTGCCGCTGAGCGCGGTTTCGCCGACCGCGCAGGGCACCGGCACGGATTCGCCCGTCAGCGTGGAGACGTCCAGCAGCGCCGTGCCCTGCACCACCCGGCCGTCAGCCGGCAGAACTTCCCCTGTGCGCACCAGAATCCGGTCTCCCGGCTGCAGAGTCGCGATCGGCACCTCTTCAAGCCGCCCGTCCACATGGCGCAATGCCGTGCTGGCGACGCGACCGAGCAGGGCGGTCATCTCGCGCCCTGCACGCCCTTCGGCGAAGGATTCGAGCCACTGGCCGCCGAGATACATCACGGCCACGACATTGCCGGCGAGGGGCTCGCCAAAGGCCAGCGCCGCCGACATGGAGAGGCCGGCGATGATGTCGAGCCCGACCTGCCCGCGGCCGAGCGTTGTCACCGTCTCGACCAGCAGGGCGAGCAGGGCCGGAACAACGCCGGCCGCCCACAGCAGGGCAGCGTCCCCGGGCCGACCAGCCTGCTGCAGGGCAAAGCCACCCGCCAGTGCCGCCAGAGGCAGCGCCAGCAGGGCGAGCCTCCACGTCGCCCGCGGCAGCCCGGCCAACAGTGGGCGCCTCGCCATGCCGGATGGCGCAGACGGTGGCTCGCTGGGGGTCATGGCCGGCTCCGATCCGCTAACGGCGCGCGTCTCTGTGCAACGGGCCGCGACTCGCCCTCCGACGTTTCAGTGACTGAGGAACAGCGGAACCGGGCTCGTCTCCAGAAGCGAGCGCGTGACGCCGCCAAGCAGCATTTCCTGAAAGCGGGAGTGGCGATAGGCCCCCATCACGATGAGATCGGCATGGAGCAGGCTGGCATGACCGCGCAACACCTGGGCCACTCCCCCGGCACCGCCCATCGGCAGGCTCTTCACCTCCACCTTCACGCCATGGCGGGCGAGGTGCGGGGCGAGTTCGGCCCCCGGAACCAACCGGGCCATGTCCTTCTCGCCCACCACTGACACGATCTCCACCTGGTCCGCCGCCCTCAGCAGCGGCATGGCGTCCGCCACCGCCCGCGCCGCGACGCCGCTGCCGTCCCACGCGACGATGGCCCGCCGGCAGCGGAAGCCGGGGTGCCCCTCGGGCACGATGATGACCGGGCGTCCGCTGTCGAACAGGACCCGTTCCGCGAGCGCCCGGTCGAGGTCGACCACGCTGTCCACCGCGTCCAGCACCGCAACGTCATGAACGCGGGCCTGACAGAGGAAGGCTTCCACCAGATCGGGGAAAGACAGCTGGGGCGTCTCCAGCGAGCATGAGACGCCGAGTTGCTCAGCGTCGCGGCCGGCGTCCCGGGCGATCGTTTCCGCCAGTTCGTGCAGGCGCCGGTTCTCGCTGGCCACGATGTCGCTGGCGAACCGGCCCACCGCCGAGAACGGAATGGCCATCTTGAGCGAGGCCGCCTGCACCGTCAGATGCGCCTGGGCGGCGCTGGCAAGGCCGAGCGCATATCCGATGGCCGAGGAGGCCCGCTCGTCGCCTTCTTCGGTGGTTCCGGCAAGAATGCTCTTGAAATGCGTGATCATGCTGAAGCTCCTGCGCTGGTTGAGGCAGGGGTAAGACTTTGAGCCTGGCACCACACTGATCTGCGTCAATCCCGCTATGCCTCATTCCTCTACGTCATTCGTCGCCGGGATGCGGCACGGCATCCCGCATGCGGCGCGGTCCGTTGCTCGTCGGCGCGGTTTGCGCAGGATCAATGCGGATGAGAGGGATCGGGCCTAACGGAAGAACACTGTCTCGCCGGCGCATCAGGCCCGGAGTGCGCCTTCCGCCCCGGAGCCGGCCGCGCACGACCTTTGCCCCCGCATCATGCCGACTGGGAGACGAACCATGCCGACCGACGGTCTTCGCAGCCTTCAGGACGAACTCGTCCGCCTTGGTGCGGACGGCGCCAATGTTTCGCTGAACGGCGATCTTCTCACGCTCACCGGGAACGTCGCCTCGCGCGGGATCGCGGTGGCCGCCGAGGAAGCGGCGCGGCGCGCCGCCGGTCTGCGGTGCGTCATCAATCTGCTCACCGTCAGCCCCTGCGCCACTGCCGAAGCCATTCGCGGCCGGATCGGCGAGGCGCTGCGCCGTGCCGCCGACCAGAACGCCGAGTCGCTGCGCATCGAGCTGCGCGGCAACCACGTGACGCTGGAGGGCAAGGTCCACACGGCCCAGGAGCGCTACACCGTCCGCCACGCGGCCGTCACCACCCCCGGGGTCTCCGGCGTGGTCGACCGTCTCATCGTCGCGGAATGAGCGACATTGGCGCGTGGTGCGCCGACGCCGGCGCGCCGCCCTGCTCGATCTGGCCGGGTCGGCACGCGCGCCGGCAGGCAAAAGGGCGGCCCGCCAAGGCGCGGCGCGGCATTTCGACTTTCGCCGAAATGTGGTAAGCAACGGCGTGGAATGGCGAACGGCAAAACGATTGATGGCCGGCAGGCCTCTTGCGGTCGCGGTGGTGGCGACGGTGGGGCCGGTTCTGTGCGGCCTGTGCACCGGCATCTCGCCGGTGTCGGCGGCGACCGCGCCTAGCCCTGTTTCCCCGGTACCCCCGACCGCGCATCCCTCGACCGCGCACGACGCTGTTCCAGCTGAATCGCCGCTGGTCTGGCCGTCGGCTGATGGCAGCGTGCCCTCGGCGCTGCTGGCCCCCGTCGCCCACGTGCCCTCCGGGCTGGTTGCACCCTCCTATGCGGGATGGCTGGCGCAGCCCCCATTGCAGGCGCTGCCCGGCACCGGCTTCACCTCCCGCCGACAGCTCGTCGCGGAGATCGAGGTGTTCCAGCCGGTGATTGCCTTCGTCCCCCCGTCGCTCGTGGCGCCGGAGCCGGCGGCCGCCGCGCCGCTGTCGTCGGGGCTCATGGGTTATGCCGCGGCGCCGTCGGAAGGGCTGTCGGCGATGGAAACGGCCGTATCGTCCGCCATTCCCGTCTCGGCACCGCTGCCGCCCAAGCGGATCGCCGTCGTCGAGGGGCGCATCGTCCTCGCCTCACTGGGGCCGCTGCCGCCGCGACGCGAGGTGGCGCCGGCTCCGGCCCCGGTGGCGACCCAGGTGAAAGCCTCGCCGGACGAGGAGGTGGCCGCCGCGGTCGACGATACGGCTGAGGCCGAGGCGCCCGAGCAGGACGCCGCCCGCCCGATCGACGATGCACCCGACACGGGCCCCGTCGCCGCGAGCGCCGAACGCGCCCCGCCGCACATCGAGGCGCTGATTCAGCGCCATGCCAAGCGCTTCAACGTGCCCGAGCGGCTGGTGCGTCGGGTCGCCTGGCGGGAGAGCAAGTTCGACCAGCGCCAGCGGCACGGGCCCTATTGGGGATTGATGCAGATCCGGGTCGATACCGCCCGCGGGCTCGGTTTCCGCGGCACGCCCGAGGATCTCCTCGATGCCGACACCAATATGTCCTACGCGGTGGCCTATCTCGCCAATGCCTATCGGGTCGCCGGCCGCGACGAGAAGCGGGCGGTGATGCTCTATGCCAGCGGCTACTACTATGAGGCCAAGCGCAAGGGCATGCTGGGCTCGCTCATCCGCACCGCCTCGTCCGAGCCGTAATCCGCCCCGCCCCGCTTCGTTGCCATCTCACGAGAGCCATGCCGGCCGCGAT
The DNA here is from genome assembly GCA_964543245.1 of uncultured Starkeya sp. Taxonomy (GTDB): domain Bacteria; phylum Pseudomonadota; class Alphaproteobacteria; order Rhizobiales; family Xanthobacteraceae; genus Ancylobacter. The sequence goes on from CAZIXP010000008.1 coordinate 42,792, forward strand.
TCGCCGTCGCACGCGCGCAAGTGCGCCAGGCGAGCGGCATAATCAGGCGAGGATGGCTTGCGCGGCATGAGATTTGGCTGGGGGACCAGGATTCGAACCTGGACTAACGGAGTCAGAGTCCGCAGTTCTACCGTTAAACTATCCCCCACCGTGTCCGGCGCGTCGCCGGACCGTGTGGCCGAAGAGGCTTCGGCCCCGCCACCGTGGCAGAGCGGCGGCGAGTGGTGGCGATATAGCGCCTCACATCGGCGCGGTCTACCCCCCTCTGCACAACTCGTCCAAAGCTGTTGATGACGCGAAAACCGGCCGGCCCCACCGCCCGATCGAGGCGCCGCCCCCTGCGCGGGCGCCCGTCATGCCGCACTGCAGCATGATCGCCGCTCCTTGTCCCCGACCGTATACGCCTTGGTAACGCTGCGTCACACGCAGCCCTGCCCCGCATGCGCAGGCTGCATCGCTGACATGCGGCGAACCCGCTTTCGCAGCGCACAACGAAGCCTATATAGCTGGCATACCGAATACAGGAGCTTGCCATGACCTCGATTTCCCTGACCCACCGCACCTCGCCCGACCTGTTCCCGCGTGCGCTGGCCGCGGTCGCCGCGTTCTTCGACGCCATCGGCGAAGGCCGCCGCATCGCGCAGCGCTATGAGCAGCTTTCCCGCCTCTCCGACACCGCCCTGGCCGCCCGTGGCCTGACCCGCATGGAAGTGCCGCGCGCCGCCGTTCTCGGCCGCTGATTCCTGCGTACCGAGAGGGTGTGAGACGGCCCGCCACGGGTGGGCCGCCGCCCGTCGGCGAGAGAATTACTGCACCCGCACGACGACGCTGTCGCTTGAGCCGTCGGCGTCCATGACGGTGAGGCGGAAGAAGCCGGGTCCGGTGGGCTGCCAGAACCGCGTCCGTTCCGACGAACCTCCCGCCGCCACCGGCACGCCGTCGACCAGCACGGTCAGCGCGCCGCGGCCGCCGCTGACCTTCAGCGCGAGCGCAAGGTCGGGCTCCAGCGCGAGGCTGGCGCCGTCGGGCGGAAAAGCGATGCGCGGCCCCTCCGCGTCCGCGGCGCCGGCTGCAACCCCGAACCGGCGCAGCGGCGGCGGCAATTCGGCATTGCGCGCCTGAAGCGCGCCGCGCGGTGGCCCCGGCAGCGGCGCGGGAAGCGCCACCAGCCGGGCAAAAGCATCGAACAGCACGGGCGCGGCAACCTGCCGCCCGATCATGCCCGGCACCGGCTGGCCGTCAGGCCGGCCGACCCACACCCCGACCGTCCGCTTTCCATCGAATCCGATCGACCAGGCGTCGCGATAGCCAAAGGACGTGCCGGTCTTGAAGGCGATCAGCCCGGCCCGGGCGTTTTCCGGCGGCGGCGTCCCCGCCAGCGCGCCGGCGAGATACCAGGCCGCGACCGGGCTCAGGAGGCGCGGCCGCGGCCGCGGCGGGGCGGCCGCGACGTCGGTGGCGGGCCGCTCGGCGAGCGGGCGGGCCTCGCCGCCGCGGGCGATGTCGGCATAGAGTGCGACGAGGTCCTCCAGCCGCACGCCGACGCCACCGAGCCCGACCGCCAGGCCCGGCACCTCGCCCGCCGGCAGCACCAGCCGGGTCCCGGCGGCGGCGAGCCGGGTGGCGAGGCGCTGCGGCCCCACCGCCTGCAGCAGCGCCACCGCCGGCACGTTGAGCGAGAGCTGCAGCGCTGTCTTCACCGGCACAGTGCCTTGAAACTCCAGATCAAAATTCTCCGGCGCATAGGCGCCGAAGCGGCTCGGGCGGTCCTCGATCAGGGTCTCGGGGTGGGCAGCGCCGTCCTCGAAGGCGAGGCCGTAGATGAAGGGCTTGAGAGTCGAGCCGGGCGAGCGCACCGCGCGGGTCAGGTCCACCGCGCCGGCCCGCTCGCGGTCGGCGGGGTCGGCGCCGCTGACCCGGGCGAGAACCTCGCCGCTGGCATTGTCGGCCACCAAAATCGCCAGAGAGACGCCCGGCGGCAGCGTCCGCAGCCGCTGGCGCGCGAGATCCTCCAGCTTTTCCTGAAGGTTGCGGTCGATGGCGAGGCGTTGCACCGCCGCCGCCGGCCGCTCCCGGCGCGCGGTCTCGGTGGCGTGGGCGGCGAAGGCCGGCATGTCGCGGCGGCGGCCGGCGACGGCGGCCGAGCGCGCCATCGCCGCCTCCCCTTCAGCGAAAAGTCCTTGATGTTCAAGGCGTTGCAACACGCGATCGCGGGCGGCGCGGGCGGCGGCGGCCTCACGATCCGGGCGACGCGCTTCCGGCGCCTGCGGCAGGGCGACCAGCAGCGCGGCCTCGGCGAGGGAGAGCCGGCGCGGCTCCTTGCCGAAATAGGCAAGGCTGGCCGCGCGCACGCCCTGAAGGTTGCCCCCGAAAGGCGCCAAGGCCAGATAAAGGCTCAGGATTTCGTCCTTGGAGAGCCGCGCCTCGAGCTCGATCGCGCGGCGAATCTCGGCCCATTTGGCGGAGAAGCTGCGCGCGCGGGGCGGCTCCAGCAGGCGGGCGACCTGCATGGTGAGGGTCGAGCCGCCGGAAACCACCCGGCCATGCCACAGCATCTGCAGCGCGGCGCGGGCCAGCGCCACCGGGTCGACGCCCAAGTGGCTATAAAACCTGCGGTCTTCATAGGCCAGCAGCAGAGCGAGGTAGCGCCGGTCGACCTCCGCCGGATTGGCCGCGAGCCGCCAGCTGCCATCCGCCAGCGGGAAGGCGCGGAGCAGCCGGCCGTCGCGGTCCAGCACCTCCGCCGCGGTGACGAGCCCGGCCACCGGCGGCGCCGCGGCCCGCACGCCCTCCAGCCAAGCATATGTTCCGCCAGCGAAAATGCCGCCCGCGAGCAGCAGGGCGACGGCGGCGCGCTGCCAGGGGGCGTAGCGCGCGCCGCCCCCCGCCCGGCTCACGGCGCCGCCCCTGTCACCTCGGTGCGGCCGGCGGCGGTGCGGGCGAAGCGGTCGGGGCGGTACATGTCCTCGACCACCGCCGGGGGGTGGGCGTAGCGACCCGGGGAGACCGCGCGCACCACATAGGCGAGCGTCAAATCCCCTGTGGTTTCAGTATCTTGGGTCCGATCAAAGGCGGCGGCGACATGGTCGTCGCGGAACTCGCTGTGTTCGGGTTCTCCCGTCGCCTCGAGCCAGGGCAGCGTTCCCGTCTCCCCGCCAGCGACGAGGCGGGGATTGTCGACCTCGAAGCCGGCGGGGAGATAGTCCACCAGCAGCAGGCGGGAGGCCGCGGGCTCGGCCTCCGTCACCCGCAGCACCACCACAAGCCTTTGGTTCTGCTTGACTTTCGAAGGGTCGGCGGTGGTGCCGTCGAGGGTGTAATAGCTGCGGGAGAGGGTCAGGCCCTGCGCCGCGGCAGGCTCCGGCGCGGCGGGCGGACCGTCGATGGATATCGCGGCGTCCACTGCCGCGGCGCCATGGTTGGTCAGTATGGTGGGGTGGACGGTGAGTGCGGCGCGGTCGAGAATCCGCTCGAACAGGCCGGTGTGACCGACGCCGTCGACGTCGAGCACCACCCCGTCGGCGCCGCGGGCGGCGCGCGCGGCCATCAGCAGCCAGGAATCCTCCTGCGTCGAGGTGCGCCCCACCCCCGCCGCGGCGGCGGCGAGGCGGGAGCGGGCGGTGCTGGCGAGGGCGGGGAAGCCGGCCTCGGCGGCAAGGGTCGCGACCCCCGCGGCATCGCGCAGCGGCGAGCCGAAATCGGCGCGGCCGACGCTCACCGCCTCGGTCGCGGTCGGGATCATCTCCAGCGCGGCGGCGAAGACCCGCTCGGCCCGGGCGCGGTCGCCCAGCATGGCGAGGCCGGCGGCGATGTTGGCGCGGGCGAACGGGGTCGTCACCTCCTCCAGCCGGGTGTCGGCGACGTAGCGCAGATCACCGAGCGGGGCGCGGCCGTTGCGGGCCAGCACATAGGCGGCATAGGCAAGCCCCTCGGCGGTGGGCCCGCTGCCCTCCCCGGCCATGGCGACATTGTTGCGCAGCCAGTCCAGCCCCTGGGTGAAGGGCTGGTCGGGCACCGGCTGGCCGCGCTCCCGCGCGCGGGTGAGGAAATCCATGACATAGGCGTCGAGGAAGAGGTCGTTGCCCCCTGCGCTCCACAGCCCGAACGAGCCATTGGCACCCTGCCGGGCGACGATGCGGGCGATGGCCTCGGGAATCACCTCCGCGGGCTTGTGCTCGAGGTCGAGCCCGTCGCCCGCCAGTTCGTCGAGATACAGCAGCGGCAGCGCCCGGCTGGTGAGCTGCTCGGAACAGGCGAAGCGATAACGGTCGAGCGCCAGCAGCAGGCCCGGCACGTCGAGCGCCGCGTCCGGCCGCACCGACACCGCCACCCGCCCGGTGCCAGGCACGAGATCGGCGAGAAGGTCGGCGTTCAGCGTCACCCCCTGCCCCGGCTGCAGGGTCTGCACCGTGCGGCGGCGGATGGAGGGGTAGGCCGGCCGCACCGCCAGCGCGTAGTCGCGGGCGATGGCGAGGCCGCCCGGCCCGCTGAGGCGGATCGAGACCCGGCCCGGCCCGATGCCGGTGCCCGCCAGCGGCAGCACGAGGCTCTGCCGCCCGCCTTTCTCCAGCGCCAGCGAGCGCGGCACGAGGTTCGGCACGAGATCGAGCTTCACCGCGCCGTCGGTGACGATGTCGAGCCCATAGGCGCCCGCCTCGCCCTCCACATTGTGGATGTCGAGCCGCAGCGTCGAGGCATCGCCGGCGGCGAGGAAGCGCGGCAGGGTCGGCAGCAACACCACCGGGTCGTGGATCGCCACATCCGCCTCGGCATGGCCGACGCGGCCGGCGGACCACGCCACCGCCATCAGCTTGCCGGTGCCGTCGAAGGGCGGCACCTCGAAGGAGACGGTGGCCCGGCCCTCGGCATCGGCCTTCACCACCCCGGAGAATAGCGCCAGCGGCGGCTGGCTGGGCGGCTCGCCCTGCAGCCCGCCGGCGCCGGCATCGCCGCCGGAGCGCAGCCGGCCGCGGCTGCCCTGCATGCCGTCGATGAGCTGGCCGTAGAAATCCCGCACCCCGGTGGAGAGCGCGCGCTGGCCGAGCAGGAAGCCGTTGGGGTCGGGCGCCTTGAAGCCGGTGAGGTTCAGGATGCCGACATCCACCAGCGCCAGCGTCAGCCACGCCTCCTCTCCCGGCCCGACGCCGGTGAGCGTCACCGGCACGGCGAGCGTCGTCTCCGGCCGGATGCTCGCCGGCGGGGCAAGCGCCACCTGCAGCGTACGGGCGGCGTGGTCGACCCCGAACCAGGCGAGGCCGATGGCGCGGCCGGGATTGCGCCCGGCGGTGACGTCCAGCGGCCGGTGCAGGAAGGCGAGCGCGTAGGCGCCGGGGCCCCAGGCAGGGTCCACGCGGAAATCGACCTTGGTCTCGCCCGCCGGCACGGCGAGGGTGCGCGAGGCGAGCACGCCGTCGCCGACGATGAGCACCGTGGCGGAGCCGGCATAGCGCGCGGTGAGGTTCACCGTGAGGGTGTCGCCGGCGGCGTATTGCTGGCGGTCGAGCCCCACCTCCAGCCGGTCGGGGGTGTTCGCCGTGGCGCCGCCGCCCCAGCCGGCCTCGAACGGCACGGCGGTGGAGGCGCCGCCCCCGGAAACCTCCAGCCGGTAGGAGCCCCAGCCGACCGGGACGGCGATGCGCCCGACCCCGCCGGCGGGCAGGTCCAGCGTGCCGTCCGCCACCTTGCGGGTGGTGCGGATCGGCTCGTAGTTCCACGCCCCGCCCATGCGGTACCACTGGTAGCGCGTCTCCAGCCGGTAGAGCTGCCAGCTCACCCCGCCGCGCGCCACCTGCGCCCCGGCGGGATCGACTGCCGCGACTTCGAAGGCCGCCTCCGCATTTTCCGCGAGGGCGGCGCCGCTGAAGAGCGGGCGCACCCCGAGCGCGGTGGCGGTGGGCACCACCGGCAGCACCACCTTGCGCTCCACCGCCCGTCCGCCGGCTTCCACCAGCCGGGCCAGCACGGTGAGTTCCAGCGGGCGCTCGGTCGGCGGGGCGGTGGGCAGCGCGATGGCGAGGCGTGCGGTGCCGTCCGGCCCGGTGACCGGCACCTCCGGCACGGGCGCCCGCTCCGGGGTGAAGCCGTCGTCCGGCCGGCCGAACCGCCAGCCGGGCAGGCCCGGGCGTTCGTCGACGACGCGCAGCTCGGTCTCGGCTTCGAGCGACAGCCCCGCCGCGGGCGGGCCGAACAGCCAGCGCCCGGTGGCGGCGAGGGTCACGGGCGCCTTTGCCGCGATGGTGGCGGCGGAGGGCGCGAGGGTGAGGTCCAGCCGCTCGGGCACATAGTCCTCGACCAGGAAGGAGGCGGTGCCGACCGGCGCGCCCTTCGGGTCGGCATAGGCCTCGATGCGCCAGGTGCCGGTCATGGCGCCGGCCATCACCGGCAGGTCGGCGGCGCGGCCGCCGGCGCCGGCATCGGCCGCCAGCACCCGGCGGTCCTCGACCCCGTCCGGGCGCTTCAGCACCAGCACCAGCGGCACCCGGGGCACCGCGCGGGCCTGCGGGTCGCGCAGCAGCGCGGTGACGTGAACGGTCTCGCCGGTGCGGTAGACCCCGCGCTCGGGGGTGACGAAGGCGTCCAGCCGCTCCGGCGCCGGCCGGCCGCCGACGCCGCGGTCGGTGAGGTCGAAGGCCTGGTCGCGCAGGGAGAGAAAGGCGTAGTCGCCGTCCCGGCTCGCCACCAGCACGGCGGGGGCGAAGCCGTCGCGGCCGCGCATCAGCCCGGCCTCGAAGGTGGCGGTGCCGCTGGCGTCGCTGGTCGCGGTGGCCAGCACCTCGTTGGAGGCCGCCACCAGCCGCACCTCGACCCCGCCCACCGGCTGGGCGCTGCCGAGCGCGCGCACCAGCACGGTGAGGCCGCGATCGCCCGACAGCGCGGTGAGGCCGAGATCGGAGACGATGAACCACTGGGTCGCCCGTTCGGCGTAATCCTCGTCGGGATCGGTGCCGTCGGTCGCCGGGGCGGCGGTCAGCACATAGACGCCGGGCTCCAGCGTGCCGACCGCCTCGTCGACCGGAAAGGAGGTGGTGACGTCCTCGTTCAGCGGCGAGGCGGTTTCCAGCTCGCCCTGATAGACCTTCTCGGCCTTGCCGCCGGCGAGCTGAAGCCGCTCATAGCCCTGCAGCGTACCGAGGAAATTGCCGTCCAGCGCGGTGGTGAGCAGGCTGCGGTCGCCGATGCGCAGCACCTCCACCTTCAGCCGCGCGGTATTGACGCTCACCACCGGAATGCCGCGCGGCCCGGTGCGCGGCAGCACATAGGTGCGCCCGGTGAAGCGCGCCGCGGGCGAGCGGTCGCGGACATAGACGGTGATGGCGCTGGCCTTCTGCAGCGTTTCGGACGGAATGACCGAGGGCACCCCGGCGCGCACCTCGACATCGTAGCGCTCGCCATGGCGCAGCCCGTCGACGCAGAGCTGCTGGTCCTGCGCGCTCACCGCCGGCTTGTCCTGCCCGGCCACGGTGACAAAGGAGGCGTAGTCCACCGCCCCGCCGGCGAGACTCTCCGAGAACTGCACGCACAGGCGCGGATTGGCCGCGTCCGAATCGACGGTGTAGTCGAGGATGCGGAATCCCTCCTCGGCCCGCAGCTTCTCGTAGAAGGCGCGCTCCGCCGGCACCTCCTTCAGCGCCAGCCCGGCCAGCAGCGTGTCGAGCGCGGCGCGCCAGATCGAGCGGTCGGCATAGAGATGGCCGAGGAAGAACAGCGCGTCGGCCTCGTCGGCGGCGCTCTGCGCCCGGCGATAGGCGAGGAAGCCGGCGGCGGCGGCGCGGTCGAGCAGCACATAGCTGTCTTCGTCCGGCTTGGGCTTGATTGCGACCAGCGCGCGGGCGAGCCGCAGCCACAGCCCGGAATCGGCGGGGCTGGCGGCGGCGAGCTGGGCGTAGAGGTCCGCCGCGCCGCGCGCATCGCCCCGGGCGAGCGCGGCGTCGGCGTCGCGACGGAGCTGCGCGGCGGGCTTCGCCAGCGGCTTCTGGCCCCGGCGGAGCTGGGCCTCGAGCTTGCGGGAGGCCTCCACGAGGTCCGGCCGGGAATAGGTCTTGAGCAGCGGCTGGACCGGCTGCGCCGCGGGGGTGGCGGCGGGAGTCGCGGCGGCGGGTATAACAAAAACGGATTTGGGCTTCGGCAACGGGATCGGCCCGGCCGGCTGGGCCTGCACGAGCGTCGCAGAGGGGGTTGGTGCAGAGGGGTTGGACGCGGCGTTCTGGGCGCCCGCCGGGCCGGCGGCGAGGAGAAGGCCCAGCCCCAGCGTCGCGGCGCGGAGGGCGAGCGTGGTGAAAGCCTTCATGGAAACCTCCCGCATGCACCGGCACCGCGGCCCGCTGCCGCTTGGGAATGATCCGGCCGCGCTGGCCGTGCCGGCGCTCCCAATGACGCACGGGCACATTACAAGCTGATGCCCGGAAGTCACGCCCGACCCGGATTGGCATGCCGCCGCCATTGAAAGGCCCGGCTTGCTTCGGTATACGGGCCGTCATCCTTGCGGGAGCCGCCTGCCCCTGACGCGGTCGCTGGCGATACCTGACCCACCTTGGCCGGACGCGGCCAACCGAGACCAGAGGCTTTCATGTCTTCCACGTTCGACACCGTCGCCAACATCATCGCCGAGACGTGCGACATCCCGCGCGAGAACATCACGCCGGAAAGCCACGCCATCGACGACCTCGGCATCGACAGCCTCGACTTCCTGGACATCGCCTTCGCCATCGACAAGGCGTTCGGCATCAAGCTGCCGCTGGAGCAGTGGACCCAGGAAGTGAACGACGGCAAGGCCACCACCGAGCAGTACTTCGTGCTGAAGAACCTGTGCGCCCGCATCGACGAGCTGATCGCCGCCAAGAGCGCCTGAGGCGCCTGAGGCACGGCCGGCGCCTGAGGCACGGCCGGCGCCTGAGGCACGGCGCCTGAGGCGCCTGAGGCACGGCGCCTGAGGCGCCGGAGGCACAGTGCCTGGGCCGGATGGCGCAGGCAGGAGGCATCGAGGCAGGGCAGGGAATGCGGCTCGAATATTTCCAGATGATCGACCAGGTCCTCGAGCTCGACCTCGAGGCCCGCACGATGAAGACCGCCAACATCGTGCCGGAGGAAAGCCCGATCTTCGAGGGCCACTTCCCCGGCCATCCCCTGCTGCCCGGCGTGCTGCTCATCGAGATCATGGCGCAGAGCTGCGGCATGCTGCTGCTGCGCCTGCACAGCTTCGACCGCATGGCCTTCCTCGCCAGCGTCGAGAAGGCCAAGCTGCGCACCTTCGTGACCCCCGGCCAGACCATCGAGATCGAGGCCACCCTGCTCCATGACGGCTCCGGCTATGGCCGGCTCGCCGCCCGCGGCCGGGTCGAGGGCAAGCTGGTCTGCGACGCCGAACTCACCCTCAAGACCATGCCGTTCCCGGCGCCGGAGCTGCGCGGCTACCTGCTCTCCACCGCCGAGCGCATCCGCATGCCGATGCCCGGGGCCGCGGAGGAAGCCGCTGCCGCCACCGCCCCGGGGCTGGACGGCGCGACCCCAGAAGGACCGGCGTCCTGCGCCGAGCTCGGAAAGCTCTCCCATGTCTGATCGTCGCCAGCCGGGCCGCCGCGAGGTGTGGATCACCGGCGTGGGGCTGGTCTCCTCCTTCGGCGAGGGGCTCGACGCCCACTGGGCCGCCCTCGCGCAGGACCCCGCGCCGGTGCGCGAGGAGGCGGCGTTCGCCCCCTATGTCGTCCACCCCCTCGCCAGGATCGAATTCGACCGCCAGATCCCCAAGAAGGGCGACCAGCGGCAGATGGAGCCCTGGCAGCGCATCGGCACCTATGCCGCCGGGCTGGCGCTCGATTCCGCCGGCATCAAGGGCGACAAGGAGATTCTCGGCCGCACCGACATGGTCGTGGCCGCCGGCGGCGGCGAGCGCGACCAGAGCGTCGACGGCTCGATCCTCAGCGAGATCGAGAACCAGCCGAACCCCGACATCTATCTCAGCGAGCGGCTGCAGGCGGATCTGCGCCCCACCCTGTTCCTCGCCCAGCTCTCGAACCTGCTGGCGGGCAACATCTCCATCGTCCACGGCGTCACCGGCTCGTCCCGCACCTTCATGGGCGAGGAGAGCTCGGGCGTCGACGCGGTGCGGATCGGCTGGTCGCGCATCGCCGCCGGCACCTCCGAGATCGCGCTGGTCGGCGGGGCCTACAATGCCGAGCGGCGCGACATGCTGCTGCTCTTCGCGCTGCGCCATCTCGCCATGCACGCGCCCTGGTCGCCGGTTCTGGCGGAAGCGAACGGCGTACCCTCCGGCTCCGCCGGCGCCTTCCTGGTGCTGGAATCGGCCGAGCATGCCCGCGCCCGCGGCGCGACCCCGATCGCCCGGCTTTCCGGCGTCTGGTCCGACCGCGCCCGCCGCTCGACCGATGGCGAGATCGAGGCGGTTCTGGAAGGCCTCATCGCCAAGGCCGGCCCGCTGGACGAGGGCACCGCGGTGCTCTCCGGCGCCTGCGGCGCGCCGATCCCGACACGGGCCGAGGTCGCCGTGCTCGCGAAGACCGGCCTGCCGGTGCGCTCGGTGACCGACCGCGTCGGCCACAGCCTCGAGGCGCAGTTCCCGGTGGCGCTGGCGCTGGCGGCGCTCACCGTCTCCCATGGCCGGCTGTTCGGACCGCTGGCCGGCGAGAGCGTGGAAAAACCTTTCGATGGCCCGCTTTCCCGTGCCATCGTGACCGGTGTGGGGCATTGGCGCGGCGAAGGCCTCGCGCTCGTCGAGCGCGCGGACTGACAACCGCATTGACGAACACGGGCTCCCGCGGCGCGGGAGGTCCGGGGAGCAGATCATGACGTCCTATACCGACAAGGCCGGACGGCCGGTCGTCGTCGTCACCGGCATGGGCATGATGACGTCGCTTGGCCAGGGCAAGCAGGACAACTGGGCCAAGCTGACCGCCGGCGAGTCCGGCATCCACCGCATCACCCGCTTCCCGATCGACACGCTGAAGACCACCATCGCCGGCACGGTGGACTACCTGCCCGGCGGTCGCCGCAGCGCGCCCGATCTTTCCGAGGAACTGGCCGCCCTCGCCGCCGAGGAGGCCATCGCCGAGGCCGGCATCGGCAGCGGCGGCCGTTTCCCCGGCCCGCTGTTCTGCGCGGTGCCGCCCATCGAGCTGGAATGGCCGCAGCGCCGCATCCTCGCCCGCGAGGCCGCGCCGAACGGCCCGGTGACCTATGACGACCTGCTCCGCGCCGCCGAGGTGAACGACCACAGCGACTGGCACGAGCGCTTCGTCTATGGCTCGATCGCCGATCACCTCGCCGACCGCTTCGGCACCCGGGGCCAGCCGATCTCGCTCTCCACCGCCTGCGCTTCCGGCAACACCTCGATCCAGCTCGCGGTGGAGGCGATCCGCCGCGGCGAATGCGACGCCGCGCTCTCCATCGCCACCGACGGCTCGGTGACGGCCGAGGCGCTCATCCGCTTCTCGCTGCTCTCGGCGCTCTCCGCCCATAACGAGAATCCGGCGGGCGCCTCCCGCCCCTTCGCCAAGAACCGCGACGGCTTCATCATCGCCGAGGGCGCCGGGGCGCTGGTGCTGGAGAGCCTGGAGCATGCCGTGGCGCGCGGGGCCCGCGTGCTCGGCGTGGTCGAGGGCGTCGGCGAGATGGCCGACAGCTTCCACCGCACCCGCTCCTCGCCGGACGCCAAGCCGGTGATCGGCTGCATGCGCAACGCGCTGGCCGATGCCGGGGTGTCGCCGGACGAGATCGACTACATCAACGCCCACGGCACCTCGACGCCGGAGAACGACCGCATGGAGTTCACCGGCATGTCCGCCGTGTTCGGCGAGCGGCTGGGCAGCATCCCGGTCTCCTCCAACAAGTCGATGATCGGTCACACCCTCACCGCCGCCGGCGCGATCGAGGCGGTGATCTCGCTGCTGACCATCCAGAACGGCCGGATTCCGCCGACCATCAACTACGAGATCCCCGACCCGGCCATCCCGCTCGACGTGGTGCCGAACGTCGCCCGCGACGCGCAGGTGGCGCGGGTGATGTCGAACTCCTTCGGCTTCGGCGGCCAGAACGTCTGCCTCGTCCTCACCGCCGCGCCGGTCTACGCCTCGTTCCGCCTGCCGTTCCTCGGGCGCCCCCAGATCCCGGTCCGCGGCGTGGGGATGATGGTCGCGGCCCAGGTCGCCCTGTGGCGCCCGCTGGGGCTACGCGTGACCGCCTCGCACA